>CAJUBQ010000001.1 GCA_910584595.1 uncultured Eubacterium sp.
GAGAAAGTGCCTTGTGCGTTATTTTATTTTTCAAAAAGTTGTAAAGTGGTGTAAATTCAATAAAATGTTAAACTATACAATCAATTAGAACTGATAAATCTATTTTTTAATCGTCAGTGCTGACATCTATGCAGAGTCCCTCAGCAACAAACTTATCCGTTTTCCCGACTTCTTTCTGTAAGAGAATTTTTGCTAGTATTATAAAAAGTTCATGAAATATATTTCATGAACTTTTTACCTGCTATTAGACTATTTCTTATTTTTCATATAACTTTTATTTGTGCCTGTCGTCTATTTATACCGTAAATCGTCTTGCACGCTCATATTTTGATTCCGTCATTACTTCTAACTTCCATTGAGGTTGTCTTTTTTCTATTTCATTTGTTAACGCCTGCATATTCAATCGAGTGATGGGATCAGATTTTAGTTCCAATTCTACCTGAAATTCATTATATGTCTTTTTATTATAACAATTAGTATATGTTACAGAATCAAATACAAGCTCGTATTTTTCCTTTGTCTGAAATTCTTTTGCTGTTTCTATATTTTTACTAAATAAATATTTAGTGCGGTCATTTTTTACAATAATCGTATATTTCAAATCTTCAAATTTAACATCATCCTGTAAATATTTTTCGACAAACTTTTTACATTCTTCGCTTCGATATATTTCGCTTATTTTAGAAATATCAATATCTCCTAATGCATATGCATATTCATATCGTTCTACTTGTCCCTGACTGCCATTGGAACGACTTATTGTTACCGGTTTTTTGCAGGTCATCTCAGCTTTTCTATTTTTTATACGAATTCGCAAAGTACAATGTTTTTTAAGAAGTGTATCTTCGGATGTATCAAGATAATAATCAGTCTGTGTTTCAATTTGAGGAACTTCATTAGACATATTATCGTTTATCTCTTTATAGGAATAACCCTTTTCCTTAAAAAAGGCCGGAATTTTTTCCATTACCTCTTTCAAATCAACATGATCCGGCACATGATATTTTTTTTCAATTTCAATACAATTTCTAGCCTGATTTCTTTCTAACAATTTTTTCACCTCTTTTTGGATCCCCTTAATTTTTATATCATTTTTGCTGCTTATATCAAAGTCACCCTGCAGCAAATATACTTCCAAAATGTCAGGGTTATAATATATTGCAGATACCGCTGACGTAGGTTCATTCTCATCTTCATCCGTATAAAATGCATTTACTAATTTTGAACAATCTGATATTTCTACTAAACGTCCACTATTTTCTAATATGTATATATTATCTTCATTATTTCTGTACAGCTGTGGATGTGCAATTTTAAATATAATGAACGGAAACATATTTATCCACTCATCTAAAAGTTTATCTTTATTTTCATTTATTGCTTTTTCTGTCATATGCTTTTTTATGATAGAAACAAGTTCCTCCTTAAAAAACTGTATTGTTTTTTCTCGTAGATCCACAAATTTATAATGCTTATAGCCGGTTCGATAAAGCAAACATTGACATAAACTGCTTAGCACCTCTGCACGTTTATCTTTTAATTCAGCCCACTGTCTGACTGCACCCATAACAACGTAATCATCCAGTGACAAAAAATCTTCTACTGACATATAAGGCTGCTGCAAAGCTGCTTTAAATCCCGGAGGAAGTTCTGTGATTTTCAACTTATCATGCTCAAAAAGATAATATACATATTGAATAATCTTTCTTAATAAATCTTCTGTCAGCATTTTATATGGTTTTAAATACACATTACGATACATCTGGTACCGGGCATATAAATAACCTTCAACATCTGAAAGGTTTTTTTCTGCCACACAAACAACCGCATCACCATTTTCTAAAATTCCTATTCGAAATCCTCCAATTAATCTGTCTATATCAACCAAACCGTAAGAAAAACCGGTTGAAACAGAATCTCGCCTCAAATAATCCAATCGATCTGCATCCAGCTGGCTGGATATTAAAGAATGAAAAATATTTCCCAGATTTATAGAATTTGACGAAAAAAAGGGATCACTTGTTTTATGCATTAAAATATAGTCCGCAACTTTCTTTGCGCTCCCTGTTCCAAAAATATTTTCGATCGTCTGAAATAAGCCATTCTTTTTATCCATGATAATATCAATTGTCCATTGTTCATGAGGAACTTTTCTTGCGTTAGGCATGACATCTTCCAGCGCATGAGAAAATGGCGTATGCCCGAGATCATGCAATAAAGATGCCACTAATAACAATTCTTCTTCTGTTTGGTCAATATAATCATGTAAACCCAATTCCTTAAAATATGATTCAAAATGAGATATAATCTGCTGCATGACATGAAATGTTCCTAATGAATGTATAAAACGTGTATGATCAGCACCCGGGAAAGCATATTGAGCCGTGGCCAGCTGCTTAATTCGTCTTAATCTCTGAAAAGCATACGCATTTATAATCGGAACAAATTTTTCAGGAATTAGTATATCCCCATGTATATTGTCTCGAATTCTAATACTGCCGGACTTTTCTATTAATTCTTTTTGTGATTCTCCCATTTACTAACTCCTCCTGTTTTTGCAATGCGGTTTCCAGTCTTAAAGCATTTAGGTATTCTGCTCCTTCTGGAACGACGAAAGTAATTTTTTCTTTTCTAATGTTTGTCTTAAAAAATCCATAAATTCAGATGCATTTAATCTTAACTTCGGATTTTCTGCCGCATCTTTCATTTGACGATAATATAAATAAAAATATGTATGCTTTTCAGCCTGATTGGTATGAAGGCCAATATCCTTCAATGATACGACCCTGTTCTTCCAAATAATAAAAGTATTATTTCCTTTCAGATCTTTATGACGTATTTTTTGTGGTACGTATACTAATATTTCAAGACAGAATTGCTTTTGAGCTTTCTCCCAAAATTTTTTTAGTTCCTCACCAAGTGAATACTCTTCTTTTTTAGAAAAATATGTATATAAAGGTTCTTGATTTGCAGAAGTTATAGAGGGAGCATTTTCATTATAAAAAAAGCTTTCAATTAATGAAAGATTTCCATTATCAGCCTGCGGCCTAAACCATTCTTCCTTCCATCCGTGTGTATAGAATTGAAATTCTGCATGAGATTTCCACATAGGAGCCAAATATTTTCGAGATTCATATTGATCGATAGCATCAAACAAATCTGAATATCTTTCTTTTTGTTCTGTTGTTGCATTTTGTATTAAACTATGATACATGCTACGCAAATCTGAATCACTGATGCGATAGTAGTTTCGACCATTTATTTTCTGCGTATACGGCATTCCTAATAAAGCATTCATAACAGACATACCTTGCTTTTTGAGTGTAATATCTGAAAGCCGGTTAAAAAGTTTGCTATATATTTTTTTCTCTATTTCTGATAACAAAGATATATCTGCAACCGTTTCAGACAAACCATTTATCGTTTTTAATATTTTTTCTATCCCGCAGCAAATAGCATTTTCCAAAGGCAGCTCAATATTATCCTGATGAATAATAGGATAAAATCTGCATAAAGAGCTTAAAATACGAAAAAGTAAATGAATCATTTCTAAATCTTCTTTATTATTAATTTGAAGTATTTGTGCCGGAAATTTCTCATTAATAGCTAATTTTTTATACAATTTAGCATTTTCAAAATATTCACCAGCTTTTTTACATAATTCTTCATCTATTTTTTCTTGTAAACTTTCATTTTCCTGTCTGTCAACAGAATCCTGCCTGATGCTATGAAAAATTTCCAATAAGTCATCTAACTTATTTAACAAACTATAGCATTCTTCCTCCACACAAAAATCAGCGTATTTTGCCAGGAGAAAAACACTCAAAAAATTATTATAATAAGTTGTCACATGATGGGAGTATATCCATCTGGACTCAAAATTAGCCGCATCCAAAGCGCCCTGTATAACGCTCAAAGCGCTTTTATGATACGCCGGATAAATTCTTAATACTCCATTTTGTATCTTTTTCTCCATGAGTCTGTCAGAAGTATTTAACGATGACCTGGTTCCTACAAAAATAATACCTTCCATTTGTCCACTAAGGTTATCGCTTTGAATATACATTTGTGTACCTGTTTCTTTTTCCCGATCGCGAGGACGGATTTCTAAACGCCCACTTTGCAATTCCAAATAAGCGCTGCTCCCTTCTCTAATATGAATTACGCGAACAGTTTTGTCACTGCTATGTTCATCATCTTCCCAAATGTCACCGGTAATATGCAAACCTGAATAATTATCAGAATCTTCCTGGTCTGTACTTCTTTTTTTCTTTTCTTTTTTAGATGGATCCGGTATAATAACCAACGTACCGCTTCCACTGATTGTCATTGAAATAGGATGATCTTTATCTGCCATTTCAGATATAAAATGTTTTAAACGCACAGAATAATCAAAAGGCTCTCCTTTAAGTATTAAATCTTTCTGTTCATATGCTATAGCAATTGTATTTGACTTAATTAAACGTTCATAATCTACCTGTGCGCTTTTATATCCTGAAGCAGATGCATCACGAATACTATAATCAATATTATCAGCATCAATAATCCCATTTAATAATTTGATAATACAATTTCTCAGCTGGAATACTATATCTTGATGTTTATTCTCTTCTCCCCAGAAATTTGAATGTTCATCATAAGGACATCCGATAATTGAACGAACCATAAACTCAAGATCAGATAATAACTTGTCATCATCATATTCCTCATCAATTTGATTTTCCAGTTGCAGTGAATCGTTTATATACGTTTCATTAAAATACAACATTTGATCCTGTATTAACTCTCTTATAATCTCCTGATAACCGCCTTGTTCTTCTTCTAAAACAATAAGACAGGCGCTCATTCTTTCATGCGGAGCGCCATAAACATTAGCGCCATCTTTTTTTACAAAACAATCTTCAAAATTATTATTTTTTTCAAATTTCTTTAATAAAACCTCATTTACCGTTTTTTTCGAATAATCACCATCATCAAAACCTTCGTCAGAATCTGCAACATCGTAAAGAAATTCCAGGCTGTGTGACAGAGGAGAATGTCCACAGTCATGCAGCAGACAACTCATTTCAAAAAGAAATCTCCAACGATTCCACACACATTCACAATTATCTTTTGATTCCGCTACCTGATAATATATATTCTCATGCTGTGTTTTAACATTCTGCTGAAAATTTTGGAACGCCTGCTTTCCTAAATAATATACTCCAATAGAATGGCAAAAGCGATTGTGCGTAGCGCCCGGATATAATGTTGCCATTCCTGTTTGCGCAACATCATGTAAACGCTGAAAAATTTTATGGTCTATCAGCTTATGAGCCACTGCTTTAGGAATATAAATATAACCTAAAACTGTATCTTTAAAAACTGTTTGATCATCCCATTCTAATGTATGTCTGTTTTTTATTATTTTCATCATAGATTTTCTCCATATTCGTAAAAAATTTACCCGCCAGACACTTGGATTCATCGTGTTCAGACGGGTACAGTTTTCGCTGGTAGTAATATGATTAACTTATCTATTATTTTCATATATGCTATTTACATACACGCTTGTAACTTCTTTAATATACTCAGACATATTGGCCGGATATGCAGCATTAAAAAATTCTAAATTGGGTAATTTATTGCCTGATCGAATGACAATGGTTCCATCCTCGTTATTTGAAATCTGATAAAGATCAGGGTAACTCTCAACACAATCCCAAACTGCTTTATTAGAAAAGTTTGTTGACAGATATATTGGTATTCCTTTCGATAAAAACTTTAAGTAACCTCTTAGATTGTCTAAAGTATATGTTGCGGATTTTGCAGATTTTGCAAATAAATTAGCCATTAACACTTCTGTATTGATTCGGCAACAGCACATAATTATTTTCCCCATTTCTTCCTTTTAAGATATTTTTATAAAGACGAAAACATTATATCATATATGTTCCAAAAAAGTAAATATGATTTTGTATTTATTCCAGAATAAACGCATGAACGGAAACTTACTAATTACCATCCCATTATTTGGCGAGTTCGTCAATGGAATCTAATAAATCATTGGTGTATAATACTCTCAGGACAGCAAGAATAAGCGGAAGTTCTGTTTCGGGTTTTCTCCCAATCGTTTTCCGGACTCTTCTCATGCTTCGTCCATAATATGCTTTCATCAACTTAATAATAAACATAACGAACCGTCTGATCAGCCCCAGATTATGGACTGCCTTCTTTTCTTTGAAACCCAGGCTGTCTTCCCTGAATACGACATCCAGTGTCCAATGCAGACTGTTCTCTATGTTCCAGCGTCTCCGGACTGCTATCGCAAATAACTCGGCAATTGGTTTGATGCTGCACAGATAATACCGTTCTTCTACATGGGACTCCCCTGTTTCCTTAATCGTTATGGTCTTCCTCTCATACCCGATGGATTGGAGTTTCTCCCATCTGCTGCGGTCTTCAAACCATTGGATGTCATCCGTGATGAAATATTCCCTTACGGTTATGGCATAAGTGGATCTCTCTGTCTCACTTTGGTGCTGTCCTGCTTTCTGGCGCATGTTTTCCAGCAGCCCCATACAGGCAAAATAATCCCGGACTTCTTCATAAGCCTGCTTCTGGTTGCCTTTGAGCGCCAGGCAGTAATCCCCGTGCGCTTCCTGCACAATAACCCGTGCGGTTTCCTTCTGGGCATTCATGGCATCCGCAGTAACGATGCGCCTGCGGCAGTCAAGCCCTTTCATAACCGCCTGCATTTCGGGGATCTCATTGGTTTTCTCGTCAATCCTCTAAATAACTTAAAGCACTTGCATTTTTCATACTATTGATTTAAAATATAGAAGAACGGATACGCGTCCTCAGAATTATAACATAAGAATAGAGAATGTAACTCTGCTTTTTCTAATCTGTATATTATAACAATCGGATAGAAAAAAATGATTTATCACTTTAACCAATTCTACTGCAAGATAAAGCTATTCCATATGTTGTCTTTCTGTTTTACGCGTTACCTTCACCTTTGTTCTCATAAAAACCTTCCATTTTATGGCAATTGTTTGTAATGAAATCACTGGTCAACAGATATTTTTGCTTACAATTGTATAAAGTGGGAGGCTTTTGTAAATTTCCCACTTAACTCTAAAATATTTTAAATTTTTTTTAATTTCGTCTTGTTTTTTTCATACTATTGATATAAAATATAAAGGAAAGGATACGTGTCATTAGAAGTTTGGCATTGGAACAGATAACATTACCCTGGCTTTGGATCTTTGTCTGTTATACAGGCTGGTCATGTTAGGGAAATATTGGTTAACGGGTTTAATCATTTTTACTACAAGATAAAACTGTTTTGAATGTTTTTTCTATGTACACGTTAATTTCACCTTTGTTCTCATCGAAAAACCTCCCTGCCTAAAGGATTATGTGAAGAAATAATTATATCAACACGTTTTTCTGTAAAGCAGGAGGTTTTTCACCTTATTTTTCCACCTTTATTTTTGACCATTTCGAAAAATATTTTTTTCCGTTTACCTTCTTATAGGTACGAACTCTCACATAATATCTCTTCCCCGGTTTCTGTTTTTTGACTATAATCTTCGTCTTTTTACAGTCATTCACTATTCTGCTCTTAGTGTTTGCAAATTTCATATTTTCTGAATATTGTATCTGGTACCCATCTACCTGTACTGTCTGCTTCTTCCATCGTACTATAAATTTATTTTCATCTGCCAATATTTTGCCTTTCAGGGACGTACCCCTTGGCAGAATTCTGAATGTTTTCTTTACCGTACCAGTATATCTGCCCTTCAGAATAATAATAGCGCTGGCCATACCGACCGCTTTATTATTTCTATATGCTACATGATAGTACTGTGAAGAAATCTTGTTGCTATAAGTATCACCGCATCTTATACATTCAAAATAACGCATTCCATTTTCTTTAATAGATGCCGGCAACTCTGTAATTGTATATTCAAGGGAATATTTTTGTACTATAGCGCCTTGGTCGATTACTTTTCCCGGTTTTTGTTCATCTGGCGTAAAATGTTCATCAAAAACCTGCACATCCACCGGACAATCAACTGCATACCCAAGCAATTCGTCTGTCCTGCTTTCTGTAAATACCGAATCCTTAAAACTTTCCAGACAATTAGAAACAGCCTGTGATACTGAATACGGTCTGGAAAATTGTGCAAATGATTTAATAAGAAGATTCTGGTAAGTCTTTTCTGCTTGAATGCGATTTTTCCACAACATATAGCTGCTGTAATACCAAGAAATACCTCTACACGTAAAGAATCTTTCAATTTCTGTATATCATCTGTGTTTAACAATAGATTAGATATCGTTGTACCAATATCTACAGCCTCTTTAATAAGTTTTACCCATATGCACCGGTCAGCAGCGCGATCCAGCAGCGCATCTACAAAAATTCCAGCTCCATCGGCTGCTATTGATTTCATTAATTCATCCAAAACCTGACTTCGACTGCCAGATGCAACATTTTCTAAATGTTCCGCTGCAGTACACACAACATCATACTTATTAATTGAGTCTGAGGATAACTTCCAAAATAAATATAGCTCCATTTTGTCGTATCTGTAATACTATCATATACGGGATTCACTGGAAGTATTTGGCTCTCTTTCTCATCCTTCCTGTTCGTTATTTCTGTCTGCACAAAATTTGACTGTACAAAAATACAGATTTTCTTCTTCATTCAATTGCATCCTTAGTTAAAATGTTCTGTTATTTAATAATAATGTGAATTTAATCATAAATCAAGAATTTTTTCAGTTAAAATCACTTTTTTTGTAAAAAAGTTAAAAATTTTACATATATAGCTAATTATTTTTTTAATTGTGACGATAAATATAAAAACGTGTCAATTTGACAAATCAAAATAATTATTCAGTTTTATGATATTCTTTTTTTCATATTATCAGATATTTATAAATAAATAACATTTTACATAATACTGTTAAATACAAATCACAAAATGCATAAAAACAACATTACCTAAAATATTTAAAAGAACAATTTGAAAGGTAAGGTGACATATGTATCATAGAGAGAAATCTGAATCTTGTAATCATATAGCAAACGAATTAAAAAAATATGGTATTTTGACAGATATGCAAAGTGGAAAAATATCTTATTCAGGGAATCAATCAGTAAATCTATACTGTAAAAATTTATATTTTTTACGTCATGGTGAAACAGAAGGAACTACTTCACATCGTTTTATGAGCGCTTTCTCGCCAAATTCATGCCTGACGGAAAAAGGAAGACAACAATTACTGCATGTGGCAAATAAAATCAGTCAAATAGATATTGATCATATTCTATTTTCCAGTATACCACGCGTAAAGCAAACTGCAGAAATTATACGACAAAATATTAATCAAGGTTATGACTTTACGGAGCTATCCTGGCTTATTGGCATTGACAATACCGGATGGGAAGGAAAAACTCCCAAAGAGCTGGACGGTATTGATGCTGAAGATTTTATTGAACGTGAAAAAAAACATAATATCTTTGCAAGGTCAGTCAGAGGTTCTTCATGGGGACAAGTTTTATTATGTTCAATAACACTGATTAACTACCTTAACGAACATTTTAGCGGTAAGAATGTATTATTGATCTCCCAAGGAAGTATCTTAATGGGTTTTCAATTATTACTTCATATCCATGATGAACCTTGGAAGAAATACGATACCGATGATTTTTTTTGCTTAAAAAATAATGGGCAGTCAACAAATTATGGTAAATTAAAGCTAATTTATCATAATTGAATATACAGATTACATTTATGGGAGGATCCTTAAAATGAATGGAAAGATTTACATGATTATTTTAGATGGTGCAGCTGACAGAAGTATCCCTGAATTAAATGGCTTGACTCCTTTAGAAGCTGCTAATAAACCTGTCTTGGACAATTTTGCAAAAAATGGACAACAATCTGTCATTACAATTATAGATAAAGATATCTCTCCTGAATCTGATTCTGGGACAATGGCCCTGTTATCATACAATCCTCTATTGTACTATCCCGGAAGAGGAACACTGGAAGGCATTGGATCCGGAATGGTGTCTGAATATAATTACTTTGCGTCATTTCGAATTAATTTTGCATGTTATAATTCAGATAAATGTTTTCTTGACCGTAGAACAGCACGCGATTTGACAGATGCAGAACTACAGGAATTAGCAGAAGAATTAAGAACAAGCATCTGTTTAGATTCAGAAAAAAAAATAGATTTTCGTTTGCTTGCTTTTGGCAGACACAGAGGCATTTTATGTCTGGTAAGTAATACATTAAAGTTATCAGGCAACGTCTCTAATACAGATCCCGGTTTTATAAAAAAAGGATGTTTTAGTATTCCTGTTTCTGACTTTAAAAATATGCCTCTACCGTGTGTTCCGTTAGATCACACAGACGAGGCTAAGAATACAGCTTATTTTATTAATTTATTTACACAACAAGCTCAGGAGATATTAGAAAAAAGCAAAACAAACCTTGCCCGAAAAAATCAAGGGAAAATGCAGGCTAATTGCATATTAGTCCGAGATGGAGGTATTTTACCAGATAAATTACCATCATTTTATGATAAATATCATTTAAAATTAGGAATGTTTGGACAACTACCATCGGAAAAAGCAATTGCCGATTTAATAGGTGCAGAATTTAATTATACAAAAGCTCTTGAACTTCAATTAGATGATATATATCTGACACAAATAGCTCGTGATGTAATACTTAACAAAAATGATGTAGTTTATATTCATTTAAAAGGTCCTGATGAACCGGGACATGACCAGGCGCCACATAAAAAGGTACAGGCAATTGAAAAAATAGACAAATATTTTATGAGTGAATTGAAAAAGCACTTATCTCTGGAAGATATGGTAATTGTAACTTGTGACCATGCTACTCCTTGTACCTTAGGCATACATTCATCAGATCCGGTTCCTATCTTAATCTGCGGACAATCCGTTGAAGCAGATGGAACCATTTGTTTTTCTGAAAAAGATGCTGCTCTGGGAAAAGCAAATATTTTTAAAGCAACGGATATTTTTCATTATGTCAGAAATCTATATCTCAATTGTAAAAAAATACAAAATATTCGGTTTCGGTATATATTAAATTCTAATGCTGAAAAAGCTTTGGAAGCAGAAGTAGAAATAAATAATGGATATATTGGCAGAGCTTCTGCTCCATCTGCAATTATTCCAGGAAGACGAGAAGTCAAAGTAACCGAACTAAACAATAAAAAAATATTTGAACAGGAAAAAAATCAATTAAATACTTTTGTACAAGATAAAATACTAACTCAGAATAAATTAGACAATTTTCTGGGGAAACACAGAAAAAAGTTCGGCTCAGATTTCTGTCTTACAGTATCTTTAGCATTTGCAAAAGCCATAGCAAAATCAAGACAAATTTATTTATCTGAGTATTTATTTGAATTGATAAATGCAAACCAAAAAATCGTATTTCCCAAAATATTAGTTCCAATCTTTTCCGGAGGAATTCATCAGAAAGAAAAAGCAGATACATTCCAACAAATTATGGTCTGCATAAATACGAAAACATTCATGGAAGCCTTTGAAATATCAAAAAATATCAGTCAGGCAGCAGAAATAAAATTAAAAACATCAGATACTTATTCAGGAATTGCATCTTCCGGTGGATTTTTAACAAAAAGAACTACAACACCACAAAAACTGGAAATGCTAAATCAGATTTTGCAAGAGCCTGCCTGTAAAGGAAAAGTTTCAATCGCTGTTGATGTTGCAGCAGAACATTTACAAGAAAACGACGGCTATCGGATTGACAATAGCCTGTTAACCCCTAAAGAATTTTATAAAATGATAGAGAATTTTATTCAAAAATTTCATATTTGTTTCATAGAAGATCCATTCGACGCAAATGACTTTGAATTATGGAAGTCATTAATAAATAATTATCAAGATAAAATTCAAATTATTGGCGACGACCTTTTTGCGACACAAAAAGAATACATAGACGCTTCTTTGGCAACAGGCGCTGTTATAAAAATGAATCAGGTGGGAAACTTAACGGATACAATAGCAGCCATTCAAAAATTAAGAAATTTGGGAATGACAATATGCATATCACATCGTTCACATGAAACAGAAGATGTAACAATGTGTGATTTGGCAATAGCTGCGTCAGCTGAATATATAAAAATCGGAGGAGTTAAGCGGGGAGAACGCATGATTAAGTATAATCAATTACTTCGTTTAGAAGAAAGATATCATACTTACAAAAGGAGGACTGAAAATGGATGATGTTTTACAACTATTTGAGCAATTACCCACAAATGCATACACATATCTGCAGCCCGGGGTAATTCATTATTTTCCGTGGCAACAGGAAAGTCTTGGAAGCGGAGAAAAAGATGGCATTCACCTGCTCATGGATTATACGCTTAAAAATTTTCATGTCAACAGTGCAGAAATTATATGTTTTGGTAATAATATGTATGGCAAAGAAGTAAGCAATATTTGGAAAATCTATCCGGAAATTAATATTCGGTTGATGGTTTGTTCTCCATCCGTTGATATTATTACTCAACATGATAAAAAAACGTTAAATAAAAAAATCAGCAAAGCAATCAAAAATTCAAATACAGCAATCTTTGCATCCGAATCACCTCCTACTCTTCGTTCTTGTATTTTATACGAAAATGGAAAACCGGTTTTATGCTGTGTTCAATACTATATGATATCCATGTTAGAAGAAAGACTTCCAAGTTTTAAAGGAAGGCAGACGCCATGTATTATGCTTTATCAAATTGATGATAAGCTTCCCATGAAACAGTATGTAGAATTTTGTGAGTCAGAATTTGAACGGTTGTTTCTGGATAATGAAGCATACTATCCTGTAATCAATGAAAAAACTAAAGAAGTTGAAAGATCTGAAACAGAAGATCAAAATCCGACAGAAAAGAAGATGAGGAGATTTTTAGATGAAAGAAGAAAAAATAGAGTTGGGCGCAGTTTGCGGTAGATTTCAAGTATTTCATAAAGATCATTTAAGGTACGTTCTGGGAGCCAAAAGATGCTGCAAGCATCTTTTGGTCGGTATAACTTCACCGGATCCTTCTGTATCCCCAAAAGAAAACAGTGATGAAAATCGTGGATTAAAAGCATCCAATCCATGCACATACTATGAAAGAATGATGATTATCGAACAGTCACTTATAGAGTACGGCATTCCTGCAGAAGAATTTCATATCGTCCCTTTTCCGATTGGAAAACCAGAACTTGTAAAATATTACGTTCCCCTCTATGCAACATGCTTTTTTACTATTTATGACCAGTGGGGACAGGACAAAATGGAACGTATGCAGCAAGCAGGATATCAGGCGGAAGTTCTGTGGAAAAGCAACCAAAAGGGTTTATCTTCCACTTTTATCCGCAAACAAATTGCAGAAGGCAAGGAATGGAAAGAATACGTACCTTCTGCAGCGTATTCTTATATGAAACAGCATCAAATAGATAAAAGAATTTTAAAACTCATGTCTTAAAAGGCGGTGATTCTAATTGGATTATATTAATGAACTAAAAAATGTTTGTACCGGCGCAAATGGTTTTGTATCCAGAAACAGAAAAATGGGACATAGCATCGAAGAATTAGCTGGTACTGTTGGTCTGCAAATCAGAACTCATGATAATATTAAATGTAAGATATATTTTGGATATGGGGTACCTGATATTTTGGTCGAAAAAATTTTTACTATTCTTCCAAATATCCCTGATTTGAAAAGCCTGGAACTTATAAATATTCCTTTTATTCCAAAGAAAATAGGAAATATACGGGGATTAAAAATTTTAGGAATTGAGAGTAAATTTATTGATACTTTACCGATCGAAATCAGTCACATTAAAACTCTTACAGAATTATCCTTACGTCTGGAAAAAATGTACGAATTTCCAAATTGGATACTACAAATTAAAACTTTAGAAGTCTTGGACTTATTTGGCGCCGGAGTAAAAGAAATTCCATATGAAATTGACCAACTCGTCAATTTAAAAGTTTTAGATTTATGCGGCACACATTTAGAACAAATTCCTCCTACGATTTTGAATTTGAACTTACCATTTATCAATTTTTTTAATGAAATGAAAAATGCAGGAATCTACTTCTGTGATGCTACCTGTACCAAACCTCCGCTAAATATTATCTATGGAGGAAGGGAACGCTTAGAACTGTATTTTAAAGAAAATCATCATGTCTCACAAAGCGAAGTCCGAGTCATTTTATTGGGATGGCAAGGCAGTGGAAAAACAAGCGTAGTAGAAAGAATTAAAGAGTTAGAAGACGGACAACATTATTACAGCAAAGAAAAAAGCTGGACAGAAGGAATCTCTATCAGCGATATTCCATGTGATAACCAGGGAATTTTGCATGTATGGGATTTTGGAGGTCAGGAAATTATGTTATCTACCCACACGTTATTCCTGCGAGATCATTGTATTTATGTGATTGTTCTAAATGCCCGACAAGGTGATGAACCTGATCATTGGCTGGATTATGTAAATCAGTATGGGAAAAACTCTACTGTTTTTATTGTGAATAATCACATAGATGAGCGAGGCCCATCGGAACTGGACTTTACTAAACTGAAACGAATCTATTCAGATTTAATTAAACCGGAACAAAAAATATGGGAAATTTCATGTGACAAACCTGACGAATTTCCACTTAACGATTTCTACAAGCAGCTTTGTAAAGATGCTAAAGAATATTTCAAACACGAAATTCCTGCTGCATGGAATAATCTTAGCCTGCAATTATCGGACATGAAAAAAAGAGGCAAAAAAGTTAATTACATTACTCATGAAGATTATTTAGAAGCCTGTGAACAATGCAGCATCATAGATGATAAAGAAAAAGTTGAGGTACTAAAGTGGCTAAATGATATAGGAATCGTTTTTACTTATGGAAATTCTGAAGCAATAGATAGTATGAATGAATTTAAAGTACTTCGGCCAGCTTGGGTCACAGACGCAATTTATAAGATTATCAATAATACAAAAAGCCAAAACGATAATCATCGTTGTTTGCTTTCTCATGATGAAATACGTCTGGCATTAAAAACAGGTAAAGCAGAAAATAAAACAGAAAACAGATATAGTGAATTAGAAATAGGTTTTGTTTTAGATGTTATGCGTAAATTTGGTTTGTCTTTCCGTTCTTCTGACACAACAGAGTTTATCCCTGCCGTAGCTGACAGTAATGAATTAGAGGAAGTAAAATACTGGATTGAAAATGAGGAAGATACAATATTAGATATGGCCTATTCATTAATTTCCAAAAATAATTCTGAAGTTCGTGAAAGCAGCATAAATTTAACTCAGTTGTATCAAATCATTATTAAACTGGTTGCAGAATATAGTGAATTTCCAAATATGTGGAGACGTGGTGCATTATTTTCAAATTTATCCGAATTAAAAGTACTCATATTGTTAGATAATGGCGGAAAGTGGAATAATGAACTAAGATTAATTATAAAAGGAGATATACAATATAAACAAAAAGCTGCCCAAATTCAATGGAAAATTTTTAGACATATGGAAGAATTTTCAAAGGAATATAAATTAAATGCGAAAATGCTATTAAAAAACGGTGTAAAAAAGCATTATTTTCCTGTAGAAAATGCCATGAAATCTGTTTTAAATCAAGAAAAAATATCTTACATTCCTGAATTTGATATGAAAATTGATTTATACAAGGAGATAATTAGTAAAGTAATTCCATATATCGATTACTGGAATATGGAAACTTCTAAAGAAATCTATGAAGAGGTTAAAAATGGGCAATTGGATTCAGAAAATGCATATAATACAATTTTACAGGAAATTTCTAAATTAGATCAGAAAATCGTTGATACACGCGAGCAATTAATAACTAAAATATCACAGCAAGATGTTGAAAAAATTCAGCAATATATGCAGGAAATCTATCATTCACCTGAAATACAGGAATGGTATCAAAATCTATCTGAAGATGGAAAAATACAAAAAACAGAAATACAAAAAATACAAGATTCCCTGCAAACATTACTTCAAGAACAGAATAATCAGAATGGTATAAAAACCAAATTAACACAAGGTTTTAATTACATAGTTTCAAGTGTTTCTTTAGCAACTGCAGATTATGGGAAAATAATGAAATTAATGCAGCTTATTTCTAATATAGTAAATGAACATTTCTGATAATTAGTTAATTTAGCATTGAAAGCCTGTGCTGATTCAATATCACTTTACACTGCTGACCTCATTCGTTATAAAGACTGTATTAGTAAACAACTGAATCAATCAAGATTGTATCAATGACAAAAGCGGAGGAGAATATAGAGGAAATGGAAATGAGTAAAGAAGAGACTTACAGAAATTGACGAAATAAAAGAATAACACAACCGTACAATCCACAAAATAAGGTGTAAAGTCTATGGAATTGCCAATCTGCTTTACACCTTTTATTTACAGATATTATTGCATAACGAACAACGCCAACTCATATGTTCTAAAATATTTTCCCAAATAACGCAATTTAGGTCTTGTTTTTCTCATACAACTGATATAAAATATAAAAGAAAGTAAGTGGACTGTGAGGAGAATACTTTTAGAATAGATACATAGTCCTGATTCTTGGGATTTTTAATTATTTCAACCAAAGATAAAACTATTTTAAATGATACTCTTCTTCTTTCCGCATACTTTTACCTTTGTTTTCATAAAAACCTCCTTCCTTTTTCGAATATCGTGTAATCATAATGATTATCTGATAATGATATTACACCATATCCAAAAAGTTGTGAGGTTTTGTTAATTTTGTCACATCATTATTTAATTTTTTTAATCTACAGCACTTCAGCAATATCAGCAAAATTAATAAAAAAATCATTATAAATATTAACTTTTATTGTTGAATCAAAAGAATATGGAACTGCATACATATTCCCTTCGAAATAATTTACGATGACAGTCTTACGTCGGTTGTCTACAATCCAGTATTCCCGAACGCCTGCATTTTTATAATAGTACAGTTTGCGTATATAATCATCTGATGGATTCCCGGGAGAAACAATTTCTATAATGAAATCCGGAGCTCCATTGCAGCGTTTTCCGTCCAATTTATCCTTATCACATATAATCATGATATCCGGTTGAACGATTGTAAGTGGGTTATCACTCAATTTTACATCAAATGGAGCTGGAAATACCTGACATCCACGGGCCTTCTTTCGAAGAAAATTTCGGATAATTACGAGCAGCTCAGTAAGAATTGTCTGATGCAGCTGTGATGGGCTGGCCATGTAATAAATCTGACCATCAAATACTTCTGCCCTGATATTTTCTGGCAATGCTTCATACTGCTCTAAAGAGATGCTATCCGATGGTTGCTTCAATGCTGGCATAATATACTTCTCCCTTTCATAGAGTGTGTTTAAAATCAGTAAAATGCAGCCGTGTTAAATAATTAACAACGGCTGCATTTCGCTAAAAATTTTATGTTGCTGTGAATACTATAACTATTAACAGCACATATTTACTCTTGAGCCGCAACTTCTGTCTGATGGTCAAGAACATCTTCTGCCCCAAGTAACAGTAGCTGCTTTTAAAAGACCTCTCATATAAGCCGTAACTAATTTCTGATCGTCCTTTGGCAAAAGATGAAAATCAGCTATTAACTGCTGATCTGCTACGGTCAGTTGTTTTACTACCGTATTTTCCTCATTTTTTAATTCGTGCTCTCTCATTGTGTATCTTTAACCTCCTCATATGTATAATACCCTTATATAATAATATATATTATCCATTTCCAAAAGATGTTAATATGTATTATACTTTACAACTCAATTGCGCTATATTCATAATACTTATTATTTTAAACTGTAAAAAACTTACGAATCACTCCCAGGTAATTTTTAACACCTCTTTGTCCATGAAAAATTATTTGCTGCAATAAGTAATGATATGATAATATGATTCATAAGAAAAAATATATACCGAACGACAATCACGGAGGATAAACTTATGCATTCCGAATATCACGCAAAAACATACACGATCATTCTTTCCGGAGGCATCGGCAGCAGATTAAAAGGCATCAATATTCCAAAACAATATCATAAAATCTGCGGCAGAACCATTTTAAGTTACTGTCTGGAAAGAATGGAACATGCAGATTGTATTGACGGCTACCTTATCACAGCCGCTGCACAATGGCAGGAATTTATCTTACAGGAAATGGAACAGCTTGCAATGTCAGGCATATCTGACGGATTATCAATGTCTAAATTCCTGGGATTTGCCCTGCCAGGTGCAAACAGGCAAATGTCAATCTTGCATGGTCTGCAAAAACTTAAGACTGTAGCTAATGACAATGATATCGTATTAATCCAAGATGCTGTGCGGCCACTTACTTCTGAAGCATTAATTATAAATTGTATTCAGGCTGCAAAAAGCGCTGACGGCGCTATGCCAACGCTTCCGATGACGGATACTGTCTACTACAGCAAAGATGGAAAAAAAATAGATGCTTTACTGGAACGTGACAAAATTATAGCAGGGCAGGCGCCGGAAGCATTTGCCTACGGAGCGTATTTGCGTGCAAATGAAGCTTTGTCCGAATCGGAAATGCTGGCTGTCAGAGGCAGTACGGAACCAGCAATCAAAGCTGGGATGCAGATTGCTTTATTAGACGGAGATGAACGAAATTTTAAAATAACTACTGCAAAAGATTTAAAACAATTTGAAAAACTTATGGAGGAAAACATGAAATGAAGGCTTATATACTAAAAAAAATTGGACACTTAGAATATATGGATGTTCCAATTCCTTCCCTGCAAAGCGGGTGGGCATTGATACAGGTAGATGCAGCTGGTATCTGCGGTTCTGATATACCTAGAATTTTCAGTACCGGGACATATCATTTCCCTACCATTCCGGGACACGAATTTTCAGGCAGAGTCGTAGATGTATTTGACGAGGAGGACAAGATTTGGATTGGCAAACGGGTAGGCATTTTTCCATTAATCCCATGTAAAAAATGTGCAGCCTGCAACAGCAAACAATATGAAATGTGCAACAACTATGATTATCTTGGTTCCAGAAGGGATGGAGGATTTGCAGAATTTGCAGCGGTCCCTGTATGGAATCTGATAGAACTGCCTGAACAGATCGGCATGAAAGAAGCTGCCATGCTTGAACCGGCATCTGTCGCTCTTCATGCAGTAAGGAGACTGCAGCTGCAGAAAAATGATACTGCTGCATTATTTGGACTGGGAACTATCGGTATTATGATTGTACAATGGCTGTCCATCTTTGGGCTGCCTAAAGTATATACTGTCGGCCATGATCCAGGTCATGGGAATCTGATGCAGACGATTGTATCAGATAAGTACCAATATCACAATATTGATAAGACACAAAATGCTAATATACAAAAAATGCAGGAAAAAGATATTGTCTCCCGGATTTTAGATGATACACAAGGATTGGGTACGTCAATCGCTGTTGATTGTATAGGAACATCCGATTCTCTGGAACATTGTCTGAACTGTGTAAAACCGGGAGGACAAATTTTAATAGTAGGAAATCCGAAAGAAAATCTATCTTTAAATAAAGATATTTATTGGAAAATACTTCGAAAACAAGTCCGCATTACCGGAACATGGAACTCCTCCTTTATGCATGATCCAAAAGACGACTGGCATAAAGTAATAGAATCATGCTGTAATGGTACATTCCATATATCCGAATTAATAACGCATCAGCTTACTTTTGACAAACTCCATGTCGGATTACATATTGCTAAAAATCACCGGGAATACCACAATAAAATTATGATTTGCAGTCATTCTATTTATCAGAACTAAACCCTAATTCATATTCCTATCATCAACGTAACATGAAAATAAGGAACTGTATGTAAATAATTTAAAGCAGTTGCGCAGGATTTTTCTTCGAGAGTGCTGTTCAAAAATCAGGCGCATAGCGGGCAATGTAACTGAACTGATTTTTGAACAGTGCTATCGGAGAAAAAGACAAGCAAATGGTTTAAGTTATTTACATACAGTTCCTAAGGAACTGTTCAGAAATTACTTTAGAAAAAAGACACACGCTATTAAAAGTTATTTTTGAACAGTTCCTAAAATATAATAAGATATCATAAGAAATAATAAGATATCATAAAATATAACAGTTTCGTTTGCATCGCTGTCAGATCTTTTTTCGCACCATACATTAATATTTTACATCCTGCAGCATTACCGGCACCCCACAGTCTAAGCTAAACTGTGCCGCACATCCTCTATCCCCATAATAGGCGTCACATAACTTTACTGCCCTTTGTACATCTCCGGATTTGTCTAAGATACCCCATCCTTCTTTTTCATACTGCAATAACATTTCCTGAAAATCTTTCCATAGTTTCTGATATTTATTATCTGCTTCATGATATTCATACTCATAAAGAGCCCATATCAAAGCAATTTCCTGACTTTTTTCTGAAAACAGTGTAAGCGCCCGTTTGATTTTTTCAATCATCGCATCCTTATAATGGAATAAAGCGCTTACATTCGTTCCATATAATACGACTTTTTTTCGGATTCCGTCTGGTTTCATAAGTATTGAAATCCATTCTTCCGGCAAATCCGATACTTCGCTTTTTATCCAGGTTTCTTTATCCGCTTTCGGTGATCCTAATCCAAGCACTTTTTCTTTCCAATAACTTCTCGTCTGCTCGCCGGAAAAATCTGTTAAAATATCTATATAGATCTGTCTCATCTTTTCTGATTGTACGATCACTTTGTCTGCGTATACTACTCCGGGAACCACACAGCTGTATTTAATGTTTGAAATTGCCCTTTCATCATTTTCGCTGATTTCTTTTACATAATAAGGCGGAATATAGACCAACCGATCTGTATATTTTTTTAAATTCGATGCGTAAAAAAAAGGATGAACACTCATTGCAATATCATATTCATCATATGCATTTTGTATATAAATCACATCAGGATAATGTCCGGCAAAATCAAATTTATCATACTTTACAGTTGGAACATAATCCGGAAACAAGTCTGTCTCATCATGCAGCTCCCCCGCGCTTCCATCAGGATTCCTGTAAAAATACGGAATCGGAATTACATATGATATACAATCCTGATCTTTGCTGGCTGCCTCCCATATGCTTTCCAAATATGGCCACAAAGCTGCCTGATATGGCAAAAACACTGCTTCATACCGCAAATCTATCTCTTTACGGATACTGACCTCTATCTGCTCTATCTGACTTTCCAATCGTATGAATAACCTATCCAACTCCGGTAACCTGTTTTGCACTATTGCTTCATGGATTTGATAAATCAATTCACAATAATTTTCTAAATTGCTGATACATTTACTGTTCTGCCCAATTTCTTTCTCCAGTATTGTCCCTGCTAAAATAGCTGACTCCTGACATTTCTCCAGTGCAGCCAATATTTCAGGTATATGATCTCCCCATTTGCTTAACTTTTCCTGCATCCCTTTCAATGAATTCAGAAACTCTTTGATCTGTTTTTTTACTGTATACTTCTCTGTGCCTTTCTGACAGTACAGATCATTTTCCGAAAAAGTATAAACATAAGGATTTCTGCCAACTTTTTCCTTCAAAGCTATTTCCTGCTTTAAAAAGACAGGATAATCATGCATACCTGCACTTTTTACATTGTGCATATAATCTCCAAATTTTTTCCATAGTACGGAATCATACATTTCAGGCACCGGAACCATCCTGTTCTCAAAAGGCATTCGAATGATTTTCTCATACCATGATTTCGGCCATTTATAATTATCTTTTTTTATCCATATAGGCATGACTGTTATATCATCTGCCTCCTGCGCAGAGTACATTGCAAAAAGCCTTTCTTCCAAACATAGCATCTGGTTGATCCATGGACGATTTGCATCAATCTGCACATGCAGCATATGCTCAATCATAGCAATTTTCTCCGTCAGATCTTTTTCTCCTAAATTTCCTTCTAAAGCTGCAGTAACCAGATCATCAATTGTTTTTACGACCAGACGCAAAAATTCACTCTCATTAGCTGATGCTGGGATATAATCCATTACAAACACATCGATTCCCATCCCATATGGACATCCGTGAAATTTCTTTAAAAAATCAGGCTTGAAATTAATCTCCCTGCTGTTCAGCACTCTTGTAAATAACTCGGTATAAGAAGTATCCGTGTGTATATTTCTTAACAGATATCCCTCTGGCAATTCCTTTTCTGCCACAGAAATAAAACGATGATAATCTTTGCGCATCATACATATATCCAAGTCGTCATCCCATGGAATAAATCCACGATGACGAACTGTCCCTAATAAAGTACCGGCATCTGCAAAATAAGTAATTCCATATTTTGAGCAGACTTTATCAACATCTTTTAAAATTTCCAGCTGTGCCGCCCATGATCTTTTCATCATACTTGTAACATAAAAACCTTCTCTTACTTCACTTTCAAAAAACTTCTCCTGAAATTCCATCTTATCCTCTTTCTAAACATCCACGGTAAATTCGCAGCCCTTCCGGCTGGTGTGCCGTCCATCTGCTGCATACTTTCAAACAATATTTACATCCTGTATCATAATTGGTTTTCCTGTCATTCGATATAATTCAACTAAAGAACTTGGATCCCCATAATACGCATCAGAAATCGCTATTGCTCTATGCAAATCTGCTGTATCGTCATAAATACCCCAGTCTTCTTTCCGATATGTTTCAACAATCTCTTGATACTGCTCCATTAACCCAGGACGCATTGCTTCACAGGTTTCTTTGCTAAAAGGATGAGGTCTCCACAACAAGACAATATCCTCTTTATTTTTTAACAATTCGAATACTGTCCTCATCTTTTGCAAAGCTTTCTCTTTTTCTTTTAGTAAATTATTTACACTTGTATTATAAAGCAGTACCTTTTTTCTCTTTCCGTCTGGTCTTTCTATTTTTGCAAGCCAATCTGCCGGAATCTGTACGTTTTCCTTTGTAGTACGCAGTACTTTATCATATTTGGGCGAACCTAATGCCAAAAACTTTTCTTCTGCGCATCCAAAATAACCCTTACAATGATTCTCTTCCTCAAATTTATGAAACTCCTGAATATATATTTCCCTTGCCTGTTCTGACTGCACAATCACTTTATCCGCATACATCGTACCAGGCTGTACACATAAGTGTTCCGGCACAGAATCATTCATACATACAAAATAAGGTATGTAAACAAGCATTTCCGTATGTTTTTTTAATTCTTTTGCATAAAAGTCAAGATGAACCGTTGTCACTTTATTTGTGTTATCATAAGGATTATGAATATAAATAATATCCGGATGCCGTTCTGACACATGATAATCTTCCCAATGCACAATTGGTACATACTCCGGAAATTCATTTCCTTCATAATGCATTGCCAATACCGTTCCATCTTTGTGTTTGTCAAAGTATGGAATTGGGACTACGTATGCATCGCACTGCTCATCCTTTTCAGCTGCCATCCATACACTCTCCAGACTGTCCCACATAGAAGCCTTATAAGGAAAAAATGCCACTTCCAGCTTTTCTTCGATTTTATTTTTTACATACTCTTTTACGTGACTGATACACTGATCCATCTGTCGTCGAACCGGCTGAATCACATGTTTTGCTTCGTTATATTTTAACTGTTTCACGTATTTAGATGTCTTTACAGCCAGCGCATATACCATTTCACAATAATCTTCCAGACCTTTTACTGCGTCTTCATGCTTGTATTGATCCTGTTCTATCACATTTCCTGCTTCAATAGCGGCTTCCTGGCAATACACCAGAAGATTCTGCACCTGCTGATAATTTCCTTTTAAAAATGCCTGTTCTATATCTTTGTGATGATGCTCTAACTGTAAAAAATCTTCCATAATCTTTTTCTTTTTATATTTTCGCATTACGATTTCTCCAATCACACGCCAAATGGCTCTGTAATTTATTTATATATACATAAAATTATAACATGTTACTGCTGATTTGTATTAGAATATAGAAAAAAATATATTACCGCTATTAAATATAAAAAAGGATCGGAACAGACTCCAATCCTTTTTTAGGTATTTTCTACATAAAGCTAAATATCATTTCCTTTGCTTCATTCCATAAATCCTCTGGACATTCTTCTTTAAACTGTGCGTTTCTGGCGCCAATATCTAACATTTTTGCCTGATTGTGGGTTGAAATCCATTATAATTATGTCACCCTGTTTATAAGTTACCACTCTTCATTCCCTACCGGATCACCTACATCAACCTCTTGTGTACTTTCAACATATATTTCATCAATCGGTCTTTTGTAGAATGCCTCCAACCTTTCTTTCAGATTAAGGTATTTGGGCCTGTTGACTTTTTCAATAGTCATTTTCCCACTGCATATACTTATTCCTACTGTATCATTTTCTTTTAAATTCATTTGTGAGAGAATCTCTTTTGATAATCTGATTCCTTGGCTATTTCCCCACTTTTTGATAACAGATTGCGTTGCAAATACACCCATTCTTCCATCTTGTTTATTTTCCATAAATGTATTTGTTTTCATTTCACTGTTTCCTCTTTTTCATTTTCTGATATCCTTTTGTTTCTGTTTCTAATGTTTCTGTTTCCGGATTTTCTTTCTGATATCCTTTTGTCTCTGTTTCTAGTGTTTCTGTTTCTGGATTTTCTTTCTGATATCCTTTTGTCTCTGTTTCTAATGTTTCTGTTTCTGGATTTTCTTTCTGATATCCTTTTGTCTCTGTTTCTAGATTTTCTTTCTGATATCCTTTTGTTTCTGTTTCTAGTGTTTCTGTTTCCGGATTTTCATGTTCTGATATCCTTTTGTGTTTCTGTTTCTAATGTTTCTGTTTCTGGATTTTCATTTTTGATATCCTTTTTGAGTATCTTTGCTGCAAATAAGTATATACATGTATATACCTTAATATGAGTATATACAAAATAAATCTATTTGTCAAAATAATTTCTTTAACTCAAATTTTATAATGAATTTCATAAAAAACAAAAAAATGTATAACCAAAACACATGATGTTTCCGGTTACACATTTTTTTGTTATTGGTCAAATGATAAATTTATAAGCCAACCGGCTCTCCTTCATCATCCGATGAAGGCTGTATATCATCTTCATCCGCATGTGCAGAAGAAATTTTAAGCAATCCCTGCATATAGGCATTTACAAGTCTTTTCTCTTCCCTCGGAAGACGATGAAAATCTGCTAATAACTGCTGGTCTGCAACTGTCAGCTTTTTCACTGCTGTTCCTTCTTCATCAAAAAATTCTGATAAAGTAATCCCTAATCCATCACAAACACGCATCAGTGTTGATACTGACGGCACATTATTACGGTGAAATGTATTACTCAAAGTTGAATAACTGATATCGGCTTCTTTTGCCAGACGATACAGCGTCCATCCCCGCTCTTCTAAAAGCTGTGTCACTTTACTCAGTACATATTCTTCCTTCATTTAATAATTTTGACCTCCTCGTTTGTATTTGTATAACTCTGATATTCTCATATGTATTATATGTTTATATTGTAATAAATACTGCTGATTCTCAAAAGATGATAATACGTACAATATAAATATGTCGCAAATGAGATATATTGATTTTATTTTACCATCATTATTGTTTTTTTTCAATGCTTATTAGTATTTTTTTTAAATTTTTTGTATCTCTTTATTCTAAGGAACTGTGAAGCACATCTCACAGAAAGCATTTTTCAAATACGCTCTAAGAAAAAAGTTAAGACCGTGAACTTTAATTCTCGGTCTTTTCATAAAATTACTATTATTTAAAATTTAAATGCTATAAGTACATAGATCCGGCATCTTGTCTTGCCATCGTTATCATTTCTTCTGCCCTATGCTTCCATGTATGAGCCTGTATTGCTTTTTGATATCCATTTTCACTCATATCAGCGAAACGAGTCGGTGATGCTAAAAATGAACGGACAATTCCAGGCAGCTGATCCAGTTTTGCCAAATCATAAAAAAGGATATCCTCTTCTTGTTTAAACTGTTGTTCAAGATAAGGATTCCGTTCTGTTAGTACAACCGCTTTTTGGAGCATACTATTAATTATACGTTCCGTTATTGCATTTTTATGCCAGGACATAATATTTAATGCAATTTTTGATTGCTGCCATATCTCGAGGCTTTCGTCTGTTGTTAAATCTTTCTCATGCCATATAAAATTTACATGGTTGCGTAACGGACATGTTTTCCAGCTTTGACCAAATATATCCACTTTGATTCCATTCTCTATCAATATCTGAATGATTTTAGTCCGATACCGATATGCCATATATAATGTAAAATGATGAAACCGATACAATAAATCTTTAAAATCTGCATCTGAAATTACTTTTCCATCATGATCCAATACCCGTCGGAGAAGTTCTTCCGCAGGTAAATCCGGATGTTTGCGCATATACATCCAGAAATGATTGAGAAGAAAACGCATTGGACGATTTAGCATTTGAATCTGTGCAGCTACATAATCCGCGTTATCCACATAACTCCCAATAAAAACGATATCATAGATACGTTCTTTTGTACTCTCAAATGGCTTTATAATTCCTCCTGGAGGCAAAAAACGAACGTTTATCGGATAATACCTCCTGCCGAAAAGCACATAATTCAGATCAGGTGACAAAATTGTTAAATTTTTCGGCGTTTGTTCTAAATGTTGCCGAAAAGAATTGATATGATCGAATACAAAGTTATATTTTGGTCCGTTTATCTTGTCATGAAGAAAACTTTGATCTGTTAAACGTGCAGAAAACATATAAGATTGAATACCAATAACAGCCTGAAAACTGCAGTTAATATATCTGGCCGCATCCATATGCGATTCTTTTGACAAGTCAAAATATTCTACCAAATATCCCTCATGCTCTAACGCCATTCCCAGATAATCAGCAAATACACTTAATATATGATAGCATACCGCATCACCGGTATAAATTAAAAATGGCTGGCTGCCTTGATAATAATACTCAAAAGCAAGGCTTCTGCAAAGCATGTCTTCTAAGAAATCAATTGTCTGCTCATAACAATTTGATTGTTTTGCAGCATTCAAAATACTGTGAACCGCACTATCAAATAGATGATGCTCCAACAATATTTTTTTATAAAGCGCTGTGATATAACAATCTGTTTTTAATCCGTCTTTGCTTAAAGATTCTTCCTTTGAAGATAAAACCATATAAGAATCTAAATCAGACGGAGCTGTATCAGTAATACAGATCGGATATGCACATGCCAGCCTTAAAAGAAATTCATAGCTTTGTTTGGCTGGTAACCGTTTATTAGGCACACTGACTTTTTTTAAGCATTGTCTGGGAATATAAACTGTCCCAATGATAAGAGTTTCGTCCAGTAAAATATCCAAAAATTCCAAATACCGATTTTGTGAAGGTATTTTACTTTGAACCACAATTATACAGGTTTCTAAATTCATAAAGAACTCCTTTACTCAACCTGTCGGCCAAATAGTATTACTATCTAAAAGCTATATCAAATATTTCAGGAAGAAGCCTTTCATAAGTAAAATATTTTTGCGCTTTCAGGTTACCATTGTGTGCAATGCGCTCACGCTCACTGTCATGGGAAAGATAGAATGAAATCTTATCCATCATATCTTCGTTGCTTTCGTACCATACGATATCTTCCCCATTTTTAAAATATTGTGTAAATTCCATCTGATAATTCGTTAAAAGAAATCCGTGAGAACCAAGAATATCAATGACACGAAGCGGTATACCAGATAAAATGGAACGAAGAGTAATATTTAAATTAATCTTACTTGTATAAAAAATTTTAGGCATTTGATAAATATAGCCGGCATATCCTTTATAATTTACCGGCAAGCCGGCAGGTTCCTTTGGAGCATATAAATCTACCTGATATGTTTGCCCAATCAAATCGAGTACCTTTCGCCGTTCCATAACAGTTATTTTCTTACGTATCATATTTCGAAACAAATCATCATGATAATCAATAAATTGGTCTCCTAAATCAACTTTCACATATTTCGACATTTCCTGGCATTTCTCATGAACAAATAAAGAATCACATAAATCCAATCCATAAATCATCTGCTGTGCATCCATGACAGCATGAATATACCCATCTAAATAAGGCGGAAGATAATTGATTTGATTAAAAAAATCGTATGCGTCATCATACAGGGTACCTAAAAAAGTAATATCATGCTCATACTGCAGCGACATACTTTGAACAAATTTTTCCAGCCGAGGTTTATGATATGCAAGCGGCATATGGTAAACTGTGCGAATGCCTTTTTTGCGATATTTTTCATATAGTAAATAATCAAACAAAAACACTATGTTGCAGTCATTAGATAAAGTAACAGAATCTAAGGTAAAATGTGGCGAATCATAGATCCATGAAATATATCTAATCCGGCAGTCTGCAGCAACTCTTGAAATTACCGGAAAATAGTTAAACGTAAAAATACAATCATATGGCTGTGCCGTACAATATTTTTTTAACTGTTCCATAAAAATTTCATCTATGTCGTAGTTTTTTATCTTACCGGATATAACATCTACAGTAAAACCCAGACTGAGCATAGCTTTTGTACAATCCTGAAAAGTATTTTCAGCCCATGTATAGTATAATATTTTATGCGTTGTCATTGCTTACTCCAATGTATTTTATATATTTCTCTGCAAATAAAGATTTACAAACCACTATGTGTCTGCATCATCCTATATTTGCTCTATGATTAGCCGCCATATGGCAGCTTCCTGCGTCCAGTCCCCTTGTTCATAATATTGCGCTATTTCCCGATATGTATATTCTGTACGCACTACATACTTTATAAAAATCTCTATAACCGCATAAACGGAATATACCTGCATTACCCGCTCCATGGTTTGCACTGTATCCGCAGCCTGATGTTCAATACGTTTTATCCAATACTTCAATTGCTGTACACGCGTAAAGATTTCTGATGCATTCATTCCAGGCTGCCACAGCCGCAGAGTCTCACATACCCCCGCCTTCCTTTCCAAATAATCTACATCCGCAATAATCTCATATTCTTTTAAATGTACATATTTCCGATTTTCCGGATCCTGGAATATTTCATGAATTTGTTCATGTTCACCTGCCTGTATTAATTGTTCCATAATTTCAATCGTCTGCTGCTTCATATTTTGATATTTTAAAGTACCCTCCCAGGGTGCAGACATCTCAAATGAGCCGTCTTGTGCATATTCTTTTATAAATCTCTGGCGATAATAACTATAATTTGACATATCACTGCTTTTATTATCATGAAAACACCAAATTGTTTTCTGTCGGGGCACTACTGCTTTATAGCCGGCTCGTGCAAATTCCATACATTGTGAAATGTCATAAAAATCCCATCCATCCATAATGTCTTCCCGCCATGGAATATCATACTGTGTAGCTAAAAGCAGGCCATCCAGCGCCTGTACCTGTGCGTAGTCGTTTGTAATTTCCTTTTCGCCTTCCATTAACATTGGTATGCAATTATGTATTACTTTACCGGTATCCCATGAGGAAACAGCCATCGCTGTTTTCCCTAACTTCTCAGCTCCGATACATCCTACAATACCAATACGGGTATCCTTACCAAATATCTCTAACAAATCGATCATAAAATTTGGATTGATTATGAATACATCCTGATGAAGATACACTTTATACTTTGCATCCGAACTATTCATTCCTGCATTATATCCGGCAGCCATGGATGGTGCATCCTGAATCGTTATCACATCTTTCTCAAAACCTTCTGGCGCCTTAAGCCTGTCTAAATAGTAAATGCACTCTGTAACCTTATTTATATCACTTACACATATAATAAAAGCTATTTTTTTATCGTTGGAAGCGCTCACAAAAAACCTCCTATTTGCGTCTCTCGAAGCATTTTTAATTTATGAATGACAATCTCCTTTTTATAAACAGTATGTCCTGCAATTACTCTTTCTGCCACAAACCGACCATCGCCGGCTGCTATCAGTTCTAAAACATCCTGTAAAGTTTCAATCGGATAATCATACTCCAAACGTTTCAGAAAAAACCTGTATAACGTATATTTTTCCAACAAATCATCGAGTGTCATTCCTTTTTTATAAAAACCATGCTCTACCTTATTCACTCTTTCTTCCAATATCACTTCCACAATCGCACGAATATTTAGAATTTTTGTATCATAAGGATAATATTTAATCAGTGCATCTAAAACTGAATTTAATAGTTCAAAATTTTCTAATTGAAATGCCTCTTCAATCTCCGGCATAATACGATCCATTTCAAGATTCCTTTTATTTCTTTGGATCAATTGATCATTAGCTTCATAGACATATCCTGCCTCTTTATAAGTTTCACAAAATCTTTTTCTATAAAAATCATATGTGGATAGTTTACTTGCCCCGCAATCATGATGACACCATGGATATACCTGATTTACGACGCCAACTTTATAGCCGGCCTGTAAAAATTCCTGACTCTGTGCGATATCATAAAAATCAAAACCATCAAAGATATCTTCTCTCCAAGGGATATCATATTGAGTTATCATTATTAAACCATCAATAGCTTTTACACTCTCCACAGAACCTTTCACTTCATTTAAAGAAACAACTCCTGTATTTAAGGCATCCCAGGCAAATGTCTTCCCAATATTCCAATTTATCCAATACAATGCATCCGGAACTATTCTATTACTCCCGATAACGCCAATCATTCCGTATTCTACATGATTTTCAAAAATTGTTATAATATCCTGAATAAAATTCTTATTAAATATAAAAACATCCTGATGAAGATAAACCTTGTATTTTGCATCAGTAGAGTTCATTGCTGCATTATATCCGGCAGCTAAACTTTCTGCATCTGTAATTCCAATAATCTCCGTTTCTACTCCTTTTGGAACATTCAACCAGGAAATGTAGTCCATGCATTCTCTCATATATGCAGTATGTTTATAACACACAATAAATGCTACTTTTATCATATCTCATTGATCCTCCCTGCCATATACCCTTTATTTCTGCGGATGATTCTTTTTGCTGTTATTGTTAACAGTCTAATTCTCTGCTAATCTGTTCAAAAATATTAGCAGCTGCATTTTGTCCGAACTTTTTTACATAATCCAGGTTTTGTTCAAAAAACTCCTCTCTCAACTCTTTTTTTTCATCATTTCCATTCAATACAATATCTGTTACAAATGCTTCTATTTCTTTTTCATTTGTTCCAGCTGCCCGATAATGCACTTTCATTAGTTCTTTTCCGAAATCATTGTAATACTGACCATCTCTTGTCAGCATTAATAACGGTTTATGCACATATAAATACTCTGCCAAAAATGATATACTATCCAAAATCATTGCATCGGATTTCAGGAATAAATTATGATACATCCCTTCTTCCATAACTTCAGCATTTTTAAGATTTTTCCATTTGTTCACATATGCATTCCATTCATTTACATCCGCAAAAACCCCTTCCTTAACTGCTTTGTATACTAATTGGGGATGGGGCTTAAATACCCAGACTGTTTCTTTCTGAAATTTTTCTGCAAGCGACAAAAAATACATATAATTTGATGCAAATGTTGAAAAATTAACAGGCTCGTCTGAAGCTATTGTATGATGTGGAGCATAAATAATTTTTTTTGCATTAGAATTTCCAGCCTTTTGAATAAGCTCATCCCAAGGATCCTCTTCAACAATTTCCTTTTCATAAAATGCGTCTATTTTAGGATATCCCGTATAAACTGCATTCTTTTTTCCAACAAATGCATATTTATCAGCCATTTCTAAGGCAATTCTGCTCTCTTCAAAATTTTTCCACGTCATGTTATGCAACAGCTGATTATACTGGTCACCTGGAAAAGTACCCGTTTTATTATTTGCTGTCATGATGCCATATGGTATATACGTATGTAAGACATCCAATGAAAAATTCAACAAATAAAATGATTCACGAAACAATGTAATCCACGGGGTAAGCCAAATACACAACTGAGGTTTTATTCCTATTTGTTCCCAGTTATACTGAATACCTGAATCTATATCCAAAGTCTGAACTACCCGTAAGTTTCTGGTTTGAAAATATGTCAAATTCTTAGTATACTCTTCTATTATCTGATCTTGAGACTGTCCCGGTGCATGATTCGCTATTAAAAATATATACGGTTCAAATTTCTCAGACTTGTTCAATAAATGATATAATTCATCTCCAATCCAGGAAGAAGCATAATTTGCAATAAATCCAACAATTATCTTATCCTGTTTCCGTAGTTTTCTAATGTTAATATTTTCAAGATAAGATTTAATTTTCCAATAAAGCTCTTTTCCATTTTCCAATTGCTGTGCCGCTTCTAAAAATACCGCCAAATAATAATAGGTAAACTTATCTATCGTTTGTTCATTCATAACACCAGTATCTATTGCATCCAACAATAGATTTATCATTTTCTGCTTCTCATCCATAATTCCCATTTTAAACTATTTAACCTTCCCGAATGTAATGATTTGATCCATACCATTCATCCTATTACATTTATTCCTTCTTCCAAATTGCCCCTACGCTCTTAAAAATAAGCCCTGCTTTATCCACTTCATGAAATACGGTATCTGTTTCTAATACAAAACCTGCTTGTTCAAATAGTTTGTAATATTGTTCCTTTGAACGGTAAACTGCTTCATAACGTGATGAAAACATATACAGATAAATTACATCCTCCCCAGCAGCGTTTACTGTATCCTTTACGATCAAACGTCCGCCTTTAGCAATTGCCTGATAAACTTTTCGGACAATATTTTGTGCATCCTGATCTTCAAAAATACATGTTAATAATCCCATCATCATAAAATTATCATATACTTTTTCAAACTGCAAAGTACATGCATCTGCCTGATAAAATCGAGCATTATGTATCCCCATCTTTTCTGCTTCCTGATTCGCATATACAACCATACCGGATGCGTATTCGAAGCCTTCGATATCTTTTACATATGGAGCCACTTTCATTGACCATTCTCCATTTGCAGATGCCAGATCACAAATATGCTGTTTCTGATTCAACAATGGAATAAAGTATTGTTCAAAAAACTGCTGCTGCTTTTGGTATCTTTCCGGATAAACGTTGTTCAAAGACCAATTCTGCTGATTAGCCCAATATTCATTATATGCTAAATCTGAATATCTTTTTTTGATTCGTGTGAATTCATCTATTTGATCTGTATAAATATCACACTCTTTTCCGATTTTCCCCCCCCGCTCTAAAATCTCTAAATACCACAATTCTTCTGTCAATTCTTTCTTTAACTTTCTGATTCCTTCTAATTCCTGTTCTGTTTTATACATTTATAACTCCTTTTTATTCAAATCCATTTTTAACCCATGCAACTGCACGTTCATAATCATTAATGGTGTCAATTTCCCTTGTACGCAATTCCATAAACATAATCGGCAAATAAGGTTCAATCAGCTGAAAAACATGTCCTTTTCCATTTTGCATTTTTGCGCTTTTCATTTGTGTAACTCCATTCCATTCATAATTACCTGAATTGCGGGAAAAGGCGCTTACATATTCTTTGCCATCTTCCTGGTAAGTCTGAAGCATCCACGGATCATCGGTACCTGGTACTCCACCGCTTACAAATTCATGTTCACAGGCAAGAATCTTTTTCATATCTTGTGGATGGATTAATAAATCACCGTCTAAAGATAAAATATATTCGTTCGCATATCTTGAAGCAAGAGCTACACTGGCCCCTGTCCCGGTTTCCCGATAATGATGATTAAAGACAAAAGTCACATCCCGCCGATAGTTCTTCACAACTTCAATTACCTGAGCCGCCTGATATCCGACTACAACTCTGATATCCACTTCATCTTCTAACATCTCCAGATGACGAATAATTAAAGGTTTTCCATCTATCTCAACCAAAGCTTTTGTAGAACCTAACCCTAAACGATTTCCCATTCCTGCACAGCTGATAATAACCGTTCTTGAAATTGCCATGCTTGCTTCCTCCCTTACTGATTTTGCAGTGATAATGCAAATAAATCTCTATCTATGTTACTTTCTTCAAACTGTTTTCCAGTGATACAGGAATAACATGGTGTATTCTCGATTGCTCCTTGCTTTTGAGCATGGATGCTGCGGATCTTTTGCATTTTCCTGCCCATCCATGCATCTTTCACGCTCATATGATTCAGATCTTCAATTGCAAGTCTGTTATCTGCTTCGCTGCAGCATAATGACAAATATCCTTCGCATGTCACATTAATAGAATTCCATAAGACCGGACATGGAGCCGTATGCTTGATTTCAAATGTTTTGATGGGAAGTTCAGACATGTCACAATACAATTTTTCAACCTGATCGATCTTTTGCCCTGCATAAGAACATGGATAATAAAAAACAACCTCATCACAATATTGCTCTGCCAGCTCGTTTAACTGAACCAACTCATGATAATTGTCTTTCGTACCGACACATGAAACAAAAATTTTAATATCTTTATGCGTTTTTTCTCGGTATTGCCATGAATATTTCAAAGCATGAATGGCACGATCATAGTCATCCGCTCCATGTATCTTTTTATACGTCTCTTTGCTCCCGGCATTAATAGAAAATTTTATGCTGTCCAAACCGGACTCAAATAATTGGATTAACAGATTCTCATCAGCCAGAGACCCATTGGTCGTCAAAAATGTATAATCATATCCTAATTCTTTGGAATAACGAATTAACTCAGGCAAACGTTTATACAAAAGCGGCTCACCGTTCATATGAAAACAAATTCTTTTATCCTTTCCAAGAAACTCTGCGCATTCTCTCATAACTCTCTTTGCTAACTCAAATTCTATCATTTTTTTCTTACGTCTGCTGTCTTCATTTGGGCAAAAAATACATCTGTGATTACATGCATTCGTAACTTCTATCTGTACAAGCACTCCATCTAAATTGGACTCATCTGTATGCATCTCATCTAATTTCTTCTGATAGCGTTCTGTTAAATTCATCCGCTTTTCTCCTTTTACCTTTGCTTTTTTTACATTTATAGCCGTTCTAAAAATTCTACCAGTTTTTTTTCATCATAGATTGCATGACTTGCGCACGCAAGTACAGAAGGCGCAATTTCTCTCACACCGCCATATCCAATCCCTATTTCTGCTTCCTCTATCATCTCGGCGTCATTATTTCCATCTCCAACTGCTACAAAGGGAAGTACCATCTGGCTAATGACTGCATTTTTATCTACAATACTGAAAATATCTTGTATATAATCGTCTTTTACCAACGCTTTCGAACTAAACAAATTTTTTTCCATTCCAATTTTTTTCATTAAATCTTCGATCCACACATCCAGATTTCCGGTTACTACATAACACCGTTCCTGATTCTTTTTTATAAATTCTACCAATAATTCGTTTAATTGAATTTCTCCTATCATCCGATTCACTTCACTGACCGGTATATTTTTTAACAGCTCTACTCTCTGCAGAAAACTTTGTTTAAATGGGATTTCTCCTTTCATAGTACTTTCTGTCAATTGACTCATCTTTTCAAAAATACCAAGTTCCTTTGAAATTGTTGGCAATATTTCCTGCTTTGTCAGAGTAGAATCCAGATCAAATAAAAAAACAAATCTGCTCATTGTTTTCTCCTTTTTAAACTAACTGTTTTTTTAACTCTTCAATAATCATCTCCATCGGATCCCAGAAAATATAATCATTATCTATTCCTGTTTTTACCTCAGACTGTCTCTCATAATTTATCAACACAGGAAATTCCGTACATCCCAATACAACATTTCTGATATAAAATTTGTCCAAAAACTGCTTAAATCTTTCCAAATACTCACCGGAGCTGATTTTATCATTTTTCACGCCTTCTATAAAGTATCTGATTTCTGCATAATCTTCTTCTGATGGAGATATGCAACTTATCCCATATTCCTTCAGCTTATTCGGATACAACTGTTTCAAAAGCGCGCCTTCGGCTGCAATAATCAAAACTTCTTGAATATTATTTTCTTTCAATTTCTTTCCTAAACAATCTATAATATTCATAACTTTCGTCTCAGCTTCAGGTACTATTTTATAAACGTCTTTTAAAAAATAGTGTGCCGTTCCGCAAACTAATATAATTCTGTCTGCCTTTGCATAGATCAATTTTTTCATGGAATCAGCAATTTCCCTGACTACCACATCATACTCTTCATCGTATAGCAATGCTCGCGTTCTGCTTGGCATAGTAAAATTATTATCCATCATAATATGCGGATAATTTCTTTCACTCTCCGTCGCAAATTCTTCTAAAATTCTACGATAAAAATTAAGGGTAGCATATGCCCCGAATCCTCCGATTAAGCCAATCGTTTCTTTATACATACTGCTGCCTCTCTAAAATAAAAAAGTACTGTGCCGTTTCTTTTCTGTTGTTTAATCCATCCTCTTCAAATAAAAATCCTTCTTTTTCAATAGAAAATCCCTTACTGATAAGACTGTTATTTATAAATTTCATAAGTTCATTCCTTGTCCGATAAATAGCATGATATTCATCGTTTAGTTCATTAGAATAAAAATCCTTTAAGGTAAGCCTGTCCTTGAGTCCGATCGGTTCTCTGATACAAATCTTTGCCTGTTCATCACAAATACTTTCCAGCTGCTCCAAAAAACAATTCAAGTCCTTATCATTAATGTACATCAATATTCCAATCAATAACACAGTGTTATAAGTCTCTCTTTTTTGTGCCGCAAGCACCGAAGCAATATCTGTTGCAGCTCCCTCATAAAAGAAGAAATTTTCTCTTCTATTTCTTTCATTTGCAATCTTAATTAATTCACTGCTGAAATCAATGCCACAGTATTCCTCAATTTCTTCTGTAATCGCATCGGCCCATCTTCCGATACCACATGCAATATCCAGCAATTTTGTTTTTTTATTAATCGCAAGCATAGGCTTTAATTTTTCTATTTCTTTTTGATTTCTCTCACGCACTAACTCCGGATGATCGTCCTGATACATCGTAACTGCATATGGATTGTCTTCCTTAAATTTATCTGCTCTGTTTTTAAAAAAATGTTTTGTCTCTGTATAATCTATATCTTCAATTTTTTGTACAATTCTCATTTTTTACCTGCCCAACCTGTCTAAACGAATTCCATATTCTTCCTTTAACACTGCATACCATTTCAGCGTTTTATATTCTCCATATAAAAATAAATGATTTCGAAATTCTCCTTCGTATATAAATCCGCTCTTTTCATACAATTTGATCGCTCTTTTATTTTCTTCCAATACGTTCAAATATACCCTCTCTAACGCAATTTCATAAAACGCTTTATTTAGTATTTCCGCTGTTGCCAATGCGGCCAGACCACACCCTTGCGCTTTTTTTCTGAGAACAATTGCATATTCAGCTTTTTTTGCAGACAAATCCAGATTTTTCAAACTAATAGTACCTAAATATTCCCCACCATCATTTGTAATCGCATAATGAATACTATTCCCATCTTCTATAACATAAGATGCTGAACGTATAAACTTCAGCACATCTTCCATCGTTCTGTCTGCAGCAGCAAACTGAAACTTTTTTTGAATATCTTTATCATGCATCCATTCCAGCATACCTACGGCATCTTCACTCTTTAGTTTTCTTAAAACCATCCGGATCTTCTCCTTTTCTATTTAAAAATGGTTCACCACTTCAATTACAGAAGTAATCTGATCTTCATCCATATTTGGATAAAGCGGTATGCTTACTTCTTTCTCACAAACAGCATTTGCTACCGGATAATTTTCTGCCTGCCTCCAATACTGTATGTATGCATCCTGTTTGAGAATAGGAATCGGATAATGGATATTGGTTTCTATACCATGTTCTGCTAAATAATTTACAAATATTTCCCTTTTTTCCACTAATACCGGATAAATATGATATACATGCTCTTTTGCATGTTTCGGAAGCTTTGGGCATTTGACCTTTGGGTTACAGATTTCTTTCGTATATCTTTCGGCAATGCTGCGGCGCTCTTGATTCCATTCATCCAAATACTGAAGTTTCACTGATAAAAACGCAGCCTGCAATTCATCCAACCTGGAATTACATCCCTGGTAAATATGCTCATACTTCTTCAAACATCCATAGTTTCCATATGCCCGAATTTTTTCAGCAGCTTCAACATCATTTGTAACAACTGCCCCTGCATCTCCTAACGCACCCAGATTTTTTCCAGGATAAAAACTAAAAGCGGCTGCATCTGCCAACGTACCTGTTTTATTCCCATTTAATTCTGCTCCATGCGCCTGTGCAGAGTCCTCAAATACCTTCAAATCATATTTTTGAGCCAAACTGCATATTGTTTTCATATCCGCACACTGTCCGTATAAATGCACAGCTATGATTGCCTTCGTTTTGTCCGTTATTTTTTCTTCAATTTTATGTACATCTATCGTATAAGTATCCGGATCTATATCCACAAATATAGGAACTGCCCCAGTATAACTAACTGCCAGCGCAGTTGCTATAAAGGTATGTGCAGGAACTATTACTTCATCCCCTTCACCTATCCCATATGCCATCAATATCAGTCGAATTGCATCCAATCCGTTTCCTGTACCTACACAGGCTTTCGCATTACAATACTGTGCAAATTCCTTCTCAAAACGTCTGTCTGCTTCTCCCCCTATAAACCAGCTTCGATGCATCACCTGATGATATGCTTCATCTAATTTTTGCATGATTGGCTGATGTATTTTTTTTAAGTCCAAATATGGTACCTTTGCCATTCTATTTACCTGCTTTTCTGTTTCTTGTATGAAATCATTCATCTTTGATTTTACTTATCTGCTTTTATCATTTTCAGGAATGTATCATAATCCCGAATATAATCATCTTCTTTATATACTTCCGAAGCCAGCACCATTAAAACTGCATCTTTTGAAAAATCATACATTTCCCGCCACATATTATTTGGCACATATAATCCCTCGTATGGTCTCTCTAATGAAACGATCTTTTTTTCTCTTCCATTGTCCAATAATATTTTACAGCTTCCATGTATACAGATAAGTATCTGTTCCAGTGACTTATGTGCATGTAATCCGCGCCTCACCCCATCGATCGTATCATACATATAATACACCCGTTTGATTTCAAAAGGAATATCATTGAATTCTTCCAATGCTACTAACATTCCTCTGTCATCGCCATGCTGCTGAAACGCATATTTGACAATTTGCATGTCTGATTCCTCCTGTTGGTATCATATATCTTTATAACCCGGATCAAAAAACATTGTTTTCCTGTTCATATTGTAAAAATCATTTAATTCAAACTGATATTTCGTTTTTAATATATCTCTGATTTCTTCATCTTCTAACAACTCTATAAACAATTTTACTGCAAAGCAATTTCCAAAATTCCAAAGAATAAAAGCTTTTTCGCATAAAATCTCTTTTTTTCCTTCAGCTTTTGGATTTTTCATATACTTACAAAACAGCTGTGTAAATTTTATATCCTGCATCGTCTCTATAAAATAATACTGCACCCATCTTTCTTCATGGCACGTTCTATTCAGCTGTCCCGGATTCACAGCGCTTAAATTCTTATTTTTTCCGCCTTTAGTAAACTGTCTGTAATATGTTAATCTTTCCTGTAAAAAATAAACAGGGCCTTCTGTAAGAAGACGAAGCCATAAATCAAAATCCTGCAATTGAAGCAAGCCATAGCGATAATAGCCCGTTCTCTCCAACATCTCCTTACGGATACAAGCGCTTGGAGCACACATATAATTAGAAGTTTTCATCATCCTGTGAATCCATAATCCCTGGCTAAAATTGTCGGCGCTTAATTTATAACGTAATTTCATATTTTCCTGATTATTTTTTTTACCATTTTCGTCTATGACATCGATCCATGTAAAACATGCGCTGTAAGCAGAATGCTCTTCCAAAAAAGCTACCTGTTTAAACAGTTTTTCTTTATCCCATAAATCATCATGGCCAATCAAAGCTACATACTTACCTTTTGCATGATGAAATCCTACATTACCTGCATTACAAACATTGTTATTTTGATCTAAAAAATATGTTTTGATCCTTTCATCTTTATAAGCGGATATAATTTCTCTGCTCCGGTCTGCAGATGCATCATCTACAATAATAATCTCGGTATTTTCATATGTCTGGCCCAAAACGCTTTCTATCGTTTTTCCAATTGTATCTTCACCGTTATAAACCGCAATAATGACACTGACAAGCGGTTGATCTGTTTTTTCATCAAGCAGATATTCATATATCGCAGTTGTATTTCTTAATGAAATACTCGAAATTTTAGAAATAGCATCTTTGGAAATTCGACCCATAAGGACTTTCTTCTTTAACTCTTCGATCCGCTCATCTTCTTTATGAAACGCAATCCTAAGCAGTGCAAATCGAATCCAGTTATAAAATTCATACATCTGTGTCCAGCTGTGGAAACGGAACCATTCACTATGATTCATGCAAATATTACTGGCTCCTTCCAATTCATAAATCTCCATCATATTGGCTATTTCACGAACTTGCATATCTCCTGGCCAGCTCAATCGAATTTCTTCAGCCAGTTCTTCCATAACCTGATACATTCCTTTTTCCATAATCCGTATCATATTATTTCGAATACTGCATACCTGAGCTGATTGTTCTGTAAATTTCTTTAGTGCCTCTTCCCTGTTTTCATCACTCTTAAATACATCCGGATATTGCTGAATCATTTGAAACCGAAGCCTTGTATATTCTTTCATATCATTCCATAGTTTTATATGATAACACCATGGCATATTCTGTTTGGGTACAACTGCCAGATATCCTTGCTTTTTCATTTCGAGCGATAGCGCAATATCATAAAAATCCCATCCATCCAGCACATCTTCTAACACTTCCTGCCAGCCGATATCATATTGTGTAATCATAATTGTACCCTGAACAGCCATAACAGACTCATACTCTTTTTCCGGCTGCCGCAGCTTGAAATCGTCTGCAAGAGTTCTTCCATCAAATATTTCCATACTTCCAACATCCCAACATTCCATACAGTCAGCATTCTCCGGAAGCTTACTGCAGCCTGCCATACCTATTAAGCCTATCTTTTCATCCTTTTCAAAAATATTTAACAGGTCAGGTATAAAATTTCGGTTCAATATAAAAACATCCTGACGCAGATAAACTTTATATTTCGCATCACTCGCCTGCATTCCCGCACGATACCCTTGAACCATAGAATCTGCTTCCTGAATACAGATAATATCAGTTGTAAAATGCTCCGGAACTTCCAATTCATTAATATAACGAACACATTCATTATAATATTGTTCATTATCTGCGCAGATAATAAATGCTATCTGATTTACATTCACTTTTGCTATACTCCTTATTTTTGAACTTATACACAAAAATCTTATAAAAACTTCTGTATTTTTATACCACAACCCAAAATAAAAATATCATCGATCATAATCTTCCAGCGCTTTTTTCGCATCTGCATAATTGCAACCTGTTTCCGCCATTATATCTTCTATAATCACCGCATCACTAAATAAATGACGTCGGCCACTCTTTATAATTCCTTCTGCTCGCCCCTCTGCTCGTCCTTCTGCTCGCCCTTCTGCTCGCCCTTCTACTCGCCCTTCACGTCGTGCATCCATTTCAAAAGCCTGCCATGTCATATATTCAACCTCCCATTCCTTATGCATTCTTGCTTTTTCTACTGCTCTTTCTATATCTCCTACAAAATTATTTTCATTTATCTTTCCATTCAAATAATCCAAGAACGCATTAAAGTCTTTGGTTAACCCTTCTCTGTCACTGTCAGGATTTACAAATATCTTTTCTGTCTCATCACCCATAATAAGTTCCGGCAGTTGTATGCATCTGTTTTCAAAAGAATATATCGGCAGCCGCTTTCCAAAATAGTCAAATGTACATATAAATATAATAATTGTATGCGGCAAATCCCCATAATCCATACCCTTTTCCAGATGATTTAAATCAATCATAGCCTGATAATAACGCAGACGCTTGGACAAATAAGGTTTTACGGAAGTTTGCATCTCTAAATCATATACCGTTTCTGCCTCATCCTCCAGATACACATCCATACGAATCCCTTTTGAACCTGCTGTAATATTTATCGCCTGTTGTGCTCCTTGAATTACAATTTTTTTCACCTTTTTTCCTAAAATCATGTTCAAAATACGTTTACAAATCTCTGGATTCGTCGTCATGACTTTACAGAACATAAAATCATCTATAAATTGTAAGTCCTGATATTTTTTCATTATAACAGTACACTCCTTAGTACATTCTATTATTCATTATATGCGAAAGGCAAAGTTTTCGCAAGATAATCATTATTACATGATCGTTTAATACAAAATATTGTATACTCAAAACTAATTTTTAAAGCAATTTGTCCGATAAACTATTCAGTAAAAAATTCAAAATGACTAAGGAAAGAGTAAACAAAAATGAATCCTAAAATAAGTGTTATTGTACCAGTATATAACCAATCTAAAATATTAAATGAATGTCTCGGAAACCTTGTACATCAAACAATAATTCCCACAATCCCGATAGAGGTGATTGTTATAAACGATGCATCCACAGATGATAGTATATCTGTCATCCGCCAATGCCAGTCACAATTTCCTGAAATTATTCAGGTTATAGACTCTTCTGAAAATATGGGCCCGGGCGGTGCAAGAAATTTGGGAATTGAAGCAGCCAGAGGTCAATATATCGGATTTGTGGACAGTGATGATCTGGCAGAGCCATCCATGTATGAAAAATTATATCATGCTGCAGTTCAGACAGGTTATGATATCATCGACTGCGGATACTACCGTCAGGAAAACGATCTTGCCATTGTACATACCGCTGATGAACAAACCGGTTTTTTAGATGATAAAAAGCGCATGGAACTTATCGTAAGCGGCGGTTATCTGTTTAGTAAATTATACCGAAAAGAATTATTCCAGGATTTGAAATTGCGTTTCCGTTCGAATGTGATATTAGAAGATGCAGATTTTTTAACTTATTTGTTTGCAACAGCTACATCTATCGGTAATGTAAAAGAAGTCCTGTATTTTTATCGAAATCAGCCTGCATCAGCCTCCAAAATCCTGCAGACAGATAAATATTATTATAATATATATGAAGCTATGAAAAATATTTATGATAAAACATTTTGCCTGCCTAATTACCACGGGATACAGCCTGCAATCGAATACGAACTGCTGCAAATGTACTCTTACGGCGTCAATATCTGTATCAAAGCTCATTTAAATCATGAAGCGCGCAGTTTGATACAAATGTTAAATAATCTGGCTGAATTAAAAAAGAAAACGGTACATGAAGGATATGAAAATCCTTATGTTCAAGCTAAAATCAGCCCTTTGGACATTCAAATTATGCAGCTGAATGACCAGGATCCCTTACTGCTGCTAAGATCTGTTCAATCATCAGCGAAATAAACAAATCGAATCCGCTTCTCGTAGGATAACAATACAGAAGGAAAGAAATCAGGATATAATATCCTGATTCTATCCTCCTGCATCTTCTTCCTAAGCAATTACTTCGTTTGCACTTTCCCCCAAAAGCTTAAACATTGGAATAACTTCTTTAAATCCTTCTGCCATCTTCTGATCGTCTTTTGCATTAATTGCATCGGTTAATATTAAAATTTTGCTGTTAAAAACCTCTTTATCAATACGCTCTTTTCCTTCATTAAGCAACTCCATCGTTCCATTCATAACCTGAATTTCCCAATTCATTGCTTTAATAATATCTTCCAAAAAAGCATCCGTATCTTCCAGACGCGCACCAGACAATTCTTTCGTAATAATTTCCATATTCTTAACTAAACGAGTATTGAATTCCATCAGCGTTTCCAATGCTTCTTTCTGCTCTGCCCGATTATCTTCCATGATCTTTACACCCGGTCATCCAGACCGCCCTTTCTGTTTATTTAAAATAGTACAACCTATATATCGGCACAAACTGCTTAATCTTTAATTCTTCCGTCTGAACTTTTACATTCCAATTTATTGAAGCGCCTGATAATCATCTTCTTTTCCTGCATGAGAATAAATCTCACACAAAATCTGTTTCGTTTTCGAAGGATCGGTGATGATTCCTCCAATATCGTTCATCATCATCACTTTACACATAACCCATGATACATTCGTTTCTAAAATATAACAAACATCGTTCTCCAAAATCTTTCCGGAAGAAAAATTGCTCAGGCAATGCTGTACTTTCTGATAATGTCCGATCCATGCATTCAATTCCTGTTCCTGCTGTTTCAGCCCTGAGATATGTCTTTCCTGTTCCTGCTCAGCAATATAGAGCAGCTGCTCAATCATCGGGATTTCCCTTCTGATATCAGATAATTCTAACCGTACATCCGGTCGTATTTTCAAATAATCATAAAACATTTTTCTGGCTTCTTTAATGTTTCCCATTTTTACCAGTTGCGCCATCGCAAGCTTAAATTCTACAGTTTCTGCTTTTTCAGCTGTAATGCCTATCCGTCCTTCATACACTTTTAATTGATGTTTCTGAATCCATACTTTCAATAATTGTTCAGAAAGAAATCCATATACGCGCTGATGATACAAATCATATGATGATACATCAATCCTATGTTCCAATTCAAAAAAAATATCAAATAACCATTGTGCATAGTTATCAAATAATTTTTTAGACGTTACCATAAGATTTCCATAATAGCTGCTGTTCCCTGACAAAACGGATTCCAGCTCTTGCGCATAATCCGGATACTTTTCTTTTATGATCTCCTCGGTTAAAAGTAAATCGCGGATATTATGCGCTTCCCCATAATTTTCCCTGCAGCTTTTCTCAGAGCTATATAAATTCGAAGTCATAATATCATATTCTTTACATATCATCTCATACTCTTTTTGTGTCAGTAAATGTCCTTCCTGATTCAAAAAATATCGCCTGTAATGACAAATTCCGACAATATCGACATCACGTATATTTTTCCATACCCAATATACACCTGTCAGTTCTCCATAGTACTTGTTTCGCTCTGAAATCGATGTACCTGTATGATCTCCCAGATACCCTAAGTCTTTCGCTGCCGCGCGTCCTACATGAAGCGGAACATAAACAGAATCTTCCGGTTCATCAAATTTTTTATGAGTCATTGTAAATATTTTTACATTCATGCTGAAACTCCTGATATTTTTATGTCATGTATTCCTTTTTAAATTTTTTTCTGTTCCGAAAATAATTTTTTAAATTATAAAATCCATTATCATGAATGCACCATGCCTGCGTTTGGTTTGGCACAACCACCTGATATCCTCTGCGTATAAACTCCATACTCTGTGAGATATCATAAAAATCCCATTCAGTAAACAAATCTTCTCTCCATGGTATATCATACTGTGTCGCCATTAAAAAACCATCGATCGCTTCAACGTTTTCCCATGATCCTTTTACTTCACCTAAAATGCTTTCCGTAGATTTATATGTAATATTTGCATATAATTTTCCGATTCTTGGCCCATCCCACATAATTGCATTTTCCGGCAGTTTTTTACTGCCAACCATACCTATCATGCCTATTTCACTTTTTTGAAAAATGGAGAGTATGTCACGTATAAAATATCGATGAACGATAAATACATCCTGATGCAAATATACTTTATATTTTGCATCACTTTGCTTCATGCCAATATTATATCCTGCCGCCATAGAACGGGCATCTTTCATAAAACATGTTTCTATCTCAAACCCTTTTGGCACATATAAATGCTTTAGATATTTTTTCTCTTCTTCCTCATATTTTTCATTATTCACACATGTAATAAAACATATTTTCCTGGGATTACAACTCATAAAATCTTCTCCATTTTCGGTATTTTTCTATTCGCTTTTGCCATTATCCGTCTCTGATATTTATTCTATTCGCTTTTTTTATTATTTGACTCTGATATTTTTTTAATTCCTTCTAATAACTGAGCCGCCGGTTCATATTCCGGTTTTTTTTCGATGATAAACTCCATGACCAATATTGCTTTGTCAAAGACCCTCTCCTCTAACAATGCATTCACGATTAACAAATAATATTCAATCTCCTTAACCCCATCCAACTCCAGCAAAAATCTCCACAATACATCCTCTACCTGGTGTTGTTTCAGATAATAAGCAATCTCTTTGTCGCTTCCGGTTTCCTTATATAATAATTTCCACATAAATTCCTGAAGTTCAATGAATGCTTCCATATTCTGTTTTGGAAGGTCATTCAATTGTTTCAAAGACATCATTCCATATGAATTTAGTTTACGCTGTATTCTATAATTGCCCTTCCAATATCTTTCAATCAATTGCAGCATAAAAATTTCATTTTCTTTTAATCCCATGTTATCAAATAATGCTTCCAATTTTAACGAAAGATACAGCGGTCTCATAACAGATGTTGTTATCATAATTTCCAATGTTTCCATAGACGTATGATGCTGCTGTATAAATGATGCAAACTCTTTTGATGTCTCCTCAGCCTCTATCTCAAAATCCAGACGGTATAAAATCATTTTTAACTGAAACAAATAACCAATCAGTTCATCTACCGTTCGTTTTCTCTGTAATATTGTCGGTTCTGTCCCTCTCTCATTTTCTTTTTCCCAGATGCACATTACAATGTACATATCAGCAAAAACATCTTTATGCTTATAATTTTCAAACAATTCACCCGGCAAAAACATACTTTTTAATACTATCAGAGCATCTCTGCTTCCATTTGCCAACAGCAGATTCATTTGTTCTACCACATAAGGAAGCTTTTCTCCATATTCTTTCTGCCATTTTTCTTCTTTTTCTTCCTGACGAAGCGCATCCTGTTCCGTACCAGGAAACTCGTTTTGTTTATTTATCCCCATATTCTTTCAAATATATATTCCTTTCTTTATAATAATTACCTAAAGATAAGATTCCATCATCATGGATACACCATGGGCTGTCAGTAAATGGCACAACAATTTTATACCCTCTTTTACGAAATTCCATACTTTGTGAAAGATCATAAAAATCCCAGTTTTTAAACAAATCTTCACGCCATGGCACATCATACTGTGTCGCCATCAGAAGTCCGTCTACTGCGCTTACTTCCTGATATTTTCCTGATACTTTTCCAAACACATAAGAGTCAGCTTTATATACGCTATTTGAATGAAGCATCCCAACCCTGTCACTATACCACATAACAGAACTCTCTTCTATGTTTAAGCTTCCGACCATGCCAATCATTCCAATTTTGTCATCTAAAAAGATCTGCAAAATCTCTGATAAAAACTGCTCATAAATAATAAACACATCCTGATGCAGATATACCTTATATTTAGCATTTGACTGCTGCATTGCGCAGTTATAGCCTGCTGTCATAGATTCCGCTTCCCTGACCGTCAATACCTCTACTTCATAGCCTTTTGGAACATAGAGCCTTTGAATATAATACATACATTCTTTTTCATATAACTCATGATTTGTACACATGATAAAACATATTTTATTGTCATTTTTTATTTTATTTTCAGACATAAACAATCCCTCATGATACAGCAAACCAGCTTATTCCAAACTGCAACCCCATCTCTGCTTATACTGTTCCAGCAACTTTGTCGGATACTGTATCTTTTTTATACAATTACAAGCTGCCTCATACTCATGCAGCTGTATATAGATATCTGCCATTTCACAATAAATCAGTTCCTTTTGACTGCTAAGTTCATTTAAATAAAGTATCATTTGAAATGCCTGAACAAAATATTGCCGCTCTTTGTACCATACAGCAATCTTATATACCGTATCAGCCTTTTTAAACGATGATGTATGAATCAGCCATTTCATACATGGAATTGTGATCTTTTGTTCTGACGCAAATTTCAAAAAGCTTGTCTGATCCTCGGTAAATTCGAAACGCCACAAATACATTTTCAGTCTTAAATAAAAAGAAATCATATCTTCCATCGTATGCATATGATCCCATATATGCTCTGTTGTCTGTTCGCGCAGCTCCATCCGATAAATATTTACAATAATATTCAAAACTGCAAAATCATGGTCCATTTGCGCAAGTTCTAATACATCTTTTTGTTCAAACAACGTTGTAATATCAGGATAACGCTCTTCCTTCATACATTTTTCTATCAATCTTTTGTAATTAGGATAATTTGCATCATATAGCCGCTCTTTTTCTGCTATTTGCCTTTTTTCCTGTTCTATTTCTGAATCATATCTGTTCATTCAGTCAAATCCTTTTTAATTCCTGTATCAATATTCTTCCATAAGAACTGACAGCAAATCATTTGCTGTCAGTTGCTAATTATGATATACTGTTTATTATAGCATAATTCATTGGAGGTTTACTATGTTTTTTTTATATATTCCTGTCATGGGAAGCAGTTCTGATCTTCCATGGTCGCTTGTACATATGAACGAATCAGTAACTATCTATGACAGTTATGTGTTCGATCCTTTGAATCCTGAGAAAGAAACGTTTGAATCACTGGAACACTATCTTTCCGCACACCATTTTGACTGCGTGATTTCCTATCTTTTCGTACCGGAAATTTCAGATTTGTGTGAAAAATACCACATGAAATATGTTTGCTGGATTTATGACTCTCCGCTTGTTACACTATTTCACCGGGCCGTCCGTAATCCATGCAATTATCTTTTCATTTTTGACCGTTGTGAATATCACTATTTTTCAGAACAGGACCTTCCACATCTGTACTATCTTCCTATGGCCACAAATACGGAACGTACAGGTTCCATAGACATTACCGCTCAGGACGAGCAAAATTATGCCTGCGACATTTCTTTTGTCGGAAGCTTATATGAAAACAATCCATATAATATGATAATCGGAGCATTGCCGGAAGATATCAAAAACGAATTAAAACTCTACTTGCTTCAGAATATTTGCAATTGGGCAACTCCAAAACCCTGGCCGCGTGTTTCCAAAAAAGTATGTAATTATATGCAGCAGCATTTTGATACTGACAACCGGACATGCATGGATATGGATACCGATCTCTTTTATGGAATTGCTTTATTATCCAGAAAGCTGGCTGAGATTGACCGTATTACTGTATTAAATACTCTGGCAGAATCATTTTCTGTTCATTTGTATACATCAAGTGACAGTTCCTTTTTGCAAAATATTCACTCTCATCCAAGTGTAAATTATCATACGGATATGAACAAAATATTTTACTTAAGCAAAGTGAATCTGAACATTACGCTTCCTTCCATTGAAACAGGAATTCCTCAGCGCATATTAGATATTATGGGATGCGGAGGATTTGTATTAACAAACTATCAAAAGGAACTGGAAGAACATTTTACAATTGGAAAAGATTTAGAAACCTTTCATGATTTAACAGAGTTAAAAGATAAAGCATTTTATTATCTGCAGCATGAAAATGAACGTGTCAGAATCGCTATGAATGGATATCAAAAAGTCCGCGATCATTTTTCCTATGAACATCAACTAAGTCAGATATTAAATACAATCAAGGAGGATACCTGATGAAACTCTTATTCTACCGATATGGAAGTATCTGTGAGCCGGATATTATCGCCGGTTTTCAGGAACTTGGACATACAATTATCGAAATGACCGAAGAGGTGTCAAACAAATCGCTGCTTCCCAGCGAATGTGTTCAATTTATTACGAAACAGCTGTTTGACGAACCTGTTGATTTTGTCTTCAGCATTAACTTTTTTCCATATTTAAGTGATGTCTGTCAGATATTTAAACTGCCATATCTGTGCTGGTCCGTAGACTCCCCGGTCATGGAATTATTTTCTGCATCTGTTGAACATCCGTACAACCGCATTTTCTTATTTGATCGGGAGCAGTATAATGAAATACTGCCTTTCAATCCGGATCATGTATTTCACCTTCCATTAGCAGTCAATGTCGCTTCCAAACAACAGGTCATTCAGTCCGCATCAACCGAATTACAGAACCATTTTTCCTCTGACATTTCTTTTGTAGGATCTTTATATACAGAAAAATGTCCTTATGACAAACTGACAGATGCTCCAGCATATTTATCCGGTTATCTGGATGGACTGATCGAATCCCAACTTCTTATTTATGGAGGATATTTTATCGAAGATATATTAACGGATGATATGATTGACCAGTTCAAACAGCATTTGCCGGGATTTTATTCTTGTCCATATGATTCTCATCTGACAGACCGCAAGATTGTTGCTCAGCTATATATCGGCAGTAAAATTTCAGCTGTAGAGCGTGTCCGCACGATGAAATTTCTCTCGAGAAAATATTCTGTCGACTTATATACTGCCAGCGATACGTCAGCCCTTACAAACATTCACAACCGGGGACTTGCTAAAACAATGGAAGAGATGCCTCTGATCTTTCACAATAGCTGCATCAATTTAAACATTACTTCTAAGGGAATCCGCAGCGGAATTCCTCTCAGAGTATTTGATATTCTTGGCTGCGGCGGCTTTCTGCTCACCAATTATCAAACAGAACTTACAGAATTATTTGTACCTGGAGAAGATTTGATCGTATATGAAAGCGCTGAAGATTTATCTGAAAAATGCAGTTACTATTTGTCACATGAATCAGAACGAAAAGAAATCGCACACAATGGATTTGAAAAAGCTGTATCACAGCATACTTATCAGATCCGTTTGGAACAAATGTTAAAGCTTGCATTTTCGTAAGGAGGACAAAATGGACGTACTATTTATTGATTGGGGATGTTTTGGAAAAGCAGATGCCGTCTTTACTTTGGAACAAATGGGTTACAAACTTACGATGTTCTCACACAAACATTTTCAGGAACGGATCAGTAAGGAATATAACGAAGCATTTGCAGAGATTGTTGCCGATAAAAAATTTACTTTTTGTTTTTCCTTTAATTTTTATCCCGTAGTTGCAGAAAACTGCAAACAGCATGATATTCCTTATATATCAATTATTTATGACAGCCCTTTTGTACCTTTATATTCCTATACTCTTATCTATCCTACAAATTATGTATTTATTTTTGATAAGCAGGAATATTTAAAACTACACAATATGGGTATTCCAACGGTCTATTATATCACTTTGCCTGTAAATGGCACTATTATTGATTATTTAAGTAAAAAAGAATTTAATCGGGAAAAATTAACATGTGAGATATCATTTGTAGGATCTCTTTATAACGAAGACCATAACTTTTTTGATCGCCTTGCAAATGTCAATGACTACACAAAAGGCTATTTAGATGCCATTATGGAAGCTCAGCTTAAAATATATGGATTTAATTTTTTAGAAACAGTTCTTTCTTCTAAAAAAATTTTGGATGAACTGCTGCGTGTGTCTCCATATGCAAATGATCGTTATGGAATTGAGACACCGGAATACGTTTATGCCAATTATTATCTGTGCCGAAAAATTACATCGATGGAACGTATCCGTCTGCTTACAGCGATAGCGGAGCGGTTTCCGTTAAAATTATTTACTTTGAATAAGGAATTTAATATTCCACACGTACAAAATATGGGCGCTGCTGATTATTATGCAGAAATGCCATACATATTTGCCAACAGCAAAATTAATCTGAATATTACATTAAAAAGCATTCAATCCGGCATTCCTCTGCGTGCCATGGATATTTTAGGCGCCGGAGGTTTTCTGCTGACTAATTTTCAGGCAGATTTTTTAGATTATTTTATTCCGGATGAAGATTTTGTATATTATACAGACACAGACGACCTGCTTTCGAAAATTGAATATTATTTAACACATGAACAGGAACGCAAAGAAATCGCTCAAAATGGGCACCGCAAAGTCTTACAAAATCACAGCTTTGAAAAATGCTTTCAATCTATTTTATCCATTGTATTTTCATAAAAAAATAAGACCGGAAAACCGGTCTTATTTTTATGATAGTCGCTATAATTAACCCAGTAAGGATAAAACACCCTGGTTAGACTGATTAGCCTGAGCAAGCATAGACTGGCCAGCCTGAGCAAGAATATTGTTCTTGCTGTATTCAACCATTTCATCAGCCATATCTGTATCACGAAGACGAGATTCAGCAGCCTGTGTATTCTCAGCTATATTATCCAAGTTAGCGATTGTGTGCTCTAATCTGTTCTGTAATGCACCTAAGTATGAACGCTGTTCAGATACTAAGTTAATAGCGCTCTGAATCTTATCCATTGCAGAACCAGCAGTTGCATAAGAAGCAACACTCATATCAGTTACTTTCAATGTACTTGCATTCATATTGCTGATAGAGATACCAATTGCCTGACCACTTAAGGAACCAACCTGGAGATTCTTGCCTGTGAAAGTACCATCAATCAAGTTCATTGTATTGAACTGTGTTGTAGACTGAATTCTGTCGATTTCAGATACTAACTGATTGATCTCTTTCTGAACAGCATTTCTATCAATGGTTGTATTTGTGTCATTAGCTGCCTGAGTAGCTAATTCGTTCATACGCTGTAAGATAGAATGTGTTTCAGCTAACGCACCTTCTGCAACCTGGATTAAAGATACGCCATCCTGTGCATTTGTAGAAGCTTTGTTAAGACCTCTGATCTGGCTTCTCATTTTTTCAGAAATTGTTAAGCCTGCAGCGTCATCGCCTGCGCGGTTGATTCTGTAACCAGAAGATAATTTCTCTGTGGATTTTGCCTGAGCAGATGTTGTTACGCCTAACTGTCTGTTAGCATTCATTGCTGTAAGATTGTGCTGTACTACCATAATTTTCCTCCTTGAATTTAATGCATCTTCCATGATGCATGTGCTATTTTTATTTGTTTCGCGCATCTGCCTGACTGGCCGTACGCTCCATTCAGACTTCTGCTTTCAAGTAACAATTGTTATCTTGTTTACTTGTATTATATATCGGATGTAACTTTGAATACTTTATAGATAATTTCAATTTTTTTCTTTACTTTTTATTGTCCAAAAACTGTGCATCTACGTACTGTGTCTTAGTCATATTGCGGTAATACTGGCTGACTGCTTTATGACTTGCCTTTACCTCGCGCACCTGTTTTTTCACAGACTCAAATTTTTCCTGCGCCAGCTTATAGTTGCGCTGCTCTTCTGCCTGGATACTGTTTCCAACAGCCGTTACCTGACGAATCAGCTCCTGAAGTCTTCGAATCTGCACTTTATATTGTTCTTTTCCCGCGTCCAGCTGCTTACGGATACGGGCATAAATCTCCTCAAATCCCTGGTCCAGCAGCTCCAATTGATCTACCAAAGCCGCCTTGGTGTTAATATTTTCTTCAAAATCCTCGGGTGCTAACTCCTGATCTAATAGCAAAATACGCTGCTGTTCATTTTTTTCCCGTATTTGATTCAGGATTCCCAGCTTCTTTTTCAAACTTTGTTCCAGGATATCCAGATAATTTTCTTCTGACATACCAACACCTTTCCAAATGCAACAGTTCAGATTAAACTGACCGGCACTTCTCCATTCCAAATCTACCAAAAGTTCTGTCTGCTGCGTCTATACACTTGCGTTCTTTCTCATAACTTCTTTCCATGTATCACGCATCGTACGCAGATGTTTGAGTACTTCTTCCAGTAATTTTTCATCTTTTTTGATATTTGCTTTTCTGAGACATTCCTGAAGGTATTGATATACATTATCAAAATCCTTCGCAACCGGATATTTAAAATTAAGTGTAGATTGAAATTCTTCAATAATCCGTTCTACCTTTATAATATTCGTATGCGCCTTTTGAATATCATGTTCTTTGATTGCAACAATTGCTATATTGCAGAATTTAATCGCTCCTTCATACAGCATCAGCGTAAGATCTGCTTTTGAAGCTGTCATGACTTTATTATTTGCATATGCTGCATATCCGCTATTTGTTAACATCCTAGTCCTCCGTGATCTAAAGATATTGATTGGTTACAGTTCTGCTATAAGCAAAACTGTAACATAATTTTATTATGAACCGAGCATTCCTGCAAATGCTGACTGCTGGCTCTGCAGTTTTGCTAATGCAGTCTCCATCGCTGCGAATTTTTTATAGTAAGAATCTTCAATCGCCGTTACTTTATCTTCCCATGCACTGATCTTCTTTGTATAATCGCTGTAAGTCTGTGCCATTGCTTTGTCATTGTAAATTGACTGATAAGAACGCAGCGTTGTGCTCTTCATCTTATCATTCAGATTGTCATATAAGTTGCTGGTCACATTTCTCATAATTTCAACAACTTTATCCGGATCTGTGTTCAGCATCTCCATAAGCTTATCTGTATTTGCAGATGTCGTATCGTCATCCGGATCTCCGTCTATATGAAACAGATTTCTTGTAGCTGCAGTTGTATTGAAATAGTTTCCTGTCTTAATTCCCAGCGTAGCAAGGCTGTATTTCTTATCACCGATCTCAGTTACCGTCTGCATCGCAGAAGTCATTGCTGTAATTAAACTTCCTAATGTACTGTCCCGACGAAGCAAAGAACCTTTTACTTTCTTTTCCCATTCTGCTATATCTGATTCTGAGAGCGCTTCTTTTTCTTCCGATGTTAACGGCTCATAACCTTTTGCTGACTCTGCATTGTACAGGGAAGCCATTTCACCGATGATACTGTTATACTCAGAAATGAAATCTTTAATCTTATCATAAAGCCCCTGTGTATCCGTAGCTGTCGTAATTGTGATATCTTCAGTTGTTTTTGCATTTGTCTGAATGGTTAATCCGTTAATATTAAATGTATTTGACGATGACGTAAATTTAACGCCATTTAACAAAATTTCTGCATCTGTAGCAGCTTCTTTATTACCGTTAACGAGTGTACTGTCATAGCTATTTTTGAAATAATCTACCTGCTGTGCAAGCTTTTGCGCATGCGCACTAATTTCCGCAGCTGTCATATCTTTTGTTACATTTGCGCCATCCAATAAATGATAATCTTTTATTTTTTCTTCATTATCTAATATATCGTTTTGCAGATCTTCAATATCGAGTTTATTTTTCTCAATAATTTCCGCATAATCCTTTGCCATAATGGCTGCATCTACACTGGTTGCCCCCGTTGGCAATACATACGCACTATTGCCCGCTGCCGGATCTTCATACGCATCCACAGCCTTCTTATTGCTGTCATATGCTTTAATTTTCTGATAGATCGCTGTTTCTACCTGAACCGGATTTCCGTTCTTATCTACAACATCTTTACCATTCTCATCCTTTTTATTTTCATACCGGTCAATACTGCTGTCAGTCATTATTTGATCGTATAGATCCGAACCTTTTATTGAACCAGGCTGTCCTGTCGTATCTTCAACCAGTTTTCCGGTACCATCATCAACATATGTCTTATTTCTATCGGCGTCAGACATATTTGCAAGCTGTGATAAATAGGATGCTTTTGTTGCATCCATATTATTAAGTTCCAATACAGTCTGCTTGTTGTCGTATGCTTTGTAATAATTGATTGCGGCTGATATTTCTGTATTTTTTGTCTGTATATCTTTAATTTCCTGATTTTTGTCTGCCTGATCCTTTTTCAGCTGCACAAGATTCGCAATTTCCGTTTCCAGATATGCCTGCGTATCTGCAAGATTGCCTTTATAATATTTTGTCCATTCATCTACTACCTCTGATGAAGCAGCATTCACACCTAATGCATGCAATGCCTTTGCACCATTTGCATCCATTCCTACAATTGAAAAATCATTTTCTGTACCGGTAGCTTTCGATGCAATAAAGATTCTTTGATTTTCAGCATCGTAAGAAGCCTTTACTCCTGTACCGGAACCATTAATTTTATTGATAAAATCATCGATCGTATCTGTCTCATTCAGTTCAATATCTTTGCTGACCCCGTTTCCGGTGATACGAAATGTTCCTGAACCTGTAAAACTACGATCCAGATAATTTAATTTCGCAGAACTTCCTCTTTTATTGTTCTTAATCTGTTCTCCGGTCAGATATCCGCCTTTTGCCGTCTGTGATATGCTAAGCGTCTGTGTACCGTTTACTGCATTCTTCCCTGCGGTTACCGTTGCCTTTGTCGTATCTGAAACAGTCGTTTTCTTCATATTGTATCCTGAAGTAAAACGCATATTATCCAAAGATTTATATAAATTCAATACTTTTGCATTCAAACTTTTCCATTTATCTTGTGTCCAGGACACTTTTGTCTGCTGCTTCTTTAATTTATCGCCTTTTGTTCTGTACGCTGAAACCAGTTCTTTGATAATGGAATCTGTATCCAGACCTGAGTTCAGCCCAGTCACTCGAATTGTCATATTACTCTACCTCCTTAACCCTTTTCATCAACCATAATTCCAGCCATCTCCCAGACTTTTTGTATCATGTCCAGCGTTTCTTCAGGCGGATATTCTTTAATCACGTCCTTAGAATCTTTGTCTACAATTTTAATCATTACACGATTTGTTCCCTCGTGAATGCCAAAAACTGCTTCTGTCTGAGCCATCATATTTTTTCTCAGCTTTTCCACAGCCTGCTGGAGCTGTCTGCTTGTCTGGTGGCCACTGCCGCTTTCTGTCTCCTGGTCAGCTCTGTCTTCCGATTTGCCCCGAACAGGCTGCAAAGGTTTTACAGTCGGCTCTTCAGCCATACTGACTGCAGGTCTGCTGCCTTCAGCTTCTGAAGCAGATTTTTCCGTCTTTACAGAATCTTTTACCTGAAGCGGCTTTGCTGCGTTTGACGCACTTCCTTGATAAGTCACCGCAGCCGCTTTCATTGCTTCAATCGCCATCTTCTCCACCTCCTTGTGAATACTTTTTGTATCTACTAATTGCTTTGACATTGCTGCTTTTCGTTTGCTGTATATATCGGTAAAAATCTATAAATCATTAGCTTATGATGAAGGCTTTTCGTTACATTCTATTTGTATGCACACAAATCCGGCTGAACAAAAAACTGCTTTGCTGCATACAGTTTACCCAGCCGGATCTGAAACACACCTTAATTTTCCTCAGAAAACATTTTTAACGCCTTTAAATTGGCTTCACTTGCCGCTGCTTCGTTTTCTTTTTGTATCTGAAGATGTACTTCTTTTCGATAGATTGGCACTTCCTTTGGAGCAGATACGCCTATTTTCACCTGATCGCCGCGAATTTCCAGGATCGTGACTTCAATGTTATTGTTCAGCATCAGTGCTTCCCCTTTTTTTCTGGTCAAAGCCAGCATATCTACTCACCTGCTTTCTTTTTATTTAAGATCTCATAGATTTTATATTTGATCGGATAGTCATCTTCTACTATCATCTGAGCGCCCTGTAGATTATCTGTATTAATTACAAACGGAGCTTTCAGATTCACAGACATTTCTTCAATTTTTTCCGGAACGGTAATGGTAACGAGAATAAACGTATTTTCTTCTGTCATCTTTCCAAGCGGTTCCAGTCCTTCTTCATTGACAAGCATCTGATAATCAGGCTTAACGTCCAGCGGATTAATAACAGGCAGTGCAAATGACGGATCATCCATAGACTGCAGCCACTTAATACTTCCCTTTCCTTCTTTTTCTTCGTCATAAATGAGTGTAAAATTTTGCAGCTCCGGAAAACCAATGATACCTTCTTTTAATTTGATGATTTTATCCTCTTTGATATCTATCTCACCAAATAATCTTGTATTTGCCTTCATTCTTATACTCCTTTTAAATAAAATCGAGCAGCGTCATTTTGCCAATCTTAGCAGCAGACTGCAGAGCCGCCTGATATGCCACTGAAGCGGCTGTATAATTAATGACAAGATCTGACAAATCCATGTCCTCATTAATGGATTTTAATTCTTTAAACGTAGATTTCTGCACGCTCATCCGATTTTTCGTCAGCTCCACACGCGCCTGACGGCCGCCCAGATTTGTAATTCCAAGATTAATATCATCCAAATATCCCTGAAATTTGGAAATATAAGAGCTGTAGGTATCATGCATACTTTGGTTTGCATAATCTCGCTGTTTTTTTGCTGCATCCAGCCATTTGTTGAGCTGTTCTGCATCAGCAGGATCCGCTGTCTTTATCTTTGCCTCAATCTCGTCTACAATTTTATTGGCTGATATCGCATACTGTACAACATCGATCAATTCTGTAATGTCCCGACGGATATTCGGATCAAATACATCTCTTGCTTCAGTATTAATCTGCATTTGCTGTCCGTTTGCTATATTATATTTAATCGCCTGTGTAATCCATTCACCATTTTCATCAAAATTTTCATATACAATATCATCTCTCTCGGACATGTATCTTGTACAATTGAAAAAGTATTCCGGATGCAGTTCCCCTTCCTCAAATCCATTTTTGTCATAAGTAAATGAAAAAGTTGCTTTTCCTGCATCAAAAATTTCTGCTGTTTTATCTGTAAAGATTAATTCTCCGCTTGCATGATCGAATACGATTTCATTATCTGCAATATTATAGCCATTAGTTCTAAGATCTGCCGTATCTGTGACTCTATATACAAGTGTTTGACCATTTACATTTGCTGTAAGCTCCGGCGAAGTATTCGAGTAATTTACCGACAACGATTTTGGCGGTTCAGCAGTAATGCCCGGAAGTGGAACAGGTCCAGCCGGATTTGTAAAATCATAATCTGAATTTTTGTATAACTGTGTTGTATACGCACTGCCATTCGCCAGATTTCCGGTTGCCGGAAGCTGGCTTGGCACAGCGGTATATCCGCTTGGTGCATTTACAGATATTACCTGTCTGTTCGGAGTGACAGATGTATCCAGTCCCATTGTGAATGTACAACCGTCTATGCTGACTGTCTTTCCATCTGCTGACATCGTCATTGTGCTCTTTACACCTGTAGCGCTGTCTGTATAAGTAATACTCAGTGAATTTTCATCTGCGGTAATTTCATCATATGACAGACGCAGTCTATTTAGCTGTACATCATCAAATACTGGAATATTAGCTGGCGGTACAGGTGGAGTTGCATTTGGATCGCCTAACATCGTTGTATTGGATGTATCGTCAAATCTTCCCTGGTAATACTCTTTTTTTTCTATTTGCTTAAAATCAAATGTTTCTGTAATTTTATAATGCTCAGCCTTTGCTTCAGCGGTATTCATAAATGTCACATTTTGATTTGTCTTATATCCTGTAAATATCGTCCTCTGGTCATAATCAGCATTGCCTTCACAGTAAATTTGCTGCTGCAATGACTGCAGTTCTTTTAAAATAGCTTCACGATTCTCCGGCTGCAGTGGATCGTTTGTTCCATAAACAGCCTGCTTATGAGCATCTGATATTAAATCTTTCATATTAATCATTGCTGTCTGTGTACATTCCATCCAGGACTCTGTATCCGGAATATTATTATCATAATACTGCGTGATTGTACTCAATGTACTGCGCAGACGCAATGCACGAATGGCAATAATAGGATTATCCGAAGGTTTTGTAATCTTTTTCTGAATGGACATCTGGTTATTTGTATGATCCACGTTCGCTCTGTTTGCGTTAATATTAGATTTTGTCCGTTTCACGATCATGGAATTTGTTACTCGCATCATAACTGTCCCCTCCTTTATACGCCGGTCTGTGTGATCAGACGATCATACATCTCGTTCATCGTTGAGATAATCTTGGATGCCAGATTATATGCGTTCTGGAATTTTACAATGTCCATACCTTCTTCATCTTCATCCACACTGGATATTGACATTCGATAGGTATCTATCGTATTGCCAATATCACTATAATTAGAACTTAAAATATCTGCTTCCTGCCTGTCAACAGTGATATCCGTTACAATATACTCTAAAAACTGATTGCCGCCGGAACCTCGGTAAATCACTGTTTTTGACTGCAGTTCCAACATCATATCCACCAGTCCTGTTTCACTTTCATCTGTGTCTGTACGGGTAGATGTTGCAAAATAATTTGGGTCTTTCATACTTTTATCATTTACTGTCACATTGCCTGCAGTCATCTGATAATAATTACCGCCCTTTGCATCTGATTTGTAGGTTGTTACCGTACCTTTATCTCCATCTGCCTTTTTCGTATCTAAAAATGCATTTTCTGTTCCATCTGTCTTAATAGAAACAAAAAACGCTCCCATCTGATTACCTTGCGTATCAGCACCACCGTCTTTATATTTAAACTCTTCCGGAATTACATTGCCTGCAGCATCAATCGTATAACGGTCGGTCACTTGCGTACCATCCAATTTTGTCATTCCGTCGCCTTTTCCGTAGATCTGCATGTCGTTAAATTTCCTGCAGAATGAACGTAAAAATTCGTTCATTTGTGTCATATAATATGGAATACCGCGTGCATCAATTGGACGGCCAATACTTACTTCTCTTCCGGTCTTGCCTGCTAAAGAAGTCATATCCGTATTTTCCATCTCAAACATATAAGTACATGTTTCTTTGCCATTCTTATCTTTTGCAACTGTCATTTCAAATCTGGAATACGTATAAGTACGGTTTGCAATTGTAATATAGCCGCTGTCCGGCATATTCATTGCTTCGACCGATGTAATATTCGGATCCGTAATATAGATTTTAGAACCGCCAGCATCTACCTTAGATAATGTTCCCTGGAGATTTTCTTTATTATTCCCGTCACGAATATTTAATACAGCTTTTAATTCACCCGACATTGTATCTGAAGAAGCATTAAATTCGTTACCCGTATGTGACCAACGGATATCATACAATCCGTCAATATCATTCTGGTTCACTTTTTCCTCACGCGTATAACATTCCAGAGGATTATAATCACTGCCGTCTACAAGCAGCTGACCTTCCACGCGAACACGGAAAAGTGTGCCTCCTACGTACATATCAGGATCATTGCTATTAAGAACCTGCGTTTCTTCCGTTTCAATCGGAACAATTTTTGATAGCTCATCTAACAAATAAGCTCTCTGGTCACGCAGCTCATTTGCTCTTCTTCCCTGAATTTCTATTGTATTGATCTTATCGTTAATAATGGAAATTTTTTGCGCATATGAATTGATCTGGCTTACTAATGCACGAACTTCCTGATTACAATCAGATTGCAGTGTTTTCAAATGTCCGGACATATTGTTAAAATATTCCATCAGGCTTTGTGCATTGTTTATAAACTGATTACGAATATATAATTCTGAGCCGTCTCCTTTTAATGAATCAAGCGTATTAAACATCTCTTTGTAAATAGATGCGAACCCCGTAGCGCTGTCCTGATCGTCTCGATACAGATTTTCGATCTGCGCCATATAATACCCTTTCTTTTCATATTGCCCGACATTGCTGTTATTTGTCCAGTACTTTACATCATAATAAGTGTTGCGCAGCTGCGAAATAGAATCCGCATCCACACCGCTTCCAAGTGTACCATACGTATAGTTTCTCAGAGAAGCTTTTGCCACCAGATTGACAACCTGCTTGCTGTAGCCTGGCGTATTTGCATTGGATACGTTATTCGCTGTTGTATTGATAGAGGCTGAAAATGCATTTAATGCAGACCAGCCGATATTTAATCCGAAAAATGTAGAACTCATATACTCACCTCATATCTTTAAAGCCCTGTTACGAGCATCTCTATCATATCACTGACCGTTTGGATATAGCGGCTGGAAGCATTATAAGCATTCTGATACTTAATCATTCTGGTCAATTCTTCGTCTGAGGATACACCGATCACCTCGTTACGCTGATTTTCTACTGCCGATACCGTCCCTTCCAGTTTTTCAGCTGTAGATTCATATACAGAACCGATAATACCTATTTCTCCAACCATTTCTTTATAATATTCACTATACGTGTATTTTACATTCGTAAAACGCGGATTGATGGACAATGTTGTGTTATCCCATAAACTTGCCAGCTTCAATGCCATATCATGCGCAATATCATTATTTTGGTGTACATGCGGAATATTTTTTATATGTTTTAACAATTCATAATTGACGCCAACTTCCAAACAAGTATACTGTTTAGAAGTATCGAAATAATAGTCTTCATTGAGAACCCACTGGCCATTGATCTGACTTTTCAAATATTTTTCATTTCCTTTTTTATTCCATGGTGTATATGGTTCTTCATTGATGATACTATCAATATTCAGACTCCCATCCGGATTAAATAATGCATTTCCCTGTGCATCTTTTTTAGGAATAACTGTGGCAACTGACGTATTCTGAGGATTAAATACACGATAGGTCTTCCCGTTATTCGCATAATACGTTATTGTGTCGTCAACATCTTCCTCATTATAAATATAAAACTCCCGCCACTCGCCAGTGTTTTTATCAAATGCCTTAACTGTCCGATAACGTTCACAACCGGATCTTGTGAATAATTCCTGCGGAGGCTTCTTTCCATCTTCACCTACACAGCAGTTATCTTCATCTAATACTTTTACATTACGATATCTGGAATAGGAACCGTCTTCATTTTCAACAATCAGTTCATCCATTTTCTTATTTGGAGCAAGAAGATCATTAATCTGCGTAATAATTCCATGCACCAGCTGGTCAAACTCAGCTTGTGTATTTTGTATCACAGATAATCCGACTGAAGCATCATATTTATCCGGATCCGCATTTAAAATATGATTAAAATTGGATACCATCTCGCCTCTGGCCTGCACCAAAGCCTTTAATTCCCCAATATCCGTATTAAATTCCGTACAAATTTTCTGAGAAAAATCAAACACTTCTGCATATTTGCCACGTTCTTCATTTGTCAGATGCGGCCAATACGGTGTAACAAATCCGGTCATGCGATCTGTTTTTTTCCCCATTGTAAAATAAAAAACATCATCCGCCACCAGTTCTCCTTCAAATTTAACGGTGACGCTTCCATTTGCTCTTTCCTCATATAATACGTTGCCGAATTTACTCAGCTGATCCAGCGCATAGTCTCTTGCATCGCGCTCATTCATCGCTGTTTCACGGCCGCCTGATTCTATACTTTGAATCTGTACATTCAGGTTATATATCTGCTCTATATATTGATTAATCTTATCTATATCATCTGAAATCTGTACATTTACCGTATTCTGATAATTCATCAGCCCTTTAAACACAGTCTGCGATCGGGAAACAAATAAGCTTGCTTTTTGAATCACAAGGTTCTGTGCCGCCATATTAGACGGATCTTTTGCAAATTCTTCAAATGCCTGCCAAAGACTTCCTTCTTCCCCATCTAAAATCTGCTGAAAAGCCGTTCCTTCTAATTCCTGAAAATAGTTCTGTACTTCATCAATTGCTTCAAAAGTTGCCTGATAATAAGACTGTCTTCCATTTTCCGTACGGAATGCTTTATCCAGAAATATATCTCTTGCGTGAACAATTTCCCCAATAGAAGTACCCTGTCCGATTAGTTTTTTATAATTATTTTTTGAATATGCTAAATTGCTGTAGCGCGCATCACGAAAAACAACCTGCTGACGTACATACCCATCGGTGTTTACGTTAGCCAGGTTGTTTGCTACATTATGAATCGAATCCTGAGAAGCTTTCAACCCCGAATGTCCGATATATATGGAACCCATTCCATTCGCCATAATTGCTCACACTCCTGTCCGTTATTGTTTTGCGTCGAATCCGCCGCCTCCTAATATTTCTCCCGTATTATAAGCGTTCTTATTGTAATTCGCTGTCTCGGGTGCGGTGCGCATGCTTCGAAACAGAGTCAGGTCAAACTCTACCAACTCCAGAGCCTGATTCAGCAATGTCTGGTTTTGTTCATTAATTCTGCGAACTTCGTCTAATGTCGTCTTCAACTGTTTTTTTACGTCTATTAATCGCTGCTGTTCTTTTGGCTGGCTGTTCAGCATTTCAATAACTGTGTCTACCGTAAAATTCTGATCGGATTTATTCAATACCACTGACATATCATGCATTACTTTCTGCCGTTTGTTATCCAGATTTTGAATTTTACTGGCTACATCTTGTTCCAAATCTACGATTTTTTCCAATGCCGGAACGTTGGCATCTATGATGACCTGTTTTTTCTCCTTAGATAACTTTGCCAGCTTTTCATATTCTTTGTTCTCGCTCTCCAAGACCTGAATCAGGTCATCCATTAAACTTGCCACGTTTTATCCTCGCATTCCGTAACTGATCTTGTTACTTTTTAATTAGCTGCATAATAACTTGCTAACAATTTGCTCGCAAAATCTCCAGTATCAACGTCATAGTTTCCAGACTTTATGCTTGATTTAAGCTCTGCTACTCTATCTTCCCTGATATCCGAAGCTGCTGCAACTGCCTGTTTTGCGATCTGATAGTCTCTTCCTGCTCTTGAGATCTGAACCTGATCACGTGCAGAAGTTACTTCTGCTGTACTTTTTGCCTTGGAAGGCTTTGTCGTTTTGTATAAAGCTGCGATCTGGTTATAAGCATCTATACGCATAATAGGCATCTCCTTTCATCGTTTCGTCCCTGAATGATAAATATAAGAATCCTTCACTCAGTGTCCTGCATTTTTGGTATTATGCACTTGATTGTGAAGTTCTATAACTTGTTTATCGGATGTTTTTTTAATTTTGTTAGCTGTTTTTAAATATTTGTTAAAATTAATCATAGTCATTGACATTTCTGTTGTCCCTATTTATGCTGTATGTATCAAATAAAAAAGGAGCTGCAAAAAATGAATGAACAGGCATATTTATTTGTCCATTTTAAAGAAAAAGATACCCCAGACGGTGAACAGGTGTATTTTGGCATCAGCCGGGACGGTTTTCACTGGGAACCGATAAACAATGGAAATCCCGTACTGTGGGCCTATTATGGAAATAAAGGCGTAAGGGATTTTACAATCATCCGATGCAAGCATACCGGAAAATTTTATATTTTTGCAACAGATCTCAGTATCTCTTATGGAAGACACAGACAAAATCCCGGATTTTGGGAAAATATCAGCAGAAACGGAAGTAAATATTTTTCTGTATGGGAATCTGAGAATCTTACAGACTGGTCAGAACAAAAGCTGATTCAGATTGGGAACGACCAGCTGGGATGCCTGTGGGCGCCTGATATTATTTATGATAACAGCCAAAAAAACTATTTACTGCATTGGTCTTCTTCTCATAAAAATGACGATTACAGGCGCAAAAGAATCTATTACTGCCGGACAAAAGATTTTGAAAACTTTACACAGCCTGAGCTGTTATATGAAAAAGAAGACAGCGGCGTTATTGATTCTGCTATGTATGAAGATCATGGCATGTATTATCTGTTCGTAAAAAGTGATGCAAATCCTGCTAACAATATCATGCTGCAGTCATCGCAAATTACCGGACCTTTTGAACGAATAGACGCATTTGACCAAAGTATGGCTCATCTGGATGGAACCTATTATGAAGCGCCAACAGCCATACATCTGGCAGACGGCAGATGGTGTCTGTTTTTAGACTATTATGGTGTAAGAGGAGCCGGTCAGGGATATGTGCCATTTATTACTGAAAACCTTAGTTCCGGAAAATTTACACGTTCAGACGATTCATTTTCATTCCCTTACCGCTTTAAACACGGAACCATCTTAGAAATCACCCTAAATGAATATGAAAGGCTGAAAAAGCACAATTGGGATTTGTGAAATTTGTCAACAAAAAATAGAATCAAGATTGATTATTTTTGACTTTTGTGCTAATCTTTTTGTAAATAAGTAATGAAAGCGAGGAAAATGCCATGAAAAAATTATTACAATTTACCAGTACCTTTGTCTTTACATTGCTGTTCTGTTTTTTTATAAATCCAGCTGTTCTGAAAGCAGATGCCATTGACGCACTTCATACAGCAGATTTCCCTGCTGTTGCCCGTATAATGGCAGTACGGTCTTCTTCAGGCATTGATACTGGAAATAGAGAATATTTGGTAACATTTAACGCCAACTATGGGACAGTAAATGGCAGCAGCTACATGACTACCGTAAATCAAAGGCTTACAAGTCTTCCAACTGCAGTCAGGCAAGGCTATACATTCAGAGGATGGTATACACAATCCAGCGGAGGCTCCCTGATTACAACAAATACCAGATTCGACATGGATACAAATGTATATGCACAATGGGACAACTATGATGTAGGTTTCAGAGATTTTTATTTATCCAATATTAAAGACACCTCTGCAACCATAACTGCTCAAATACCAAATACATATGTAAGGACGTGGGGCATTTCATATGGCACATCCAGCAATTATATGCCGGAATCACGTGTAATGACTCTTTATACACAGGCAACCACACTTACTGTGTCTTTAACCGGACTTATGCCGAATACAACGTATTATTATAAATTTTACTATATTGCTGATACCATGCGGATAGAATCGGGCATCGGCTCTTTTACAACAGGAAGAATGAGTGAATATTCTGTTACCTTTTATCCGAACGGAGGAACGGTCAACGGGCAGTCTTCCATAACCACAGTCAATCAAAAACTGCCTTATCTTCCGACCGCATATAGAGAAAATTACCATTTTGATGGATGGTATACTGCCCCATTTGACGGAACTTTAGTAACAGAAAACACGGTTTTTAATTCTAATGGCACCGTATACGCACATTGGACATATACTCAAAATAATACTACAAACAATCCTGTTGTACCGCCTGCAAATAACGGAAATACAAACAATGGCAATACAAACAACGGCAGTTCAGGCAGCAATACAGACGAAGAAAATAATGACTATGAGCCGATATCCGTACAAAGAATTAAGCTGAAAAGTGTGAAAAATACACCTCCAAGACGAATGAAAGTCAGATGGAACTGGTATGCATATGGAGATGGATATCAGATTGCCTATTCTACAAATAAATATTTTTCCTCTGGAAAAACAAAAAAAATATTTGCAGGCGTATTTACTGACGCCAAAACAATTGCCGGATTGTCAAAGGGAAAAACTTATTATGTAAAAGTAAGGGCATACCAAAAATCCGGTGGCAAAAAATATTATGGAGCCTGGAGTAATGTGAAAAAAATAAAAATCAAAAAATAAAAATCAAAAAAATAAATTAAAATTTAAAAAGGGGGGCATATATCAGCCTCCTTTTTAAACTTCTTATAATTGTTTTACTTCCTTATATTTTTTTATCTTTTCATCAACTGTTAATAGTGTTAAATCTTCTTCTGAAAGAAATCCTGCTTCCTTTATTACTTGTTGCTGCAACGTCATTATAATCAAATCCTTTCACTCATAGTTTTAAATAACGAAACAAAAGATCCCGAATCATATTTTGTTCATATAATCCCTTTAACACAGCATTTTCTTCAATCTGCCTTATGAGCACTGCGCTCACAGGCAGTATTTTCGTCAGTTCAATAAATGAAAATGCAACCCATATCACAAGAAATGCTTTTACAATTCCGGCCAAAAATCCAAAAATCATATTTACCAGATGAATTCCCGGCTTTCTGGAAAATAAATCCAGTTTTCGCCCAATGAAAAATAAAATAACCAAAATTAAAATGAATGCTAATAAAAATGCAATTACCCACACACTTATATCTGCGATTCCTTCTGATATTTTCTTATAAACTCCTTGTGACTCCAATATATGCGGAATAGAAGATCTGGCTGTCTGATTAAGATCTTTATGAAGTTCTTTTTGAAGTTCTTTTGGCAGAATTGTCAGCCATGACAGTTCCATATCATCTGTAAAAGTACTTTCTTCTAATTTTTTGTCTATCTGTTCTCTGACATATCTATCACTGCCTGCTTTTATCTGTTGCCTGATTGTAGTTGACTCTAAGATCACATTTCGCAGCATTGGCGCTGTAACAGCAATAAAAACAACTGCAACAGCCAATGACACGATAGAATATACGACTCTCAGAAAACCTTTATGGAATCCCCGCAAGGCACATACAATAATATATCCCATTACTGTTATATATAACCAGTTCATTTATTAAAAATCATCCTTTAATTTAATTCTGTTTGTTTCTCCGCTCATAATAAACCAATAATCCAACTGTCCGCTGCCGGATATGACATCATAAATGCTTCGGTCAAACGTATGCTCAAACCGTTTACTGCCACGCATCGTATAAATCTGCACGCTTTTTTCATTTCGAATACACAATAAACCATTTTGCAAAAACCCAATATCTGTATAATCCAAATCAAACTTTTGTTCTAATACCAGCCGGCCTTTCATATTATAAATACTTGTAAGATACCCTTTTGCAGAATCCGGATTATCATAAACAAGTCCAAAATAATTTTCGTTATAATAAAGGCTGCGAATCTGATTCCTATTTTTTATTTCTTTCATAACAACCGGTTTTTGCGTGCCTTCATATATCAAAATTTTTGTATCACCAAACGCCAAAAGCTTGTCATTTGTGACAAAATGAATGCTTGGTATCATCATATCATCATAAGTATAAGAACCTACAATATTATCAATTTCATTTTTTCCAACTTTCCCATAATTATAAAAAACTACAGTTGACTTTACACTGGCATCTGTAATATCCAACATACTAACTGCCAGCTTCTGCGCATCCATAGACAGCGCTAAGTCCAGAGGATATCCGCTGTTTTCGATATGCAGACCGCCTCCGGCCAACTGCTTTCCATCTTTGTCATACATATGTATATAACTTGTCTGGGAATCTTCCATCAGAACAGCTACCGTTCCCTGCCTGGCAATACTTACACGCTGCAGCGGCATCGTTGTCTGTATCGTTCCCTGCTGACCATCCGTATTCATAATATAAATTCTGTTGCCACCCTGTTCATATATAGCCAAATAGTCTTCACATGTTGTAATTCGTGGCGATTCCATCTCATAAGTCTGATTCCAAAACACTTCTCCCGTAATGCTTGAATACACTGCTCCATCTTGTGTATACTGTAGTACATTACCTTGAAACTCTTTATATTCAGCCGCTTCAGTTTCTCTTCGTTCCACCTGTTCCATTACTTCGTATTCTGTATAAACTTTATTCTCGAAATATAAAAATGCGGCAAAAAGCAATCCAATCGCTACACCTGCAAGGATAAAGATCAGTATCAAAATCTTCATTCTATGAATCCGAATTTTCTGTTTTAACTCTGATAACTCTTCTGCACTCTGTTCCGGAAGAGCTCTTAATGTAGTATTTCCGCTTTTTGCCATAATCTTCTCCTGTGTATCAGCATGGCCTGTCTCATACATACAAGCTACAAACTCCTATGGTAATTCCAATTTTTGTCCGGCATAGATCATGTCCATGTCTTCGATACCATTTAATTCACATATTTTTCGGGCTTTTGCTGCTGTACCGTATATTTTCTTGCTGATTCCAACAAGGCTTTCACCTTTTTTCACTATATAATAACCTTGCAGAAGGCTTGTTTGTGCTTCTGTCAAGGCAGATGTCTGTTCCACATCTTTTTCATCGGCATCTTCATTACTGTTGACATCTATTTCAGAATCGTCATTCATTTCAGAATCGTCATCCTTTTTAGAATCATCATCAGAAACAGTCTGCCCATCCATATCCGAATCATCCTTACCTTCCTGTCCTTCAACGCTGGTTTCAGCATCTTTTACCTTGTCCGTTTCTTTTTGATGACTATTCTCAGTTTTTGTACTGCCTGCCTCATTCACATCTGCCTGATCTTGATCCTGCACATTTGCACTCATAGCAGGCACGTCCAAAGATTGCACACCGGCTTGTCCTCCCTTGCCTGAGATCTGGTTCACTACAGACTCAAGATCTTGCATTTTCTCTACATTATTTACTGTACTTACACCCAGGACACAAACTGATAACACTAACAACAGACTCGTTGTATACAGCACACCATTCCACTTTCTTTCCGATAGCTGAACCTTTTTTTCTAACAGTGTTTCGCGGTAACTACGAACGGATGGCTCTTGAATTTCTTCTGGAGAAATATTAAGTTCCTGACTTTTTCTTTGCTCAATCATGTACTCCTGCATCTGCGGATTTTTCTCATAATAAACATAATAGCCTTCCTTTTGCTGAAGTACATTTTTTTCAAAAACATAAAACACTTCTTCTTTTTCTACAAGATCTAATAAAAAAAGAACATTTTTTTGAATATTAAAATTTTTCTTATGATTTTGTTCCAGTTCAGTTGCCAGGCCCGCAGGGGCATTGCTCACATCTTGTCCCCAACCGACAATCTCCAGATTATCATAATAGGTCTTCATCTCTTTGTAAATGAATGCCCAGGTCTCATCGCTAAATTCTAACACATGTTCTTTAAAAAATTCATCTTCTACCCGGATTAATCCACTGATAAAATATCTGGTAAAATCTTTCCCTTTTTCAACTCGCCCCAGCAGTATAAATCCACGGTTTGTCCATTCATCCTGTGCTTCCTGCGTATGTAAATAGGTATATACGTAATCCTCCAGATAAACTCTCGTGTTTCCTGTACTAGTGCCAATCTGACGGATATTCTTTGGTAGTGTCCCTGACGCTCTTTGTTTTTGTTCTGCCACTTCGCACACCTCTTTCCATATTTTCAGGTATGCGTTCAATGTAGCATAACCATCGGGCTGATTTTGGCAGATATTGTTGGCAGCGTTACAAATTATAATTCGGTACGTCCTTCCAGGGCACGCAGCAGCGTTACTTCATCAATATACTCAAGATCACCGCCAACCGGAACACCACTGGCAATTCTTGTCACCTTGATACCGGTTGGTTTTATGAGTTTACTTATATACATGGCTGTTGTCTCACCTTCCAGACTGGAATTTGTAGCAATAATCACTTCGCTGACATCCCCCTGCAATCGATGCATCAGCTCTTTCAGCTTTATATCTGCTGGGCCGATGCCGAGCATAGGAGAAATTGCGCCATGCAGCACATGATAGACGCCATCAAATTTACCTGTTTTTTCATAAGCCGCAAGATCTCTTGGATTTTCTACAACCATAATTGTTTTTTGATCGCGGTTTATATTTTTACAAATTGGACATACTTCGTCATCTGTCAACGTATAACATTGTTTACAGTAACAAACCTTACGTCTTGCCTCAATAATTGAATTTGATAATTTTTCTACTTCTGCTTCAGGCATATTTAATATATGAAACGCCATCCGCTGGGCAGACTTCACTCCGATTCCCGGCAGACCTGCTAATGATTCAATTAATCTGCTGATCTGGGCGCTGTAATAATCCATTTTTAAAACAACCCCATTCCGCCACCAAGACCGCCGGTTATCTTGCCCATCGTATTTTGAGAATATTCATCAATTTGACGCATAGCTTCATTGGTTGCTGCCATAATCAAATCTTCCAGCATTTCAACGTCATCCGGGTCCACTGCTTCCGGATCAATCTTTATTTTTGTAACTACACGTTTACCGGAAACGGTTACTTCTACAACTCCACCGCCTGCACTTGCAGTCATCTCTTTTTCTTCCAGTTCTTTTGTAGCATCTTCCATCTGCTTTTGCATTTTCTGTGCCTGCTTCATCAAATTCGCCATATTACCCGGCATACCGCCACCTGGAAATCCACCTCTTTTTGCCATATATTTATTCCTCCTTGGATTTATTTTTTGACTGTTATTGATTTTAACGCAAATTTTCTATTCTGACAATATATGGATTTGTTTTCACTAAAAATACACAAACACACCGCTTCTTTTCAATCATTAGTCCAAAAAATCCTCATACTCGATCTCTGTATGAATCATCTGTTCTAAATCCACATATGCTTTTTCAAATGGTTCTCCTGTATCATTCCATCGGATTTGTATCTGCACTTCTTTTCCAATACTGTTAGAAATATGTTCTATAATCTCTGCCTGTCTTTCTTCTTCAGACAGCATTTCACATACGATCGCATCGTCTAACACAATCATCAACACATCATTTTCACCAATACTTAAATGTGCTTTTTTCATAAAAACACTGTACGAACCCGGCATTTGCGCTACAATATTACGCCAATTTGCTACAATCTGCCGAATATCTTCCGATATAGCTTTTGGCATAGGCATGCTTTCTTTTACAGTATGTTCCGTAGGAACAACATCGGATTTTGATGCCACAGATACTACTGGTTGTACACCATTTTCTATTTTCTTTTCCAGCTGCTCCATTCTTGATAGTATAGAACTTACATCTTCTTCCATCTGCGGCCGGCACAGCTTAATGACTGCAATCTCAATTAAAATACGCTTTTGTGTAGAATAACGCACCTGATTAGACAATTCTGAAAAAATATGAATATAACGTATCAGTTCCATACTATTTGTCATATTACATTCTTCTTTCAGTAATTTCAGATTCTCACTGGAAATATCCAATACATCTTCCATATCATCAGAGCTTTGCAGCAGCAATAAATTTCGCAAATACCACGTAAAATCATTTACAAATTGACTTAAATCTCTTCCTTCTCCAACCAATTGTTCAATCTGATGCATAGCTGTTAAAACATCATGATTGATTACCGCACGAAATATACCGGAAAAACGCTCAGTATCTACTGCACCCAGTACTTCCAATACATGATCGTAAGTCAGCTTCTGTCCCATATAAAACGCCATACATTGATCTAACAAGCTGAGTGCATCACGCATAGCTCCATCTGCAGCTTTTGCAATATATCGTACTGCTTTTTCCTCTGCTTCTGCCCGTTCGTGTTCCAGCAATTCATTTAATCTTTCTGAGATAACATCAACTGATATTCTATGAAAATCATATCTTTGGCATCTTGATAAGATTGTTACCGGTATTTTATGTGCTTCAGTTGTTGCAAGTATAAAAATTACATAGGATGGCGGTTCTTCCAGCGTTTTTAACAGCGCATTAAATGCTCCTATTGACAGCATATGGACTTCATCAATAATATATACCTTATATTTGCCTTCAGTTGGAGCATAAGTAACCTCATCACGTATTTCACGAATATTATCAACACCATTGTTGGAAGCTGCATCAATTTCGATAACATTCATGGATGTCCCTGCAGCAATTGCCTGACAGGAGGCACATTCTCCACATGGGCTGCCCTCTACAGGATGTTCACAATTCACTGCTTTTGCAAAGATCTTCGCAATCGTTGTCTTACCTGTACCTCTTGTTCCACAAAATAAATAAGCATGTGCAATACGTTCCGCCTCTATCTGATTTCGAATCGTTGCAACAATTGCGTCTTGTCCTTTCACATCGGAAAAATTTTGAGGCCGGTATTTCCGGTAAAGCGCCATATACGACATAGTGATTCTGACCTCCTAATATTTTATTATTATGTTTACATATAATATTTCAAAAACATTAGATGTTTATACTGTTAATAGAAAAACTGCTGTACGAGTCTTCAGTTATGTCTAAACATTACATATCATCCTTAGAAGATACTTCTGCGACATAACCTGAAACTGCCGTACAGCAGATTTTAATTCCTATCATTTTCAATATCTTTTTTCATTAATCACCAAAACTAATACCTGTCAGTTTTGCTTCTTTTACGATCTGTGCATTTGGATCAACTGTCTTTAATTTTCCGGCAACATTCTCTAATGGAACACGTCTTATTTCATTATTCACCATACCAATCATATGACCAAAATCTTTTTCCAGGATTGCCTTTGCACCTTCCGCACCAAGTCTGGTACAAAGCACACGATCATATGGAGTCGGGCTGCCGCCCCTTTGTGTATGTCCCGGAACAGTGACACGCACTTCACTGCCTAGTTTTTCACTGATTTTGGCTGCAATCTCATAAGATACAGAAGGATATGGTGACTTTTCCAATTTCTTCTTATATTCTTTCTTCGTTAATTTTGCGTCATCTTTTGAAATAGCGCCTTCTGCAACTGCAAGAATCGTAAATCCTTTTCCGGCTTTTGTACGATGTTCAATCGCTGCTACTACTTTCTTTATGTCATACGGTATTTCCGGTAAAAGGATAATATCAGCGCCGCCAGCCAGTCCTGCATAAAGTGTCAGCCATCCAACTTTATGTCCCATAACCTCAACAATAAATACACGGTTGTGAGATGCTGCAGTTGTATGAATACAGTCAATAGCATCTGTAGCGATATTAATCGCGCTTTGGAATCCAAACGTCACATCTGTTCCAAATATATCATTGTCAATTGTCTTTGGTAAATGGATAACATTTAAGCCTTCTTCACGCAGCAGGTTCGCTGTCTTCTGTGTCCCGTTACCACCAAGAATTACGATACAATCCAAATTTAATTTGTAATAATTCTGCTTCATAGCTTCTACTTTGTCCAGACCGTTTTCATCTGGCGTACGCATCAGCTTAAATGGCTGACGGGAAGAACCTAAAATAGTTCCGCCTTTTGTCAGGATACCCGAAAAATCTGACGACGAAAGCAGACGATAATTTCCGTATATCAGTCCCTTATACCCATCCAAAAAACCATAAATCTCCAAATCTTCAACATTTGAGCTTAATCCTTTTGCAACGCCTCTCATTGCAGCATTCAAAGCCTGACAGTCGCCGCCGCTTGTAAGCATACCCACTCTGAGCATTTTGATGCACCCTCTCTTTCTCCTGATATTGTAAAACGATTTGTCCTTTCTATTATAAATTATGAGTCATTATACTGTCAACAAAAAAGGATTCCAAAATTTTACTTTGTCTTAAGCGCTTCCAAAATAAACTCCCATACACGTTTTGTTGAAGATATGCTTAATTTTTCCTCTGTTGTATGCACATCCTGCATATCCGGCCCTATCGAAATACAATCTAACCCTGGGAGCTTTCCTGCCAGCAACCCACATTCCAATCCTGCATGAATCGCTTGAATGACCGGCGGCTTTTTGTACATCTTTTCATAGACAGATGCAACTTTCTCTCGAAATGCAGAATTACGCTTATATTCCCACGCAGGATAATCACCTGATATTTCTACACTGCCCCCAAGAGCTTCCGCCAAATAAGTTATCTTTTCCAACAAAGCTTTCTTTGCACTTCCAACTGAGCTTCTTACAGCATAACTTAAAAGCATTTCCTCATAATTTAACTCTAAAATACCCAAATTTAAAGATGTCTCTACTAATCCTTCTACATCGGCGCTCATTGTCTGTATTCCATTTGGCATCGCATTTAAAAATAAAATTGCTTTTTGGGTACTATCTTTATCTAACATTTTAAACGGTAAAGGCGCATCTTCCTGCTTTAACGAAATTCGAATATCTTTATCTGTCACAGCATATTCATTAGAAATATCTCTTTGTATTTCCTCCAGGACTTCCTTTACCTTCGAAATTTCCTTCTCCGCAAGACATAGGATTACTTTGCTGCCTCTCGGTATTGCATTATCTTTACTTCCCCCTGCAAAAGATGCCAGGTGATACGTTACATGCTTTGCTAATTGTATTAAAATACGTCCCATTAGTATATTTGCATTGGCGCGGCCTTTATGAATTTCTACTCCTGAATGACCTCCATTTAATCCGCTGACTTCTATTTCGAGTACAGAACCTTGCGTAGATACACAGTGTACCGGAAGCCTGCATTTTATTCCTGCACCGCCTGCACAGCCTGCGAGCAGGAATCCTTCTTCTTCTGAATCCAGATTCAATAATCTGCGTCCTTTCAGCATAGATACGTCAATACCTGATGCTCCTTCCATCCCTACTTCTTCTGATACGGTAAATATTACTTCTAGCCTGGGATGCGCAATCGTATCGGACGCAAGTATTGCCAATGCATAAGCAATCGCTATTCCATCATCGCCTCCCAGCGTTGTTCCATCGGCTGTAATATAATCACCTTCTATTTGCAGCTTAATGCCATCCGTATCAAAATCTATAGTACAATCCGACGTCTTTTCACATACCATATCAAGATGTCCCTGAATTATAATCGGTTCTTCCTGTTCATATCCTGATGTGGCTTCTTTGATGATAATAATATTTTTCAACTCATCCTGTATACATTCCAGATTATGTTTTTTCGCAAATGCAACACAATAATCGCTGATTTTACCTTCATGATACGATGCGCGCGGAATAGAACTGATTTCTTCAAAATACGAAAATACTTCTTTTGGTTCCAGATTCGATAATACTCCCATGTTTTTTCCTTCTTTCTATCAATAATATTTTATATTATCTACTTTTTATTCTCATATACAATAAAGCGGTTATTATGAAGAATCCGAATATACTCACATAAACGTTCATACAAAGGTTCCGCCTTTTTTCCAAATTTAGATTTTACTGCATTCCCAATCTCATAAACGGTTTTTATCCCATCCATCTCCTGCCAAATGAAACTGCCAAATTCATCCAATTCAATTTTACTGATCTTTGGCTTGTGAAATAACAGCTGCGCAATTCTATTATACATTCCACGATTCAAAACCGCTACTTCTACATGATTTTTTTGATTCAAATCCCACTCGTATAATTTATTCCTTTTTGGAATATAGTCCAAAAAATTCTCATTCTTCTTTTTTGCCATTCTAAATTCCTTATTTACAGATTATTTATAATACAACATCTGCTGATTCAAAATATTTCAGCAGATGTTGCAAGGTTCTCAAACAGAAATCAATATATATATAATAATATTTGAATTTATTTATTCTTCTTTTTCTTTACAATAAAATAATAAAGTGATGCAGTCAAAACTGCAAAGAATGCCAGTCCACCCCAGTTACCTAAATTAATTTTCTCTGAAAGATTAATGATATCTCCAAGAGACTCATCTCCAATATTAATAATGGCGAATACCGCAAGCATAATTCCAATAAGACCTTCTCCTGCGATTAAACCTGAAGAATATAGAACACCATTTTCCACTTTTCTTTTACGTTCTTTTTCTGTTTCATTTTGTTTCTTCTCAAAATACAGCCTTACCAGACCACCTACAATCATTGGTGTGCTCAAATGAATCGGCAAATACAGTCCTACGGCAAATGGCAGCACCGGAATTCCAAGTATCTCTACTACGATAGCAATAAATACACCGGAAAATACAAGCGCCCAAGGAAGATTTCCATTCATAACTCCTTCCACAACCATTTTCATTAACACTGCCTGTGGCGCCGGAAGCTGATCTGATCCGTAACGCCATGCCGCATTTAATAAATATAACACTCCACCAATTGTAATTGCAGATGCAACAACGCCAATTAATTCGCCTATCTGCTGATTTTTTGGAGTAGAGCCAACTAAAAACCCTGTTTTCAAATCCTGAGAAGTATCTCCGGAAATAGCTGCAATAATACATATAATAGATCCAATACTTATTGCAGTAACCATCCCTGTCATACCAATCATTCCTGTAGCTTTTAAAATCATCGTTGAAATAAGCAGTGTTGCAATTGCCATTCCGGATACCGGGTTATTAGAACTCCCGACAAGTCCTACCATACGGGAAGATACTGTAGCAAAAAAGAATCCAAAAATAATAATGATAATTGCTCCTAACAGATTTACCGGAATTGCCGGACACAGCCACATAAAAACAGCCATAACCCCAATGCCAATAAAAACAAAGTTCATTGGAAGATCCTGTGTTGTACGATTGGATACTCCAGCTTTTGCACCAAATCCCTTTACTGCCTGACGAAATGTACGTACAATCAACGGTAAAGACTTAATCAGACTCATAATACCGCCTGCTGCAACAGCTCCGGCTCCAATATAACGAATATAAGTATCCCATAATCCGGACGGATTAAGTTCACTGATCGCCTTTGTGCCGGGATAAATGACAGCATCTCTTCCAAACAGAGCAATAAGCGGCATAATTACAAACCATCCAAGCGTACCGCCCGCTAACAGATAAGAAGAAACCTTCGCGCCACAAATATAGCCGACGCCAAGAAGGGCCGGCAGTACATCCATACCAATTCCGGAACCTTTATAACTCTTAATCTCAAAATCAACTTCACTTGGGAAAATACATAAACCATCCGCAATAAACTTATAAACAGCAGAAATACCCAGGCCTAAAAATACGGTAGAAGCGCTTTCTCCACCTTCTTCACCAGCCATTAATACTTCTGCGCAGGCTTTTCCTTCCGGATATGGAAGTGTACCATGTTCCTGTACAATAAGAGCTGTACGCAATGGAATCATAAATAAAATACCAATCACACCTCCGACAAATGCAATCAATGCAATCTCGATCAGAGAAGGAGTTTCCGTACCGCCTTCTGATGCCCACATAAATAAAGCCGGAAGTGTAAAAATAGCTCCTGCCGCCAAAGATTCACCGGCAGAACCAATTGTCTGCACAATATTGTTTTCCAAAATAGAGTCACGTCGTAAAATCTTGCGGATCACACCCATAGAGATAACGGCTGCCGGAATAGATGCCGATACCGTCATTCCTACCCTTAGCCCTAAATACGCATTGGCGCCGCCAAAAAGTATGGCCAGCAAAATACCAAGCACAACCGAAACCGGCGTAATCTCGGGCAATACCTTGTCCGCTGGTATATACGGCTTAAACTCTTTTGATTCATTCATTTTAAATAAACCCTCCTTAATTTTTGATCTTTTTCTATTATCCAATGAATTTTGACGCTTGTCAATTATATTGAAGAAAATTATCGAAATCTATTTAGGAATTTTTCTTGTATTTATGGAAAATTATGGTATAATCTTAATACAGCATTAATTTTCATTTATTTTTTAAGGAGAGTTGTCCGAGCGGTTTAAGGTGCGGCTCTCGAAAAGCCGTGTGCCTGATAAGCACCGTGGGTTCGAATCCCATGCTCTCCGCTTGATGTACTGTACGTCAGTACAGTACTTTCTATTAATACATCCTACCTCCAATTTAAAAAAAGAGTTCTGTGTAAACAGAACTCTTTTTTATTCGATACGCTCAGCAAGCCGATTGATCTGTGTTGCCATGTATCCGGCCCCATATCCATTATCTATATTTACAACCGCTATCCCATTTGCACAGGAATTTATCATGGTAAGCAGTGCGGACAAACCATGCATCGAAGCTCCATATCCAATCGACGTCGGCACAGCAATCACAGGCTTATCTACCAATCCTCCAATCACACTCGCCAATGCCCCTTCCATACCTGCTACAGCAATTACGCAATTTGCTCTTTGAATCATGTCTATATTTGCCAATAAACGATGAAGTCCGCTGACACCAACATCATAAATGCGCTCTACTGCCGTACCAAAATATTCCGCTGTCTGTGCAGATTCTTCCGCCACTGGAATATCTGCTGTACCTGCCGTACAAATTACCACTTTTCCTTTTCTCACCTTATCAGCCTTTTCAATTTTTATAATTCGAGAAATTGGATCATACGTTGTTTGTGGATAATTTTTTTTAATAAATTCATATTGCTCCAAAGATGCTCTTGTTCCAAATACTTCTCCATCCTGTTTGTATAATCTTCCGAAAATCTGCAGCAAATGCTCATCTGCTTTCCCACTGCAAAATATCACTTCAGCAAAACCAGAACGTATCTTTCTATGTGTATCTAACTTCGCATAACCCATTTCATCATATGGTTGTCTGCGAAAATATTGCTCTGCATCTTCTATAGATAATTTGCCATCCTGCACTTTCTTTAAAATCTCTCTTGTTTCCATCCATTCTTCCCGCCATTTTCTTTATTTTTCGTTCTCCATCATTTCCTTTTACTTCGGCTCTTCGTTGCACAAAAATTATAATTTACAATTTTCTAATAACCCTATCACTTTAGCTAAATGATCGGTACATCCATACAATAATTTTTTCGTATCCTCATCCGGTTCACTTAAGTCCGGTATCATAACAGGGTATATTCCCGCACGATATGCTGATAAAATTCCATTCGGCGAATCTTCCAATGCCATACATTCTGATGGATGTACATGCAGACGTGCCGCGGCTTCTAAATAAATATCCGGAGCCGGTTTACCATTTTGAACCATGGAAGCACAAACAATCTGATCAAAGTATTTCAGTCGATCTAAAGAACCAAGATATTGTTTTGTTCGCTCCGGATCTGTTGCCGTTGCCACTGCAGTCAGATATTGATGTTCTTTTAAATAGTCGAGAAGCTCTCCAAGTCCTGGTTTTTCATCTAAACCATATGTATTTATATGCTGGTTCATCAATTGTATACGTCGCGTTCTTACTTTATAATAGTCAAAATCCTTTCCTATTTCAGCCTGGAGTTTCGGAATTGCATATTTCGCTGCCAGACTTCGAATACCAAGTATATGTTCTCTTTTTAAATCATATCCATAATCATGTGCCGCCTCTAACCAGTATTTGACCAATAGTTTTTCTGTATCAATCATCAAACCATCCATATCAAATATCACTGCTTTTATCATAAATTCCTCCATCATATTTATATATCTTACAAAGATATACTATATTTCAATTGTTATTTCATAAAAAAAGCGGAGACATTTGTTGTCTCACGCATTTTGATACAATCATTTCATAAACTGCATTTCAATCATATTTTTTAATATTTCTTTTTTAATTTCTTTTCCGATACATTTCTTTTTACATACTTTTATGGACATCCTGCTTTGAATCCCGACCCTAAACGTTACCCTGGCAGTTAACTCGGCTCAGGCTGCCTCACGGCACACAAGAGCTCTTGCTTAGTGCTGCTCCATTCCTGACCTGACACGATTCACAAGTTCCTGTTGCGTGAGACCCAAACGTCAACGCCACTTACCAGGGGCTGCTTTACAATCTAAAGACCCGAGGCAGGATATGACCCCAGCTATAGCGGATTGCTGGTACAGGGCACCGCTAGCGCCCCGGCTGTCCAGAAATTATTATATAGTGTTTTTTTTCAATTGTCAAATTATTTTTCATGAGATAATGGCACAATCATCTACATTATGTTATAATTTTGTGATAATAAAACAATCTGTTCATACTGCAAAAACTAATATTAAGGAGGCATTTATGCAGCCGGATGAAATTATCACTAAAATAGCCGGACTATGTTCAAAATACTCTGTTAACAAATGCATTTTATTTGGCTCCAGGGCAAAAGGCACTGCATTAGAAAGAAGCGACATAGATGTCGCTGTTTCCGGCGCTTCTGATTTTTATGCATTAGATGAAGAAGTACAAAATCTGCCAACACTTTTTACAATAGACCTGATTAACCTGGATACTTGTCGCAACACACTGTTATTGGAGGATATAAATAAATATGGAAAGAAAATTTATGAAAAGATTTGAATCCTATAAACATTCTTTAGCTGCACTCGCAGAAGCAAGAGAACGAAATATGGAAGATTCCTTTGTTTTAAGTGGAACAAGCGCAAAATTCAGTATTACCTTTGACCTTGCCTGGAAAACAATGAAAGATATTCTTATTGAATATTATTCCATCACAGATTTTGTTGCAGGTTCTCCACGAGAAGTTTTAAAAAAATCATTTCAGTCAAAAATGATTACCGGTGATGAATGGATGCAAATGCTGGAAATTCGTAATCAACTGGCACATGACTATGATGGTGAAATAGTAAAAACACACTGTAATGCCATTGTTCAGATTTATATTGAAAAATTTAAAGAATTCCAACGATGGGTTGAAGATTTAGATTAATATATGAAAAGCTTTCGTTAAGGAACTGTATGTAAATAACTTAAAGCAGTTGCGCAGGATTTTTCTTCGAGGGCGCTGTTCAAAAATCAGGCGCATAGCGGGCTATGTAACTGATTTTTGAACAGTGCTATCGGAGAAAAAGACAAGCAAATGGTTCAGGCGCATAGCGGGCTATATAACTGATTTTTTAATTTCGTTTCTGTTTACCATATTATTTTAATTAAGCGGATAAAATATACATATTTTTCTTTTTTATAAAATCGTACATATCTTATATAGACCACTTTTTTCTTTTAAAATAGCTTACTTCCCTAATCTGCTAATATTAATTATCATCTTAAGATATTTTTATTCATTGATCTATATTTTCATTTTTTCTTCATTTTTTCTGCTTTATTTATTTTACTACAATCATTTATTTATAATCTGTTATTTTTTTCTCTTCGCTCAAATTAATGTAATTTTTTCTCATAAAAATCATTATTATCTTACACACTTAATTTATGCGATTTTTCGTATAATTATCTGTAAATTTTTATTATATGAATAATTACATTTATTGTATTTTATTTTATCATTATTTAATTTACATATTCTCCTTTTAAAATTGAGAAATATTTTATATACTCAAAATAAATTTAATATTATAAATTTAATATTTTTAAAAAATTTGTTACCTAAAAAAATTTCAAAAAATATTTATTGATTTCTCAATTTTATAAGAATACCCAAATATTTTCATAAATATGCAAATATATTCATTAATTATATTTATAAATCAAATTTATCATCTATGTAATATGATATTTTTATTAATTTAAAAAATGTAAGATATTTATATCCTGCTTTCTAAAATACATCTATTTGAAGTCATCTTTTTATAAATTTTTAAACATTTTGTTTCTCTTATTATTTCAAATAAAATCTTATAAAGAATTCATTATCTTAGAATATATTTAATATTTATACTCTCTATTATGTTCGATTATTAAAATTTTAAGCTAAATCATACTTATCCACACGATATAAATAAATAATAAACATTTTCAACATCATATATAGGATTTCCACAACAAAAAACATGGGAAACCATTTCATAAAATAATGGTCTTCCCATGTCTGATTTTACCCGATCTGCTATGCTAATAAAGATGCAACTCCATCATTTATTTGATTTGTCTGCGCAAGCATCACCTGGCCAAATTGCTCTAAAATCTTATTTTTTGAGTAATTTACCATCTCTTCCGCCATATCTGTATCTCTTAATTTGCTTTCTGACCTTTGTGCATTTTCAGCAGCATTATCAACGGACGACATTGCTTTCTCAAGCCGATTTTGCATGGCACCCAAATAAGCCCTGTATTCAGACAAATTATCAATCGCATTCTGAACAGAATCCATTGTTTTTCCGGCATTTTCGTAAGAATCAACTTCCATTCTTCCAAGTCCTAATGTTCCTGAATTAATTGTCCTTAATTTTAATGTTATTTCCTGATATGGTCTGTCATTTACCTGAAGATGATAATCTTGTTCCAGCTTAAGCATATCATTTGCCATAATTAAACCCATATTCGGATTATATGGCGGCTGACTATAAGTAGAATAAAATATCATTTGAGATCCGCTGACACTTACGCCATTTGCGTGTCCGATAAGTACATCCTGACCATTTCCGCCCATATTTGCCTGCACACTGTTTACCAAATCAAAAATTTTGTCAACGATATCTTTCCCATTTGTGATATTTGCATCTTTCACACCTATATCCACCAAAATATTATCATGTCCATCTACAGGATTATTAATACTTGAAGATGTCTGATTTGAAAATTGAAATACAAACTTTTGAGAACAATTATCCGAACATGTAACTGTAAATCTTTTTCCAATCAACTCTTCTTTATTATTCACATTAACATTTTTAAAATCCAATGTTTTTCCATATACAGATGTATGATTTGGAATATTCGTAAAAAGATCTTCCATAATTACATCCGAATAATCATCTGCATCTATTTCAACTAACTGTTTCATCCATAAAATACGGTGTGTATTAAACGTAGTATCTTTTGATGTACGATTTATCTCAGCTTTTAACTGCTGCAATTCTTTTTGAATCGCTTCTCTGTCTTCCTCTTTATTAATATCATTTGCTGCCTGCGTAGACAATTCATTCATTCGCTGAAGAATATCATGTACCTCAGCTAATGCTCCATCTGCAGTCTGAATTAAAGAAATTCCATCCTGAATATTTCTGGAAGCCTTATTTAATCCTCGAATCTGATATCTCATTTTCTCAGAAATCTGCAATCCGGCCGCGTCATCTGCAGAACGGTTAATTCGATATCCCGAAGATAATTTTTCAGTTGATTTTTTCTTACCTTCAGATACAATTCCCAACTGCCTGTCAGTATTCATTGCCATTAAATTATGTGTAATTATTGCCATACCCATACACCTCTCATTTCCATTCATCTCTTCCGGCTAATATTCATTTCTTTCAAATCCCCTGAAAATATCTTCCTTCTATTAAAAAATTCTTTTAATTAAATATTTTCTTTCTACTAGAAATTTCCTTTGTATCAAAACATCATTTCTCTATTCCAAACACCATTTGCATGAAAAATCTTCTTATCTCTCTGTATGAAAACATATTCTTTCTGAATAGAAAAATTCTTTTAATTAAAATATTCTCTTTGATAGAAAAAAATTTTGCCTGTATAAACTTCTCCATTATCTATTTCGACATGACCATAAAAAAACTTTAGAAAAATATTTTATTTAGTTGTATAGCTAAAAATAGCTGGGATCTTCCCAGCTATTTTAATTATTTTGCTATATCAATACGAACCAATGCTTTTTTCAAAGCAATTTCTGCACGCTTTATATCCAATCCGGCTTCTTTCATTTTTAATCGTCGCTCTGCACGCATTTTTGCCTCTTCTGCACGATTTCTGTCAATCTCATTCGGCCATTCAGCAACTTCTGCAAGAAGTGTTACTTTATCGCCCAATATTTCAGCAAAACCGGAATGCACTGCTGCCTTTTTTGAACTGCCTTCTTCTGTAATGGTCACGATTCCCGGTGCAAGTACCGCTGTCAAAGGAATATGGTTTTTATATACTCCTATGTCACCTTCCGTCGTTGTAAATTCAATCATAGAAGCTTGCCCGGTATAAAACACACGTTCCGGTGTAATAATTTCTACTTGAAACAATTTATTTGCATCTGCCATAACGTCACCCCTTACTTCATACGGGCACGTACTTCATCAATAGTTCCTGCATTTAAGAAGTGGCCTTCCGGTACATCATCATGTTTTCCTTCTAATATTTCCCGGAATCCACGAATCGTCTCAGCAATAGGTACATATTTTCCATCCATTCCTGTAAACTGTGTTGCAACAGAAAATGGCTGTGACAAGAATCTCTGAATCTTTCTTGCTCTGTTTACAACCATTTTATCATCTTCTGACAATTCATCCATACCCAATATTGCAATAATATCCTGTAATTCCTTATATTTTTGCAATATTGCCTGTACTTCACGAGCTGTATCAAAATGCTCCTGACCTACGATACGTGGATCAAGAATTCTGGAAGTCGATGCCAAAGGATCTACAGCCGGATAAATACCAAGCTCTACAATGGAACGTTCCAATACTGTCGTAGCGTCCAGATGTGCAAATGTTGTTGCAGGCGCCGGGTCTGTCAAGTCATCAGCAGGTACATAAACAGCCTGAACAGATGTAATAGAACCATTCTTTGTGGATGTGATACGCTCCTGCAAAGCGCCCATCTCTGTTTGCAGTGTCGGCTGATAACCTACAGCTGACGGCATACGCCCAAGTAATGCAGATACCTCAGAACCTGCCTGTGTAAAACGGAAAATATTATCAATAAATAATAAAACATCCTTTCCGCCTTTGTCACGGAAATATTCCGCCATTGTAAGCCCTGACAACGCCACGCGCATTCTTGCTCCAGGAGGCTCATTCATCTGACCAAATACCATGGTTGTTTTATCAATAACACCAGATTCTTTCATTTCATAATATAGATCATTGCCTTCACGAGTTCTTTCACCAACTCCTGTAAATACAGAATATCCGCCATGCTCTGTCGCAATATTATGAATTAACTCCTGAATTAACACTGTTTTTCCTACACCTGCACCACCGAATAATCCGATTTTTCCACCTTTTTGATAAGGGCAAAGCAAATCTACGACTTTAATGCCTGTTTCCAAAATTTCAGCAGACGTAGACTGCTCTTCAAAAGAAGGCGCTTTTCTGTGGATTGGGTTGTATTCAACACCTGTCGGTGGGTCAATCTCATCAATTGGCTCACCAAGGACATTGAACATACGGCCTAATGTATTTTCACCTACCGGAACACTGATCGCGGCACCTGTCGCTAAAGCATCCATGCCGCGCACAAGTCCATCGGTCGGTCCCATGGCAATACATCTAACGGTATCATCACCCAAATGCTGCGCAGCTTCCACCACAAGCCGGCTTCCATCGCTACGCGTAATCTCGATAGATTCGTTAATTTCCGGCAATGTTCCTGTAAATTTAATATCCAGGACAGCACCAACGATCTGAGTGATTTTCCCAATATTCGCTTTTGCCATTTTCTTTTATCACTCCTTTTTCTATATATTCGCACAATATTTCTAACTAATTGCTTCCGCACCAGCAATAATTTCAGTCAACTCTTGCGTAATAGAACCTTGACGGGCGCGGTTATATTTCAGAGACAAATCACTAATCATTTCTTCCGCATTACTTGTAGCAGAATCCATTGCCTGCATTCTTGCACCATTCTCACTGGCAACCGCTTCTACAAGTGCGCCATAAAAAATACTTGTCACATATTTTGGAATAATCATATCCAGAGCTTCTCTTTCATTTGGCTCATAATTCATAATCAGATTTTTATCGGCTGCAGACATCTCTTCTTCTGAAAACTCTACCGGAAGCAACTTCATAAAGCTCGGTACATGGACTACGGTATTTTTAAAATGAGTATATGCCAAATAGATCTGACCTATTTTTCCTTCCGCAAAATCCTTTAGTACTTTGTCACAAATTTCCATCGCATCCTTATAAGTAGGATTTTCTATTACATCTGAAGCATCCAACGCAACATGATATCCTTTTCGTTCCAGCGTATCTTTTCCTTTTGTGCCAATCGTATATAACAACACCTTGTCTTTCTCAAGTCCGCTGCTTTGCACAAGCTTCGTAATGTTAGAGTTATAGCCACCGGCAAGACCACGATTAGAAGTAATCACTACAACAGCTATTTTATCTGAACCATTATTGGCAAGATATGGATGATCCATGTTTCCTGATCTTGCGAGAATAGATGTAACAGTATGATACATATGCTGAAAATACGGATCTGTCCGTTCTGCATGTGTTTTTGCTTTCTGCAGTTTTACGGTAGAAACTAATTTCATGGCTTTTGTGATTTGCTGCGTACTCTGTATGCTGCTTTTACGTCTTTTTATGTCTCTCATCGAGGCCATAATCTGTCACCGCCTTATTTTATTTTTATATCTTTCTACCGAAATGATTTTTTACATTCTTCTATTGCTTTTATCAAAGTCTTTTCGATATCTTCCTCCAACACTTTCGTTGTACGAATCGATTCTGGTATTTCCGGATATTTTGTATCAATATAATCAAACAATTCATTTTCAAATCGAAGAATCTCATCCGTTGGAATATCCAGTAAATATTTATTCGTAGCAACATAAATAATAATAACCTGCTTTTCTACCGGCATTGGCTGATATTGCGGCTGTTTTAAAATTTCCTTAATTCTTTCACCTTGATCCAGTTTTTCCTTTGTATCGGCATCAAGTTCAGAACCAAACTGTGAAAAAGCTGCAAGCTCACGATACTGTGCCAGTTCTGTACGAATAGGCGCAGAGATCTTTTTAATTGCCTTAATCTGTGCTGAACCGCCTACACGAGATACAGACAGACCGGCATTAATCGCCGGGCGGAAACCTGCATTAAACATTTCTGTCTCCAGATAAATCTGGCCATCTGTAATTGATATTACATTTGTTGGGATATATGCAGACACATCGCCTGCCTGTGTTTCAATAATTGGCAAAGCCGTCAAAGAACCTCCGCCTAATTTGTCTGAAAGTCTTGCTGCACGCTCCAACAATCTGGAATGCAGGTAAAACACGTCACCTGGATATGCTTCACGGCCTGGCGGTCTTCTTAACAGCAAGGAAAGTGTACGATATGCGGTAGCATGTTTGCTCAAATCATCATACACAACAAGAACATCTTCCCCATTCTCCATCCATTCTTCTCCGATTGCACATCCTGAATATGGAGCGATATATTGTAATGGTGCAAGTTCACTTGCCGTAGCAGCTACTACTGTCGTATATGACATGGCTCCAAACTCCTCCAATGTCTTTACGATGGAAGCAACTGTAGAAGCTTTCTGGCCAATTGCTACATAAATACATTTTACCCCTTGACCCTTTTGATTAATAATCGTATCAATTGCAATCGCTGTCTTTCCTGTCTGTCTGTCTCCAATAATCAGCTCTCTTTGTCCTCTGCCAATCGGTATCATTGAATCAATCGCTTTAATACCTGTCTGCAGCGGCGTATCTACAGATTTTCTTGAAATAACACCTGATGCAACTCTTTCAATCTGACGAAATCTTTCTGTTTTGATTGGTCCTTTGCCATCAATAGGCTGTCCTAATGCATTCACAACACGGCCAATCATAGCATCTCCAACCGGAACTTCTACTACTCTTCCGGTTGTTTTTACGGTATCTCCCTCATTGATACTTTTCTGATCGCCGAGCAATACGGCGCCAACATTATCTTCTTCAAGGTTTAATACCATTCCATATACTTCACCTGGAAATTCCAGCAGCTCACCCTGCATCGCATTTTCCAGACCATGAATACGCGCAATACCATCCGCTACCTGAATGACTGTGCCAACATCTGCAACCTCAAGCTCTGCAGCGTATTTCCTGATCTGTTCTTTGATGACTGAACTAATCTCCTCTGGTTTTAAATTCATGGATAATAGTCACCTACTTTCAACTGTTTTTGCCATATTACTACGGCATCTGCAACTTTAATTTGGACAATTCGGAAGTCAATCTGGCTAACTTATTTTTTACGCTGCCATCTACCACTCTGTCCCCGATCCGAATTACGATCCCTCCGATTAAGGATGGATCTATATCATATATAAACTCAAACTGCACATAATCAGTTGTCTCCAGCAGTTTTCTGCGAATTGCATCTTTCTGCATCAAAGACAAATCCATCGCAGATGTAATATAAGCAGTGCCTATTTTCTTATACTCTTTCACATGCTCAATAAAATACTGCAATACCCCGTCAAATTCCTGATAATGACCTTTCGCAATAATCATCAGCAATAATCCGATCATTTCTCTTGACGCGCGGTTTTTAAAAACATCTTCGATGATTTTCTGTTTTTCTTCTATCACAATTTTTGGATGATTCATCATCTTAGCAAGATCTTCGTTCGTCTGAACAATCTTAAGCATCCGTTTCGCTTCATCAAACAACACGTCAATCTGTCCGGATTCCAAAGCCAGCTCAAATAATGCATCTCCATATGTTTTTGAAACTAGCTTTGCCATGTCGAATCACCCATTTCTTTCAATGTCTCTTCTACAAGCCCATTCTGAACGGTTGTATCTATAGATGCCGCCACAACCTTTGCAGCCATCATGGATGCAACTGTAATCATTTCCTGTTTCATCTCATCCATCGCGCGACTCTTTTCAAGTTTTGCTTCTTCGTTGGCACGTTGAATGATACGGGCAGCTTCCTGCTTTGCTTCTTCGATAATATGTGCTTCATTTTTCAATGCTTTTTGACGTGCTTCGCTTAAAATAGCTTCTGCTTCTTTATCTGCATTTTTCAACTTTTCCTCATATTCTGCTTTCATCGCAGACGCTTTTTCTTTATCGCCTTTTGCACTGTCAATATCACCCTGAATCTTTCTCTGTCTTTCATACAACATCTTTCTAACCGGATTTAACAACAGGTAAGATAATGCCATAAACAGTACAAAGATTGCTATCGCCAGAAGCACAGCATCATGAATCAATTGAAAATCAAGATTAAATAATCTTTCCATATTCGCTCAGTTCAGCCTCCTTTCCGTCTTATTTCCATTACATAGACGCTGGTGCGTCTTATTTTTTATGATAATGGCTGTACGAAAAGCAAGAGCATAGCTACTAACAGACCATATAAACCAGTTGTCTCGGCAACAGCCTGTCCTAATAACATTGTAGACATAATATCAGATTTTGCACCAGGATTTCTTCCAACTGCTGCTGCACCATGTCCGGCAGCGATACCCTGGCCAATACCAGGCCCGATACCTGCAATAACTGCTAAACCTGCACCAATTGCTGAACATGCTAAAATTAAATCTTGTCCTGTGATATTCATAATGATTTTCCTCCTAAATTTTCATTCATTAAAATAAGATCATTCTTATTAGTCTGTTTCCATCTGCTGACTAATATAAGTCATTGTCAACATACAGAATACATACGTCTGAATTGCTCCTGAGAACAAATCAAAGTATACATGAAGCGCTGCCGGCCAAATAATAGCCACTTTTGATAATAAACCATAAATGAGCGCCATCATGACTGTTCCTGACAATACGTTTGCAAACAAACGCAAAGACAGGGAAATCGGAACCGCAATTTCACTGATAAGGTTAATTGGGAACCAGATTGGAAGCCATGGTGGTAATGGCGAGCACATGTCTGTCCAGATTTTCTTTGGACTTTGATACTTGAACTGACAAAAATGTATCAACGTGAATGTAATCAGACCCAGAGCAAGTGTAGTACCATAATCCGCTGTTGGTGGCCTTAAACCAAACAAACCGGATATATTACTCATAAGAATGAAGATAAAGATCGTACTAATATAGTTAACGAACTTCGGAGCATTCTTTCCCATTGTTCCCTCAACAACACCATCCAGCGAACTTACAATCAACTCCAATATATTTTGGAATGTATCCGGTATTTCTGTTGCATGACGCATTTTTATATTTGCTACAAGAGCAAATCCGATCAGAAACAGTAAAACAATCAAAATACATACATGAGATGTAGTAATCCAGACTTCATGACCAAATAAGTTATAAGAAAATAACCCATGTATCATAAAATCAATATTGTCAGCGCTGGATGACATTACGATTGCATTTGTCACATTTTCACCTCCCTTTCCATTTTGTTAGTTTCGTCCGAAGACCCACCACCTTTTCCTGTTACTTTTATAAGCACTTTGTGCATTGCCGGCTGTAAATAAGCCGATATCTTTAAACCCATCACACCAATAAATAATGTGACCAGATTACCAAGATCATAATACATGGTAACTGTAAATACAATTACAACTGCTGCATAACGCAAAATTCCTTTTGTAATAATCCTGACTCTTGCCTTCTGCGGATCCACAGCATCCACACTTTCAGCAATGATAAGCGCAATATGATAAGCCATCGCCATTGCAGTAATAACACCTATCCAAAGTCCGCTGCTGTAAAGAAGCTTATCTTCTACAAACCAAATACCTGTCAACTGTACAACAATCCCATAAATAAAAATCCCCAGCAGTAATTCAGGAAGCGCTTCATTTAATCGTCTAAACATTTCAGCATATTTCCTTCCTTAAAAATGTATTCTAATTATTTGAAATATAATCATCATTTATTCTTTTGAATTTTTGAATCATCCTGATAGATTTTTTTTGCCATAATGAAAATATTGCGAAAGCCAGCCAGCGCTCCCATTAAAAACAGAGGAACTGTAATAACCGGAATATGAAATTTCTCATCAATCCAGACGCCAAGCAATGTACACATCACAATTGGTACAATCATATTTAAACTAAATTGCATAATCATTGCAAATGCTTGAAATACACTTCGTTTATTTTTCATAACTGTCCTCTTTCCTTGAATAAAGCGCAGAAAAACACTACATACATTATAAGCGCTAATACCAAAATTGTCTATAATATTTTAATAAAACTGAAAAAATGGTACATCCTGAGTTATTCCCAAAATGTACCACTATTATTCTCTCTGTCCGTTATAAACTCTGATTTAACATGGTCGCTAATTTTTTAATAGATTTGCTTAATGTTTCATAACAGATTCCATATGACTGTAATGTACCTCCATACGGATCCATAATTTCCAGTTCATCACCGACCAGTTCTGTCAATACCTGTACATTTTCCGGAACTGCATTTGCAAACATGTCCAGAATTTTTTGTTTGTCACTTTTCCCCATTACAATCACAAGTGTATCTTGTGCAAAGTCTTCTTCCTCCAACTGACTGGACATATAATTTTCTAATGTAATTCCATTACTGATTAATACAGCTTCAGCTTTTTGATTGAGAGGTTCAGGAAATAATACAACAATTCCCCTTGCCTGTATATCAATAGGCTGTTTTATTGTACATTCTTTCAATAATTCTGCTGCCATTGGTGCACGACTGTTTCCTGCACTGTCAGCAAAAATAATTTTCTTACATGTATTCATATACTCACCCCAACTATTCTGCCAAAATGACCCGATGTCCTGCTGCCTTTAATAAACGGTTCATAATAGCCTGCCCCATCCGTAATTTTGAAAAGCTTTCTGAAAAAATAATGTCTACATCTGACTTATCAAACTCTCTCAATATCCTATAAAGATTATGAGCGATTTTTTCATCTTCTTGTCTTCCTCCGATACTGATAATCAGTCCATATTCATAATATTTAACTGTCTCATCCGTTCCAATAATTCCAACTCTTTTTCCCGCTTTCAATTCATCTTTTGACATCCTATTTATTTTCTGAATCACATTTTCTTGTTCACCTTCTACTATAATCATTTCTGCTTTTGGAGCATAATGTCTGTATTTCATACCGGGAGCTTTTGGTTTCGTACCGGCATCCTTTGATAAAATACCAGGATCCATACGTACTTCACCAACCACCTGTGCAAGCATATTCAAAGATATATACCCTGGACGCAATACAACAGGAATATCTTCTGTTAAATCTATAATAGTAGATTCGATACCAATTCCTACTGCTCCTCCATCTAAAATCAATGGTATTTTACCGTTGAGATCTTCTAAAACATGCTTTGCTAATGTTGGACTGGGTTTTCCTGATGTATTCGCACTTGGCGCAGCTATATAACCTCCGCCTTCCTGAATCAATGCTAAAGCAATTTTATTAGAAGGCATCCGTATCGCTACCGTATCTATTCCGCCTGTAGTCTCATAAGGAAGCTTCTCATTTTTTTTCAATATCATTGTCAAAGGTCCCGGCCAAAATGCTTCTGATAAAAGCCTGGCCTTATCCGGTATCTGTGTCACTATCTTATTTATGTCTTTAAAACTGCATACATGAACAATCAATGGATTATCTGATGGTCTGCCCTTTGCAGCATATATTTTTTTAGATGCCTCTGCCTGCAGAGCATCTGCTCCAAGACCATATACTGTTTCTGTTGGAAAAGCTACTAATCCGCCTGTTCGCAGAATATGCCCTGCCTGTCTGATAACATCCATGTCTATATTGGTTTCCGATATTTTTTTTACAACTGTTTTCTGCATTGTTTCGTGATCCTTAATCGAATTCTAATCTTTCATCGAATTCCAATCCTTCATTGGATTTTAATTTCTTCCAAGGTATTTATTTATTCCGGCACAAATTGCATCCGCCATTTTCTGTTGATATTCTTCATCAGATAGTTTTTCTGCTTCCTGCGGATTGCTTAAAAAACCACATTCAACAATTACGATAACTGAGTCTGTCTTTTTCAACAGATAGTAACTGTCATTTGCCTTGGCTTCCCTGTGATTTTGGGGATCAACCTGTTCTATAAGCGTTTTTTGCAATATCTCAGCAAGTTTTTGGCTTTCGGATGAAGTTGTATAATAAAATACTTGTGCCCCTTTTATTTCCGGGCTTGTGTAGCTATTTTGATGTATGCTGATCGTCATTAATGGTTTTTCCTGATTAATCAAATCACATCGTCTTTGTAAATCCTGTGCTTTTTTGTTACTGGCATTTTCATCGTATAAGCCTTGATCGTCCTCACGTGTCATGATGACAGACATTCCCATATCTTCCAATGTTTTTTTCAGCTTCAGAGCAACCTGTAAATTAATATCTTTTTCCAGTTCTCCATTTACACCTATCTTACCGGAATCAAATCCTCCATGCCCAACATCTACTACGATGCAATCTTTTTGCTTTGCTACCTGACGACCCGTCACATAAATGGCGCTTGTCTTAGCCAATATACAGGCACATACAAGAATTACGATTGACATCAATAATTCCAATCTTTGTTTCAAATTCTCCGTCTCCTGAGTTTTTATTACTATACATATGTCAAAAGACCGGAATCATCCCTATTTCTTTCATAAATACTTAATGAATATATTTTATAATTGTATTCCAGACGGCCGGATCCTCTAATCCAAGCTTCCAGAAAGATGCTCCTGCAAACTCATGTGACTTCATAACCTTTAGTTTCTCTTCTATGGATTTGACATCCTCAAACCAGATTTTATATGTCACATCGTTATTCACATATTCTGTATAGTACTGTCCCATCTGATCCAGCCATGTTTTTTCTGCACCGTTTACTTCCATAAGGCGCTGTGCAGATAACATACCAACAGCTTCACTTGATAATTCATAAGGAACATAATCATCGGATGCCGCTTCTACATCGTCCCCGTCTCCATCTTTTAGTTTTTCAGACCATACTCTTGTATAAAAAGGCATACCTAAAATCACTTGTTCCGCCGGTACACCTTCCGCCAGAATATCGTCTGCTCCTTTTGTAACAAATCCAATAGAAGCAACAGATCCACTTTCCGCCGATCCCGCATAATGTTCATCATAAGCCATTACAACCAAATAATCTGCAAAAACTGCCTGTTCTTCCCGATCATAAAACTTTGTATAGTCTGATGACACATAATTATCTACCGACAATACAATTCCGTTGCCATCACATTTTAATGACAACTCCCGAATAAACTGAATAAATCCCTCGCCTACTGCAGATTCTAATGCTTCAAAATCCACATTAATTCCATCCAGACCATATTGTATTGCCGCTGCAATAATTTGATTTTCCAGATTTTCCCGTTTGGAAGTATGTGTCAATACTTCTGTTGTGCTAACATCTTTATTTTCCAAATTGCTGACCAATCCCCATACTTCAACTCCCTGTGAATGACAATATTTTACATAATCCGTACTTGCCAGATTTGCAATATTTCCGTCGTTATCATTTAAATAAAACCACGTAGGAGATATTACGTTTAGCCCCTTAGTATTTTGAAGCACATTTGCAATAGAATGATTGGCTTCCGGTACTGTCACCTGATGCCAGGCCATATTAATAGCATAATCTCTGACCTGATGTAAAAATGTATCTTCTTCAAATTCATGGCTCTCTGTTTCCTCTGTTTCCGTACCAAGCCGTTTACTCTGCACATATCCGACCAGGCCATCCTCTGTCGTTACCTTTGTCCATTCATCCCCGTCTTCCAGCTTCGTAACAATATCTTCTTTCGTTAATTCTTTTAAAATATTACTTTTTACACTGGCTTTTACACGTACCTGCGTCTTTCTTTTAATCCCCGCCTTTTTTATCGTTCCCCATTGCGTCTTTAGTAAAATACGATTTGGTTCTTCAAATCTTTCGTAAGTTAAATCCGTATATTGCGCAACATAATCCAGAGCAATATACGTTTTATCAACATTCACAAGCGCTATTTTATAAGGTTTACTGTCTTTTTTCCGCCCGATATAATATTCCTTACTGTCTGCTGATGCTTTTACAACATTCGCAGACGTCGTATATAAAAGAACATTTTCATTCGCATCCCAGTAAAAACGATCGTTTAAATAATCATGCACATATTGATAATCGAGATAAGCTGCCCCATCTCTGATTAATGCCTTTTCTTCCACCAGTTCATGATTCAATTCGATAGCAGCCTCATCCTCTGATGATATTCCAAAATAAGTATCCAGATTTTGCTGCTCATTGCTTGGCATAAATTGCTTGATCTTTTTACCAATAATAATACCGACAAGTATAATAAAAACCAAAAATAAAACGGCTATTACCGGTACTAATTTCTTTTTCATCGTTTTTCCTCCTGCGTATACTTCTAATCCGAATTCAAATAACCTTATTTTATTATAGCTTGTAATCAACCATTTTACAAGAAACAACTATTCTTTTATTAAATCAATTTCACTTAAATTTACTCCAAGGGTGTTAAGCGCCGCTTTATGAGATATATATTGAAAATGTAATTCTTCATATGTCTCTACAGCATTTTCTTTTTTTGCTTTTAACATTGCCCGTTGTATATCAATAAATGTATCAATGGTAATCTTTATAATCGTATCATTCATTTCTTCTCCCATTTTCCTCATCACCTTTTCGATCTATACACTTATTTATCAGTTTTAACTATTATAGCGGATTGCTCATAAGGTGTAAAGAAGTAATATCAAACAGGCAGGCAAAATACAGTAACAATATTTTTACTGTATGAACCTGCCTGCTATTCTCATTTTTCTAAAATTAAATAAATATATATTATGTGTAATTCAAAAGGCATTGAGGTTTCCTTTTCCATATGGTATACTTTTGCCAATATATAAAATTGACCTGGCAAAAAACAACACATTATAATATTATTATAATTTTACTTATTTATTTGTTCTGCACTTTATCAAAATGAAGTTCTTTCAGTACCCCCTTATCATAAACATAATCTCTCATATAGGAACTATCTTCCTGTATACATAATAACTCTGTTACAGTCTCCGGCGTACTTTTTTCCCCTTCCAGAAAAATAGTAATTCCCCGTCCCTGTATTCCTTTTAACTCTATAAATAATTCCTTTTTGTTCATCCTTTCCACCCAATTGACAAATACGATTGATACGGAATGTAACAACTCTTAATTTGTGATAAGATAAATTCCAAGACTGTACATGTCAATTTTTCCTTTTCAGATATTTTAAAACAAATAATTCCAGAAAAGATATTTTTGTAATCAAATAACGATCACAAAAATAATATATTTACCTATTCTAAGTTTTTTGCTTTGCATTTTTCTGCTTATTCTTTTGATATAGCAGATCAGACTTCATCAAAGTACCTTTTTTTAACGCTGTCTTTGCTCTTTTGCCTGTGATCTGATGTATATCGGTTAAAATATTCCTATTATCTGACTCAGAAACCCATATTTTTTTCTTTTCAAGATATGATCTTGTGACTTTATTTCCGGCAGAAATATCTTTTTTTAATATCCATACATGCAGATACAGACCCTCTTTTTCCCATTCTTTGTAATAGAAAATCTGCTGCTTTAAATTTATATTACTGCTGCATTGCAATACAAGCAATAATGCAAGTGGAATTGCGGCAATGCATCCCCCTATACTTCCATAAAACAACATTTCTTTTCTCCGAAACTTTAAAATGTACGATTCCTCCTATTTATTTGAGACTCCTATGACTGTTTAAAACTTTGCATACTGCTTAAATAAATAGATTTCAAACAATTTTATGTCTCTCATACTATTTTCTGTAAAAACATTAAGTCCTCTTTTTTCAAATAGAATGGATTTTCAATCCATGGGATATTTATCAATCGCACTCCACATCTTTTTTGTACATTTTTCTTGTCTGATAAGTTCGCAAATAATACTAAAAATTCCCATGATTCATGATTTTCTGCTACAATAACGTTATTCAGGAAATGCTCATAGATCGAAATTTTCCACGGACTGATACTCCCGGATACAATTTTATAGTCACATCTAAGAAATTCTTCTCTGGCCATTGCATAATCTGCACCCAAATCCAAAATAAATACTTCATATCCACTGTTCATTATTTCCGGTATTTTCCCCACACAAATATCTGTAAAATAATGAACGCCCAGAAGATTTTGATTTTTATCACCTTCCTTTTGAATCATATCTTTTAATTCATGCTTTCCTGACAATTCCAGTAATGCAGCCTTTCTTCCCAAACCAGACTGCATATAATTTGCCAGCGCAATAGCTAAATGTGTCACTCCACAGCCCGGCTCAATTCCTATAATCCCTATGCTGACCTTCTCCTTCAGCTTTTTGGATGAAAATCCATTCAGTTTTTTCACCACCTTTCCTGATGCAGCAGCTTCGCAAAAAATTTCCGCTTCTCCCTTGTCATCCGAAACGGATCTGCGTCTAATGGAAAACAATAAATACGATGGTGATACAATCTGGCCAGATTTTTGGCCTGTGATGTATTTTCATAATTACAAATTAATACAAGATGTTCACACAAACGAATCTTTTCTAACAGATTCTTTGTTGATTCACATTCCCATGGCCTGCTTCCCATTACTACAATCTGTTTTTTATCTTCATCTAACATTTCGTCTATGTTTGTTCCATAATCTTGTACATACAAACGACCTGTTTGTTTCCATGTCTCTATTCCTTCGCCATAATATGGCATTCCATAAAACTTTTCGTATGCGATCAATCCATCTTTTCTCATATAACTGCCATCTTCTTTAGCCAAAAGCCGCATACAGTCAGATGGATGATATTCCTGATAGATACATGGTTTGTGATTTTGATTAAAAAAACAGGTCAATGATATGGCCAAATGTGTTGTTCCTATACGATTTTGTGTTCCTGCCACTGCTATTTCTGTTAAGAGATGCTTGTTGATTGTTTGGTGAATATTTTGACTGCCATTGCACAGCGCTCGCTCTAATTCTGCTTCGAACGCCTGTATTGAATCATAACGATCGTCCATATTACATGCAGTTGCTTTTGCTGTGAATGGTATAAGAAATTGGAACTCTTCTGAGGGCATTTTTTTTGCCATAAATTCAAGAATCTTGCCAACGCCATAGATATCTGTGCGTATATCACAAGCAATACCCTGATATTTTTCAGGCGGCGCAAAGCCTTGCGTTCCAAAATTTTGGAATGTATTTCCATCGTTGGTAATATAAGATGAGATACCAAAGTCGATTAAAACAATACGTTTTCCACATAATATAATGTGCTCCGGCTTCAAATCCTGATAAAGGACCGGTTCCGGCTTTAAATCATGCAGATATTTTATCACATCACAAATTTGCAATGTCATATAAATTGCCGTATCTATGGAAATACAATCTTGACGAAGCACAAATGCTTCTAACGATTGTCCCTGGATATATTCCTCTATGATAAAATAATGTTCATCATCTTCTTCTACATCATAAATTGTGGGGATACCGGGATGTTTCAGATTTTTTAGAATATCTGCTTCCAGAAGGAGCTGCGGCTGCATCTCTAATGCAGATTTTTTTATACATTTAACTGCACGATACACCTTCAGCTTCCTATGTTCGACCAGAAATACCTCGCTATCGCTTCCTTTTCCTATTTGGGAAACGATACGATACTTATCGGACAAACTTGATTTTTGAATACTTATACTCCTTTCTGACTAAGGGTGTAAGCATCTCTTACAACTGTTATAACATAACTAACCTGGATTGGCAAGCTCTTTTTTAGAAAAATTTTGAATTTTATAAAAATTTTAAAAAATATATGCATTCTGCGCTTGACTATCATATTGATTTTTTATATACTTTGGTTACTTCAAGTTGACATTTGCAATTTTATACTAATAATATATACCATAAGACATTAATTAAGGGAGTGATGTAATGAAAATCGAAAAAGTAAGCGACACTCAAATTCGATGCACACTGACTAAGGAAGATTTAGCAAACCGCCATTTAAAAATCAGTGAACTTGCGTATGGTACAGAAAATGCCAAAAATCTATTTCGTGATATGATGCAGCAGGCTTCTTATGAATTTGGTTTTGAAGCAGACGATATCCCTTTGATGATTGAAGCAATACCAGTATCATCCGATACAATCATTCTTCTGATTACCAAAGTTGAATATCCGGAAGAACTGGATACACGCTTTTCCAAATTTTCAGATATGGATTTCGATGATTCTTTATCAGGCTATGAATCCGATCAGGGAGAACCATATGAAACAACCAGCGCAAATGATATACTGGACTGGTTTAAAAAGATTCAGCAGGAAGCCAAAGCCAATACTGAAAATCCAAAGAAAAAGACTTCGAAATCCGAAGAATTCATTCCGTTAGACCAGGCCGTCAAACACGAATCCAAAGAAACAGTTTCAAATTCTCCTGCTTTAGAAGTTCCTGTTGATTTAACCAAATTGTTCCTCATTCATAATCTGGACACAATGTCTAAAATATCAAATGTATTAGATGGCTATTACGTAGGCGATAACACACTATTCCGCGACTCTCAGTCACATTTATTTTATCTGGTCGTTCATAAGAGTACACACACACCAGAAGAATTTAATAAAGTATGCAATATCTTATCTGAATATTCTACGCAATTAAATTTTTCGAATTCTATTGAAGCATATTTTAATGAACATTTTGATTGTATGATTCGCAATCAGGCGCTACAGCAATTTGCAGCAATTTAACAAAAAACCGGGTTACTGCTCAGCATTATGCTGGAACACTAACTCGGTTTTCATTATTTTGTGCATCCAGTTACTTGTTTACATACACACTTTTCCACATTCAGATTAATTGTTTGCTAAAAAATCATTAATCTGTGCAACCAACTCATCAGGTACAATACCATGCACCATTGCTGCTTCTTCAATTGTTTCCATTTGTGAAGATGGACATCCTAAACAATGCATTCCAATATTTAATAAAAGTGGTGCAATGTTTTCATTAATTTGAAGAAGTTCTCCAATCATTGTCGTTTTTGTAACCTGCTGTGACATGTTCATTCTCCTTTTCTCTGATTTGTTTGCTGGCATTCTTTCAGGCGCTCTATCTTTAATCTGCCCTTTTACCAAATAAATATACTATAGAGCAGTTTTGTTGTCAAATATTTCCAGACAATAAATTTGACGGATGACACTGCAATATGTATTTAAAATAATACAGCTTATCATCATTCTGTTATAATTTCCTACTTGTATTAATTGCATTTTTGTATTAGAATAAGGTCAACGGACAATAGGTTCGTATCTATCAATATTTTAAGGAGGATTGAGATCATGGCATACAAAATTACAGATGCTTGTGTTAGCTGTGGAACATGTGAAGGAGAATGTCCAGTAGGAGCAATTTCTGCAGGTGATGGAAAATACGACATCGATGCTGATGCTTGTGTAAACTGCGGAACATGTGCAGGCGCATGTCCAACAGGTGCAATTGAAGAAGGTTAATTCGTAACTCATATTTTGTAACAGACAGTTTATTCTAAGCTGTTACCATATTTTTAAAACCGCCGGTAAACCGGCGGTTTTATTTTTTACAGTGTATGTATGTCATACATCATACAGCAATCTTTAGATCGTAAGATCTGGCGCAAGCTCGTTTTTATTTTTCAGCATCCTACGCTCTTTACGGCTTAAGCGCTCTTTTCTCATACGCCTTCTGCCATGTCTGCCAATGCTGCGAATTGCGTCATCCAGCTTGCGAAACCTTTCTTCTTCCTGTTCTTCTTGCGTGCGCATCAGATAATTCATTTCTTTTATGACATGTTCACCGACCTGAACACCTACTCCTTCACTAAGTTCCTGATTATTTTCGCTGATTGCTTTGCGCACGATTTCCGTCATCATTGACTGAAACTGTTCCATACGTCTTTCACGCTGCATATCTTCAGTCAGCTGACTTGTTTTGTGTGTTACATGGATTACTTCGTTCTTAGCCATATCGCTCTTTGAAACCTCCTCACCAATATCCCTGCCGTCTACTTTTTCAATCCGGATTGCCGGCTCCATCATACTCTCCTCCTTACGCTCTTTTTCATCCTGCAGAATCAGTCTGATTGCTTTTAACTGGTATCCTCGTTCTTTTAGTTCTTTTATTCTTAAAAATTCCTGTATGTTTTCCTGTGTATAGTAGCGGTGTCCCAGTTCGTTTCTTGGAATAATTAATTCCAGTTCTTCTTCCCAGTACCGCAATACATGTGATTCAACCTGCACAATATTTGCTGCATCTGAAATCATATAGCGTACTTTTTCCACTTAGAAAACCTCCTTTTTCTATTGCATAGCGGGTTCGAAGCCATATGCAGTAAATAGCAATCTAACTATATAACTTCTGTATCAAGTATAGCTTACTGTATGTGCTTGTACAAATTGATTTCATCGCGAAAAGCCGACAATTATTTACAGATACGGTTTATTTTTATAATAAAAGAACTCCTATTTTGTCATATTATTTGGAAAGTCATAGAGGTTTTGAAAATGGTGGAGATAACTTTTTGCATAAAAATAGAACAGATATCCTTTTCATACCTGTTCCTGAAAATAAAAAATTAATCTTTCTGCATGTTGGCAAATTTCGTATATTGCGGCAGCCAAACAAGATTAACAGTGCCAATTGGACCATTTCTTTGTTTCGCTATAATAACTTCGGCAATATTTTTTTTATCGGTGTCTTTATTATAATAATCATCACGGTAAATAAACATTACTACGTCTGCATCCTGCTCAATAGCGCCGGACTCACGCAGATCCGAAAGCATCGGACGATGATCCGGACGCTGTTCTACCGCCCGGCTTAACTGAGAAAGGGCGATTACCGGAACATGTAATTCTCTTGCAAGCGCTTTTAATGCGCGAGAAATTTCTGAAATTTCCTGCTGTCTGGAATCATTTCTCCCGTTGCCTGACATTAGCTGCAAATAATCAATAATAATCAGCTGTATGTTATGCTCCAGTTTGTATTTACGGCATTTAGATCGAAGCTCACTGATAGAAATTCCCGGCGTATCATCAATTATTAATTTTGAACGTCCTATTGTTCCGGCTCCTTCAATCAGCTTTTCCCAATCGGTATCCGAAAGATTTCCATTCCGCAGCATTTGTGCATCAACTCTGGATTCCAGAGAAAACAAACGGTTCACAAGCTGCTCTTTTGACATTTCCAAACTAAAAATTGCTGTTGCAAGATCACTATGGAAGGCTGTATACTGTGCAATATTTAATACAAAAGCTGTCTTTCCCATAGAAGGGCGCGCAGCCACTAATATCAAATCAGAAGGCTGCAGACCAGACATCCGATAATCAAGATCTATAAATCCGGTTGCAATACCTGTTACATTTCCCTGTATTCTGGAAGCCTTTTCTATTCTGTCCAACGCATTGATTACAATCTGTTTAATTGGTACAAATTCTCCGCTATCCTGACTTTGAAGCAGCTGAAAAATATTTTTTTCCGTATTGGAAAATATCGTTTCCAATTCTTCATTTCCGGCATAACATTCATTTTGAATATTTTCTGTTATTTTAATCAGCCTGCGCAGCATGGCTTTTTCTTTTACAATATTTGCATAATAACGAATATTTGCAGCTGTTGGGACTGCTGCCACCAAATCATTAATATATTCTAAGCTGCTGATTTCAGGCGGCAAATCTTTTTCTTTTAGTTTATTCTGAAGAGTTATAAAATCTACCGGCTGACTTTGATTAAACAGCTCAATCATTGAATCAAATAATACGCCATATTGGTTATGGTAAAAATCTTCTGGCGCTAACGTTTCCGAAGCGGCAATAATCGCCGCTCGGTCCATCATCATGGCCCCGATTACCGATTGTTCCGCTTCGATACTGTTTGGCATTGTTCTTTTTATAAGCGTTTCTTCCATAATTTCTAGCCTTCTACAACATGCACTCGTAAAGTAGCTGTTACTTGCGGATGCAGCTTCACAGGAACATCATAAAAACCTAATGCTTTCATTGGATCGGTTAACTGCATTTTCTTTTTATCTAATTCCAGATGCAGCTGCGTTTTTACCGCTTCAGATATTTCTTTTGTAGATACGGAACCAAACGTCCGGCCACCTGATCCAGCCTTTATCTTTATTTCCACTTGTTTTTCTTTTAAATCTTCCGCCAGCTGTCTGGCTGCTGCAAGATTTTCTGCTGCATCTTTTTCCGCACGTTTATTTCGCAGTTTTAAATCATTCAATGTCTGATTATTCGCTTCCACGCCTAGTTTTTTTCTAATCAGCATATTACGTGCATAAGCGTCGCTGACTTCTACAATATCGTTCTTCTTACCCACTGATTTCACATCTTCTAATAAAATTACTTTCATTTTTCGATTTCTCCTTTTTCTATCATTTCATCTAAAATTGCTCTGATCTTTTGTTTTGCTTCATCGATACTGCAGTCAGAAAGCTGTGCCCCGGCAATACTGGCATGACCGCCGCCGCCAAGACGTTCCATGATAGACTGTACATTAATCTCATCAATCGAGCGAGAGCTGATAAAAATTTTATTCTGATATTCCGTCATAACGAAAGAAGCTTTGATTCCTATAATATTTAACAGCTCGTTTGCAGACTGTGCGCTTACAACGGTAGGACTTTCTACCTTATCTGCCGGACATACAGAGATTGCAAATGCTCCATGATATACTTCGGCATGACGCATGACTTCTGCTCTTGCTTTATAATCTGCCATATCATTACGCAGCATTTTTCGAACTCTGTTAATTTCCGCTCCACAGCGTCTTAAATAAGCTGCCGCTTCAAACGTACGTACACCTGTTTTCTGCATAAAATTATTTGTATCAATTAACATACCGGCATAAATTGCGTCTGCCTCGCAGGCAGTCAGCTTAATATTTTCCGTAAAATATTGCAGCACCTCAGCAATCATTTCACAGGTAGAGGAAGCATACGGTTCAATATAAGATAAAATTGGATTCTCAACGACATCGCTTCCTTGTCGATGGTGGTCAAACACGACAATAGATTTTGTCTTTTTTAATATTTCAGGACAATCTGTATAATTCGGCCGGTTTGTATCTACAACCATCACAAGCGTATTATTATTTGTTAATTCTATCGCTGTCTCACTATCAATAAACATATCCGGCTCATATCCGTTTTCCTCATGAAAACACTCTTTGAGCGGACGTAAAGAGGTCGTTACTTCATTTAATACGATCTGAACTTTTTTCTCCAATACACGTCCCGCACAAAATACTCCAATTGCAGCTCCAAAAGAATCTGCATCTGCAATATGATGTCCCATGACAATCACGTGACTTCTGCTTTCAATAATCTCACGCAACGCATGTGCCTTCACACGAGCCTTCACACGAGTTTTTTTGTCTACCTGTTTGGAACTGCCTCCAAAATAAGTAATACGTTCTCCTTCTTTTACTACGACCTGATCTCCTCCACGTCCTAATGCCATGCCGATTGCCATGCGTGCATATTCATAATTCTGATTATACGTATCTCCTGTACTTCCAATCCCTATGCTAAGCGTTACCGACATTTCATTACCGACTTTGACAGTCTTTACTTCTTCTAATAAGCTAAACTTATCTTCTTCCATTTTCGATAGATACATATACCGAAAGACTACAAAATACTTATCTTTTTCAACCTTTCGGACAAGTCCGTCCATTCCAGAAAAATATTTATTTACTTTTCGATCGATCAGAGCAACGAGTAAAGACTGCTTCACATCTTCAATACTGTTTAGCGCTTCTTCAAAATTATCAATATAAATCAGCGCCGCGACAAGCTTCTGATCGTCATTTTCACGTATATACCTGTTCAGCTGAGTTTCATCATACAGATAAAGAGCTGTCATATACTCTTCGCTGCCTTCCAGAGATACCATCTGATTTTCAGGCGTAATGCTGGAAAATTCAATTCTTTTGAGTTGCGCACGAAATTCGCATCCATCCCAACCGATGTGAAGCTGCGATTCTGTTTTATTTTTCTGGATAATATCTCTGGTAATATGAGAAAATATGGAAGTAATAGATCTATGATAATCTTTATCTTTCCCAGTCAATTCTGTAAATTTCTCATTTACCCAGAGTATTTTTCCATTATAATCTATGAGTGCGTATGCAACATCAAATTCATTTAACAATTTTTTTTGTACGGTACCATACTGTGTAGCAAAATTAATCAGCTCATTCATGAAAAATGGCTTACTTTTATGAAAGCTTATTGTTACTACAATAAAATATACTACCGTAAATGCAGATGTAATCAATCCGGCTTGAAGCTCATATAGATACATTGGTATATTCATAAATAGCAATATAATCGTAAGAAGCATCGGGCCATACATATAATAACGCAGCCTACCTTTAAATTTTATATTATTCTTCATTTCTGCAGATTTACCTTTCCACAAAGATAGTATCTATTATACCATGTTACGCATCTTAAGGAAAGAGTTTTAAAGCGATTTCAAAGGATTTTACTTACATCCTCTTGATCTGTGTCACAGTCTGTAATTCATTTTCTTCCGGAGAATATGTCAGTTCAATCATATCTCCTACCTGATATCGGATAATGGCAATTAAATTCTCATCAGACATATTTACATCAAATAACCGGTCAGAATTTTCAAGCGCTATATAATAATGTGTATTTCCTTCTATCACAACTGGAGCGATGGCTGATATTTTTCCGGTAATTGTTTCAAAAATATCTGAATTCTCTTTTACCTCAGATATTCCATTCGTAGCGAGCAATGATACATATGCTTTTTCACATTCTTTCACTGTATCACCAATGGCAACCCACTGATATTTTTGAACGTTGACCATTGCATATTTTTTAACAAGGCCGGCGCCATCCTTAAGCGCCATAAAATAAGTCGGTTGATCTGAAATATTTAACAGCAACGGAAATGTCGCCCGATAACCAAGATTTTGAACCTGTCCTTCTGCCGAAGACATTGCAGAATCTTCAATTGCTCCTTCAATCTTATAATATTTTGTTTCCATTGTTCGCTGATTCATCAGCACAAATCCAACATTAGACTGATCTCCACTCACAGACGTAACGCCTGTATATACCCATACATCGTCATCCAGTGCAATATAATTATAACCATTGGTTGCTTTCAGACAATCTTTTTGTCCAAGAATACTGTTAAAAAAGCCATGTTTATAAATACCATAGTAATTATACAATTCTGTAAGTAATTCTGCAGAGTATACTTTATCAATCCAATTTGGCACCTTCTCTACCGGATAATCCGTACATTCACCTGTAACTGCATTGCATAACACTACGTTACCAACTGTCTGCCCGCCAAACAAACCAATATTAAACTTCTTTACCGGACATACCCAGTACGGAATTCCCTCATCATCGATTTCAAAGAAAATCTGATCGTCAAAAATATAAGTTGGATAATGAAAACGTAAATGACGATAGATATTGCGGTTAAAATATTCTGACTTAGAATATTTAATCGTTTTTTCCAGCTTGACACATTCTGTATTCTGTGTGGCCATATCAATCCTGATATATGCAGGAATACCAGACTTTTGATTTGTTAACCATTTAATTTCATTTGCATATACAAGCGGTGTAACGCGCACAGGCGTGTCGTTATAATTTATTTGTGTATAGTCAGACCCTACTTCAAACTGAGATACCATGTCTACCATACTGCCCATTTTTCGGTTTCCAAGCAACTCTGCAGAATCTTTGTCTAAAAGAGGTATTGTATTATAGTTCGTCTGCTGGATATCTTCTGTAAAATCACTTTCCTTTACTTCCATCAGCTTTTGATATTTATCCGCATTTATAATTGGAGAAGACAATAGATTGCCTATTGCAAATATCAATAATGTGAGTAAAAACAATCCGGCGCCAAATTTCACACCTTTCATTTCCTTTAATTGCATTTCCGCAGATTTGATAGGTACCACATTATTTTTCGACCTTTTCCGCAGTTGTGTAATTGCATGAATCACCGTAACAAATGCGATTAAAAGCCCTAAAGTAGTCCAAAAGCCTGCCGCATGAATATTAATTGCAGGCAGAGCTACATAGTAATAAATTCCGACAGCTAAAAGAATAATTACTGTTAAAACAATCTTTCCAGTTATTTTTTTCATTGATTTCCCCTTTTCATTCATCGAATCTGACTCATAAATGCTTCTTCAATCCTTGCATGCATTCCATCTACACGATCTAAGTTTTCTTTTGGGATAAATCCTCCTGCCATTCCATGATGTCCTCCCCCATTTCCGCAATTTTTTAATACTGCAGCAACCATTTTTCCAGCATCCAGATCTTTTCGCTCACTGCGTACAGAAAATTTTATTCCATCTTTACGGACAGCATATACAATGGATACATCCACGACATTCAAGGACAATATAAAGTCAGAAATAATTGCAATTAAAGCATCCGGACAATCCAATGGAATCCAGGCAAAACCAACACCGTCATTAATATAAATATTATCAATGGCAGCGCCATAAGCTTTCAGATCATCCAGCTCTAACACATCGTGATACATTGTCCTTAGTTTATCCACATCTGCCTGTTTATACACATATGCAAACATATCCAGATCAAGTTCTGTAACCCCTCTGATAAAATCAGCTGTATCCATCTTAATACCATAAGCAAGCGCAGCGGCAACAGACGAATGCAATGGCGTATGCGTCTTATAAAAATATTCGGCAATAAGTGTGGAACATGCACCCGTTTTGCGAATATCCCCATACTGATACGTACACTCAAAAAATGTTGGATGATGATCGATACATGCGACTTCATCACCGATTAAATCTGTCAGATTCGCATTATATTTCTGGGAATCCACAGCCACGATATAATCCTCCGCTGTCATATCCTGAATGCTGTCCGCTGTCAATACATCAATCTCAAATACTTCAAACATCTTCTTTGTACTTAGTTTTTCCACTTTGCCATCATAACAAATTTGAGCATCCACACCATGACATCTTAAAAAATACTGCAGTCCATATGCACTTGCAACAGCATCCGGATCCGGATAATTATGAGTCTGAATATAATTTTTATGGCCTTTTAAAAGCTCTACTAACTGTAATGGGTTCATAATTTTTTCCTTTTCTTTATGCAAAAACCACCACACGGATGTCCATGTGGTGGTCTGTCTTTCTTAATCCTGCACGTATGGCATCAATGCCACATGGCGCGCTCTCTTGATCGCTGCTGTAAGAGCTCTCTGATGCTTTGCACAGTTTCCAGTTATTCTTCTTGGAAGAATTTTCCCTCTTTCAGAAATATATCTTTTTAACTTATTTACATCTTTATAATCAATCACGTTGTCTTTCCCGCAGAATACACATACTTTTTTTCTTCTGTGCATTGTTCTTCTGCGAGGGTTGTCGCTTCTTTCATTTCTATTGAAAGCCATGACTATTACCTCCTGTTAAAATCCGGCCCTGTCCGCCGGCTTGTTAATTAAATGGCAACTCTTCATCTATTCCATCCGGAATATTCATAAAGCCATCGCCTGCTGCACTAGGTGACGGCCTGTCTGCCGGTGTAAATCCACCGCCAAAATTATCTGATCCGGAATTAGCATTTTTACTCTCTGCAAACTCCTGATCTTCAGCAACAACATCTGTCGTATACACTTTTTGTCCGTCCCGATTCGTATAACTGCCAGTCTGAATACGGCCGGTTACTACAATCTTCAATCCTTTACGAAAATATTTTTCAGCAAACTCTGCAGAACGTCCAAAAGCTACACAGTTTATAAAATCAGCTGTCTGCTGATCGCCGCCATTATTTCTTACAAAACGTCTGTCTACTGCTAATGTATATCTGGCAACTGCTGTTGACTGTTCTCCCTGAGAGTAACGTACCTCAGGATCTCTTGTCAATCGTCCCATAAGTATTACTTTGTTCATACTACGATCTCCTTTATCGACTATGCCTCGTCTTTACGAACACATAAGAACCGAAGAACGTTATCCATAATACGGACTTTCTGCTCGATCAGCGCTGGCGCAGATGCAGATGCTTCAAACTGGATAAAATAGAAAAAGCCGTCACCCATTTTCTGGATTTCATAAGCTAATTTCTTTTTGCCCCATTCTTCCACTTCGGTAATTGTACCTCCGGCACGAGTCACATACTCTTTTGCCTTCTCAACTACTGCTGCTCTCGCATCATCTTCGATTTTAGCATTCACAACGAGCGCTAATTCATACTTGTTCATGCGAATTGTACCTCCTTTTGGTCTCTGGCCTTTTCCTTTTGGAAAAAGCAAGGAATTTATCATATCACGAATACAAATGATATCATGATTACTCATTATTTGCAAGTTGTTTTTTGATTTTTTTTACATTTTTTTCTGCCTGGCTTCTGGCAATCATAATCTGATGTCCGCAGCCGGTACATTTCAGACGAAAATCTGCACCTACGCGAAGAACTTCCCATTCAAAACTGCCGCATGGATGTTTCTTCTTTAATTTTAAGATATCTCCCGGTTCAATATCCATGAATCATCCTTTCTACGATCAAACCTCAATTTGAGAAAATATTTCTCCAATACTGCCTTGAATCAGCAAATCTGCACGCTTGTCCATTGGCGTAGCTGACTTATTAATCAACACAAGCTTGCTTCCTCTATAATAATCAATAAGTCCGGCTGCCGGATATACTGCTAAAGAGGTTCCTCCTATGATAAGCACATCCGCTTTTGTAAGATACATGACTGCCTTTTGCATCGTCTGCGTATCCAAACCTTCTTCATACAATACAACATCCGGTTTAATATCTCCGCCGCATTCATCACAAAGCGGAACTCCTATATGATTTTTCATATAAAAAGCATCGAATTGCTTCGCACATTTTCTGCAATAATTGCGATGTACACTTCCATGCAGTTCTAATACTTCTTTACTGCCTGCCAGCTGATGGAGTCCGTCAATATTTTGCGTAATCACTGCTTTTAATTTTCCTGCCTGCTCCAACTGTGCCAGTTTTCTATGCGCGGCATTCGGTTTTGCGTCTAAACATAACATTTTATCATGATAAAAGCGGTAAAATTCTTCTGTATTTTGAAGATAAAAAGAATGACTTAATATTGTTTCCGGCGGAAAATCATATGTTTGATTATATAATCCATCCACACTTCTAAAATCTGGTATTCCACTTTCCGTAGAAACTCCTGCACCGCCAAAAAATACAATATTATCTGAATCTGAGATCATTTTCTGCAACAATAATAATTTTTCCGATGACATATTTTATCCTTCTTTCTGACATTTCAAATATTACAACTAATGATTATTGTAACTGTTTTGCTAATAGAATACTTGCAATTGTCCCTGCAATCGTCGCCAACATTGCTCCTGAAAGTGTCCAGCGTGTCTTTTTAATATTTACAGACATAAAATAAACAGACATTGTATAAAATACCGTTTCTGTAGAGCTCATCATAATAGAACTGATATAGCCAAGCATGGAATCTGTACCGTATTTTTTAAATATGTCCAGCGCCAGACCGGTAGCTGCAGAATTTGAAAAAAGGCGGATTACAAATACTGGAATAATTTCACTGGGAATGATCTTACTGCTAATCATGTGACTGAATACCGACGAAACTGCATCCAGCAAGCCGGAAGCACGTAAAATACCCACTGCTACCATTAATCCAATCAATGTAGGCATTATTTTAATGACCGTACGAAATCCATCTTCAGCGCCATGAATAAATTCTTCATAAATATTCTGCTTTTGTAATAACCCGGTTCCAACAATATAAAAAATAAGCAATGGAATGATTGTATTAGATAAGAATAAAAGCAGTTTCATTAACAAGCACCTATGTATCCTATTTTAAATATATTTATGCCAACATATAAAATACTATTCCATCTATCAATTGTTATGGAATGCAAAATTATCTTTTCAGATCGTTTCTCATAACATTCTTTTATATAGTCTTTTTAAGATGAAAACATATATTTTTAAGATATTGTTATTCCTGAATAATAATACTCTAAAATCTGCTTATAACTGCTTCCTTCCTTTGCCATTTCGTTTGCTCCATACTGGCTCATTCCATATCCTTGTCCATAGCCTTTCGTTACAATACGTATTTTATTATCCACTTCTTTGATAGAAAAACATGTAGAATTTAATACAAATAATTTTCTGAATTCTTCCCCGGTTATTTTTTTTCCAGGAAGTTGTACTGCAAGTACATAAGACGCACTGTCACGCTCTTTGGCAATCGCCATTTTTTCGACCGAATCTTTTGAAAATTTAAGCTCCGGATACGCAGATTTTAATTTATTATAAAACTGTTTTTTCGTATAAAATTCTATTTTTAAAAACTGTTCACTTCTGACATCTGACATACTGGATACAGATTTTAAATAAGATACGTTCTTTTTTTCATCTGTTTTCTCTCTCGTTTTACCTGCACTCACATAATGAAATGGAAGCTGAACAATTTTATTTTGAAAAGTAATCGTTTCATGCTCCGTCTCTTCTACACATTTTTTTAGCAGTTCATAATATTTTTGAAACTTTTTTCCGCCCAGACTCTCCCGCAATTTTTCACGTGAAATATTTTCCGGCTCTGCCTGATCGTTTTCTCTCGCATATGCCAGATTTGTTCTGGCGATCACTGCCTGGGCCTTCAGCGCCTCTTTTTCATATGTGACAGGCATTTCACTGGCCAACATCAAAATCAAGCCCTCTGTATCCTCATCTGACTGACTTTCAGTAACTTCCTCTTCTCTGGAATCATTTATAAAATCTCCCTGAACAACAAAAGTAACAAGATAAGGCAAACATATAATAATTATTATCAATGATAACATCGTTTTTATTCTTTCCATCATGTTATCATTATATGTCACTCCTATTTCCAAAATGACTGTATTCATAAATTTTATTTGCAAGACATGCAAATTGCTGTAATGTTAAAGTTTCACCTCTTACAGATACGGGCAATTCCAACATTTCTACACAGTGTTGCAGTTCTTCTTTTGCTAACCTGATTGTTGCACAATGACTTAACCCGTTTACCAGGGTCTTTCTTCGTTGATTAAATGATGCGCGAATAATATCAAATAACAACTTTTCATCTCTTACCTGTACAGGCGGCATTTGATGACATTTCAGGCAAATGACTGCACTCCCTACCTTTGGCCTTGGCATAAAACAGTTTGGCGGCACATGAGCTACAATTTCAGGCTTTGCGTAATATTGTACTGCCAACGACAATGCTCCAAAATCTTTCGTACCCGGTTCAGCCTTCATTCGGTCTGCTACTTCCTTTTGTACCATAACTGTCACACTATGGAGCGGAACATGACTTTCGAACAGTCCCATAATAATTGGTGTTGTTATATAATATGGAAGATTCGCCACTACTTTCATCGGCTTTCCGTCATTTTTTTCATTTGCAAGCTGTCTGATATCTACTTTTAAAATATCACGATTGATAATATCCACATTATGATAACCGCTTAGTGTTTCCTGTAAAATCGGAATCAGATTTTGATCTATCTCCACCGCAGTTACAAAGCGTGCATGTTCGCAAAGAAACTGTGTCATTGTACCAATCCCAGGACCAATTTCCAATATAAACTCATTTTCTGAAATAGACGCTGCAGATATGATTTTATGCATGACATGAGAGTCAATCAAAAAATTTTGACCAAATTTTTTTTGAAAATGAAATTTATATTTTTGCAGAATTTCAACTGTTTTCTGCGGTTGTATTAAGTCTCCCATAAATTCCTTTCCTTAAAATATATTTCAATACAACAAAATGGTCTCTTAACTTTGACGAAGCTGATACAAATGATAAGCGTTCTGTTCCGTCACATCTATGACCTGCTGCTCTGTGATTCCTTTTATCTCAGCAATTTTTTTCACTATATAAGGAAGATATAAAGAACTGTTTCTCTTTCCGCGATATGGCTCCGGCGCCATATAAGGACAATCTGTTTCCAATAATAAATATTCTAATGGTATTTTTTCTACTGTTTCCTTTAATTTTTTCGCATTTTTAAAAGTAACTACACCTCCAATGCCAATATAATATCCCATCTGCATATATTGCTCAGCTATTTGAGAAGAATAGGAAAAGCAGTGAATAACTCCAAGAATGTGCATTTCGTGCGCTTCTTTCATAATTGTAAGCGTATCCTGTGCAGCTTCTCTGGAATGAATGATAACAGGTAAATTCATTTCTTTCGCAAGTGCAAGCTGTTTCCGAAACCATTTACGCTGTTTTTTCCGGATATCTTCATCTTTATCCCAATAATAATCCAATCCAATCTCCCCAATTGCAACTACTCTGGAATGTTTTGCCTGATTGTTTAACCAAATCCATGCATCTTCATCCAAACATTTTATCTCACTTGGATGTACACCGACTGCTGCATATATAAAATCATATTTCTCAGCCAGCTCAATACTTTTTTTTACAGTTATCAATGAAGAACCTACATTTACTATTTTATCAATTCCATGTGTACGCATAGATGTAAGCAATGCATCACGATCTTCATTAAATTTTTCATCTTCATAATGAGCATGCGTTTCAAAAATCATATCGTCACTCCATCAAATGATTAGATTTTTCACCAACAATAAAACCCGGTAACACGAATCGTTTCATGTTTCCGGGAATTAAGGAATCAACTTTTCTAACAAATCTCAGCTCCGGATGGCATCGTTTTTTCTGGTGTCATTAATGCAAGCTCTCCATTTTCATCTTCAGCACATAACAGCATACCTTCTGATAATACTCCTGCCAGCTTTGCAGGTTTTAAATTAACCAATACCATAACCTTTTTGCCAACCATCTCTTCCGGTGTATAGTACTTGCGAATACCAGATACAATCTGTTTTACCTGACTGCCAATCTTTACTTGTGAACAGAGGAGTTTTTTAGATTTCTCAACTGCTTTGCAAGCAATAATTTCACCAACCTGAAACTGCATTTTTTCAAATTCATCAAACGTAATTTCTGCTTTTGGTTCGATATTTATCACTGATTCATCCTGCCCAACTGCAGGCTCATCCTCATTAACAGGGGGATGCAATTCATTTACACGCTCCATGACTTCTTTTATATCTAAACGAGCAAACAAAATTTCCGGTTTTTCTATTACTTTTGTACCGCTTAAATAATTTCCAAATGTATTTAACTGTTCAAAAGGAACTTCTTTTGTATTTAACTGTCTAAAAATATTATCTGCCGTATCAGGCATAAAACTCTTCAAAAGCGTTGTTCCAATTGTAATACTTTCTACCAGATTATATAAAACCTCCGATAACCGCGGTTTTTTTGCCTCTTCCTTAGCCAAAATCCACGGTGTTGTTTCATCTATATATTTATTGCAACGTTTAAACAGATTAAAAATTTCCGTTATAGCATCGGCTACACGTAAATCAGCCATTTTATCAGATACTTTACCTGCTGTCTTAGTCACGATCTCTTTTAAATCAGCATCCACCTCTTCTATGACGCCTGTAGAAGATACGATTCCATCAAAATATTTATTGCTCATGGAAATGGTTCTGTTTACTAAATTTCCTAACGTATTTGCTAATTCTGAATTTAAACGTTCCACGATCAAATCCCAGGAAATAAGTCCATCATTATCAAATGGCATCTCATGCAATACAAAAAAACGAACCGCATCTACTCCAAAAAAATCAGCCAATTCATCTGCATAGAGCACATTTCCCTTTGATTTACTCATTTTTCCATCACTTTGAATCAACCATGGATGTCCGAATATCTGCTTTGGCAAAGGAAGATCCAAAGCCATTAAAAAAATTGGCCAATAAATAGTATGAAAACGAATGATATCTTTTCCAATCAAATGCAAGTCTGCCGGCCAGTTTTTTACAAAAGATTCATCCGATAATTCTCCGCAATGATACCCAATTCCTGTAATATAGTTTGTCAGCGCATCTAACCAAACATAGATAACATGTTTATCATCAAAATCAACCGGTATTCCCCAGTCAAAGGATGTTCTTGATACACACAAATCCTGCAGGCCCGGAAGTAAAAAATTATTCATCATTTCATTTTTTCTGGATACCGGCTGAATAAACTCCGGATGTGTGTTAATATGCTCAATTAATCGATCTGCATATTTACTCATTTTAAAGAAATATGCTTCTTCCTTTGCGGGCTTTACTTCACGTCCGCAATCCGGACATTTTCCATCTACTAATTGTGATTCCGTCCAAAATGACTCACAAGGCGTGCAATACATGCCTTCATAGGAACTCTTATAGATGTCTCCTTTTTCATACAGTTTCCGAAATATTTTTTGCACTTGCTTTTCATGATAATCATCCGTTGTCCGGATAAAATTATCATAAGAACAATTCATTAAATCCCAAATCTTTTTAATTTCGTCTGCTACTTTATCTACATACTCTTTTGGTGTAATTCCTGCTTCCTGCGCTTTTTGCTCAATTTTTTGACCATGCTCGTCTGTTCCTGTCTGAAAACATACTTCATACCCTTCTTGCCTTTTAAAGCGCGCAATAGCATCTGCCAGCACAATTTCATAAGTATTTCCAATATGTGGCTTGCCGGATGCATAAGCAATCGCCGTTGTCATATAATATTTGCCTTTGCTGCTCATATTTACTTCCTATAACCTTTCCTTCGCATGTAATTTTAATTGCGTTTTATTTATTTCATTTACAATCCTTACGTATTGAATCAGATGAAAGACGGTTACAGCTCAAGCAAGTCTTTGCTGTATATGCTAAGACCTGCCCGAACTGTACTTAAAAATATTTTATATTTCGTTCTCTTTCACTGTTGTATCTGTCTGGACCGTTACATCTTCCTCAACTACTGTAACTGTTTCTTCAGTTTGCTGAACAGTCTCGGATTCTTCTTTCATTCTATCATCCTCAACAATTTCTCCTGCCTGCGTATCTGTATGCTCTTCAGAAGCTCCTTCTTCTGTATCAGGGCCATCAGACATTGCTTCTTCTTTTTTTGGTTTTACAAGCTTTGTTCCACACTTACTGCAATACTCCGCTTCCATTGGCATATCCTGACCACATGCATTGCATTTTACCATGCCTTTGATCTGACCTAATTGCTGATTTAATTCTTCTAAGACTTCCTGCGCATCTTTGACTAGCAACATTTGCTCCTTGAATTCTTTCTCTTCATCGTCTTTATGCGCATCATAATAAATTTTGCCGATCTCTAAAAACAGTTTATTTAAATAATCCTGTTTTGAACGTATTTCCATACGGATCCTGGCCAGTTCTGAAATATCTTTTGCTTTCTGTGTTGCATCTTTTGACACTGATACAATCGTATCACCCAATTTATCGAACAGTTCCATGTTATCCATCCTTTCCACACTTCATTATGAAATGCTATGTGCTGTCGGCTTACTATATGCCATTATAATATGTGCATCTGTATTTTGCAATATGAATTTACAGTTGAGAAAAGGTTATGCTTTTATACAGTAAAACTATCCTCCTATCTTTATTATTTAATATCCAATATTATATATCATATAATATTATTTGTCAACATCTAAAATTTCTTTCTCACATATATCTTGACAATTTTCTCATTACTGCCTATAATGCAATATAATTATATAAGAAAAAGCTGTGACGGGAACAAGTAATAATAAGTCAGAACATACAGAAAGTAACCGGCTGATGAGAGGTACATGGAAAACTTTTTATGAATACATCCCCAAGCTTTGCACCGAACAACCGATCTATGTTTAGTAGGCTGCAACGTTTTACACTCGTTATCGTGTTCAGGTATGATAAAATACTTACTAAGGCAGTTTATGTGAATAAACTGTAAATTAAGGTGGTAACGCGGGAAATCATTCTCGCCCTTATTGGTTATAATGGAACCAATAAGGGCGATTTTTATTGCAAACATGCAATCCAAATTCCAAATATAGAAAGGAATCATAAATATGACATTATATGACGAATTAGTTGCCAGAGGTCTGATTGCCCAGGTAACAGATGAAACAGAGATCAAAGAACTCATTAACAATGGAAAAGCCATTTTTTATATTGGCTTTGACCCAACTGCCGACAGTCTCCACGTAGGACACTTTATGGCTCTATGCCTGATGAAACGTCTGCAAATGGCTGGAAATAAACCGATCGCCTTAATTGGCGGCGGTACTGCCATGATAGGAGATCCGTCCGGACGTACTGATATGCGTCAGATGATGACGCCAGACATCATTCAACATAACTGTGACTGTTTTAAGCAGCAAATGAGTCATTTTATTGACTTTTCCGAAGATAAAGCAATCATGGTCAATAATGCTGAATGGTTAATGGATTTGAATTATATTGAAGTACTAAGAGAAGTCGGCGCACATTTCAGCGTCAACCGAATGCTTACTGCTGAATGTTATAAACAAAGAATGGAAAAAGGATTAAGCTTTTTAGAATTTAATTATATGATTATGCAAAGCTATGATTTTTATACATTATTTCAAAAATATGGATGTAATATGCAGTTTGGCGGAGACGATCAATGGAGCAATATGCTGGGCGGTACCGAATTAATCCGCCGAAAGCTTGGAAAAGACGCATATGCTATGACAATTAACCTGCTATTAAATTCTGAAGGAAAGAAAATGGGTAAAACTCAATCTGGCGCTGTTTGGTTAGATCCAAATAAAACATCTCCATTTGATTTTTATCAATATTGGAGAAACGTATCTGATTCTGACGTGCTGAAATGTTTGCGTATGCTTACCTTCCTGCCATTAGAACAAATTGACGAAATGGACAAATGGCAGGGTAGCCAGTTAAATACTGCAAAAGAGATTCTTGCCTTTGAATTAACAAAACTAGTTCATGGTGAACAAGAAGCTGAGAAAGCTCAAAACGGTGCGCGTGCACTATTTGCAGGCAGCGGAAATACATCGAATATGCCATCTGTAAAACTATCCTCAGAAGATTTGAAAGATGATTCTATTGATCTTATATCGTTGCTTGTAATGGCTGAGCTAGTCTCCAGCCGTTCTGAGGGTCGACGAGCGATAGAACAGGGTGGAGTTACTGTAAATAATCAAAAAGTTACAGATATCAAAGCCACTTATACTGCAGATGATTTAGCAGCTGATGAATTTATCATAAAGCGCGGAAAAAAGAAATATATCAAAATTATATTTGAATAATATTCTTATATTTTATTCTATCGCTGTTAACACTTGCATTACTACATCATATTAAAAGCTAATATACAGGCTGTATGGAGAAAATAAACCACACAGCCTGTATATTAGCATTCCGTTTCGTTCGAAATCAGAAATTCAATTATTTAGCCAATCCATCAGATTCTATAATTTTACATATGATACTGTTAATAATTCCTGCAAATGGCCAAATAATCCATGTAATTCCCCAATTTCCGCTTACTATACTCCAAACAAGGTAAATAATGACTATTATGGGCCAGTAAATAGCAGAAATAATTTCTTCTAACTTTTTCTCTGATTTTTTGTTTGCAGAAAATTCTTTTTCTTGAAGTATTACTTTATAAGATTCTTCTTCCATACCTGCAGTAATAAATAAAAATACTCCTATTGCCACCATAACCATCAATATTGCAACGCAAATAATAATAGGAAACTCATTTTTATTACTTTCTGCAATGATGGAAGAGCAAACAATTACAGGTATTACAGAAAGAATACACAAAATAACACCTGCTATAATTTTAAAAGAGAATTTTTTCTTATGAGATTCCCAGATATGATAAATTGTCTGTTCATATTCAGAATTTAAGATAAAACATTCCTTCTTCAAATAATCATATGTATCCATCTTCATTCCAGATGATATAAATAATCCAACTGCGCAGGCAACCATACAAAATAAAACTGTAAGACCAACCCCTGCTACAATACTATCTGAAATTGATGGAACAAATGATTGCACTCCACTTAAAATCATAAGTAAAATTGGTGAACAAATACAAAGAAACGTCCCAGCTCCAATTTTACCTGCTGACTGCTTCACAGCAAACAGATATTCATCTGCTTCCAAATCAGAAACCTGTCGAATCTTAGACGTATCATTTTTATTTTCCTCTTCTTTTATAAAATCTGCTTCCGAAAAATTTGTTCTGGAATCCTCATTTAAAGATTTTTTTTCCTCAGTAATTTCTAATTCATCAATTAATTCCTGAATATTCCCAAATTCAGAAATAACAATTCCAATAGCTTCATTTTCCATTTTACCTTCTGCAATCAGTTCGTTATATTTATCTTCCATCATTTCCAGCAAATCTTCTTTTGCCCGCATTACTTCCGATGTTTTGGGCAAATTAATAAACATATTATCAAGATAATTTATGATTGTTTCCATATAATACTCCTTTTAATACTTAACGCATCAACATGTTTTATATTGCATTATTTTTAACAAAACAATTAGATTCTTTTATACAAACTTATCTACAAGCTCCTTTACTTCTCTCCATTCCCTGCATTTTTCAGTATAACGGGAAATTCCCTCTTCTGTGATATGATAATAGACTCTTTTTTTTCCATTCGTTTTACTGCCTTCATAAGACTCAATATAACCAGCTTTCTCTAACCTGGTAAAAGCTGAATACAATGTAGTTTCCTTTATTACATACTTTTCTTCAGATATTTTACGTATTTGCTTTGAAATTTCATATCCATAGGAATCATTCTCAAGCAACAGATTTAAAATGATAATATCCGTATATCCACGAATAACATCATTACTTATCAACGGATCACCTCCCGTATTTTAGATGATCTATATATTCTTTACATCATAGATCAGTCAGATAAAATTACTATGTCTGTTGAAGTAGTTATATCACAATTACTACGCCAGGTCAAGTAATTTTGAAAAAAATATATATTAAATATATCGTTTTTATGATTACCGTAAAAAAACCATTTACAGAGTCCTAAAATACTCTATAAATGGTTTTTTAATGGTATCTAAAATTCTTTCATTCATTTTCTTTTTATATGAAAAAGGCGTCGACCGGATTTGAACCGGTGGATAAGGGTGTTGCAGACCCGCGCCTTACCACTTGGCTACGACGCCATACAAATTAATATTTTAATATAATATCATTTTATCCTTTGCATGTCAAGTAGTTTTTCTGAATATTTCTTAGATCAAAATTCATCCGGAAAGTAAAATTTCTACTGTTTTTTCTAAAATAACAAATTGATAAATCCCATGATAACACCTAATAATCCTCCCAGCCAAACAAGAGCATTTAATTCTTTTCTGGATATTTCCATTATCATATTTTCCAGCTCTTTTAAATCATAATCATTTATTTTATTTTCAATTATTTGCTGCACATTTAATGTAGATAAAAACTTACCGAATTTATTTTGTATCAATTCAAGATATTTCTCCCACAATAGATTCTTTAAATTTGGATAATGTTGTTCCATATTTAATATAACCTCGGCAATTGGATAATCTAAACCTTTTACATAAGTTTGATCCAGATATTGCTCTATATATTCTTTTCCATGCTCCATAATCAATGCGTCAACCTGAATAATCATAGCTTCCTGAGCTGAATTTAATGCCTTTTTCCCCATTTTATATACTAATGGATTGATATTGTCCTTAAAGGAAGAAAACGCAAATATGATTAATTTACGAGCTAATTCCTCTTCTTTGCATTGTTCAATCAAATAATTACTAATCGAATCACTGATTCTTTTTTCCATATTGTTTACAGATTCATTCATCTGGTACTTGTTCAGTATTTGACCAATAGTCATTTCTGAAGATTTCCATAAATAAATGTATTCATCATATTTTCTTTCATATGCTTCTTTTATTTTATCTGATGCCAATGCAACTAATATAGTATCTTGATCTAAAATATAACTGGCAATTACTTGTGCAATCGCATGTGCAATTCTAGCTTTTTCCTTGGGAATTAATCCCGGGGTAAATGGAATGTGTATACCAGCAATTTTGATTTCTTTATATGGTCTAAATAACATTTTAATAGCTAAACTATTTGTAATCAGTCCTATAAGACCACCAATCAATGGAGCTGTAATGATTTGCAGATTCATATTCTTCACTTCTTTTTAAGGCATTTATTTATAAATAGTAAAGTTATAATAAAAAACTCTAAGGCAAAACACCTTAGAGTTTCAGAGGCGACAATCGGATTTGAACCGATGATAAGGGTGTTGCAGACCCGTGCCTTACCACTTGGCTATGTCGCCAAATACTATGATTCTATTGTTCAAATATTGAAGATTTTAAATGACCCCAACGAGAATCGAACTCGTGTTACCGCCGTGAAAGGGCGATGTCTTAACCGCTTGACCATGGGGCCTGATATTAAGTAAGACTCGCAAGCTCAACAAAACTTTTCACGAGTCTTAAAAACTCCCCGAGTTGGGCTCGAACCAACAACCCCACGGTTAACAGCCGTGTGCTCTACCATTGAGCTATCGAGGATTATTTTTTTCTTCTTTCCTGCACCTTCAAAACTTCATACAGAATTCCATCCGTTTTCTCTAATTCTCTCTAACCAACCTTTTATTCCCTCTTTTTGGCTTTAAACCTCTTTGGTCAAGCCTTCGACCGATTAGTAACAGTCCGCTCCATGCGTTGCCGCACTTCC
>CAJUBQ010000002.1:0-18490 GCA_910584595.1 uncultured Eubacterium sp.
AGGATGTTCCAGCCAGCAAAACCATTCCGCCAGGTGCAGAGTCGTTCGGGAATCCATTAAGTAAATGACATTGGGAGTGAACAGTAACCACAAATACAAAACTGTATTCTGAAAAATACAATCTGATCATACATATGAGAGAGAGGGTATGTTATAATCGACTGGTGAAATCGCATAAGGTATGCATGCATGATTTAAATACTAATTAGAAAGAAGGGGACGTAAAATATGGGATTACGTACATTTAAAAATGGCGTCCATCCTTTCGAAGGAAAGGAATTGTCCAAGGAAAAGCCGGTGCAGGAACTGCTCCCTAAGGGAGAACTGGTATTTCCGGTATCACAGCATATTGGCGCACCTGCAAAGCCGATTGTAAAGGTCGGTGATACCGTATTAAGAGGCCAGGTCATAGCGGAGGCGGGGGGATTTGTGTCTGCTCCAATTCACTCATCTGTGTCCGGTACCGTCAAAAAGATTGAGCCGCGCCGTGTGCCGGTTGGAGATCTGGTTAATTCGATTGTCATCGAAAGTGATGGAGAGATGAAAGAGGTCGAATATAAGCAATCTCCTAATATTTCCTTATTATCGAAAGAGGAAATTATTGAGAAAGTGAAAAATGCAGGCGTTGTAGGAATGGGTGGCGCCGGTTTCCCGACACATGTCAAGCTTTCGCCAAAGGAACCGGATAAAATCGAATACATAATAGCCAATTGTGCAGAATGTGAACCGTATCTTACCTCAGACTATAGACGTATGATGGAAAATCCGGAACAGCTTGTAGAGGGTATGAAGATTGTATTGCAGCTTTTCCCACAGGCAAAAGGAATTTTTGGTGTGGAAAATAACAAAAAGGACTGTATTGAAAAGCTGGAAGAGATTGTAAAAGATGATCCGCGTCTGGAAGTGGCAGAGCTTATGACGAAATATCCGCAGGGCGGGGAGCGTCAGCTTATCTATGCGGTTACCGGAAGATCGATTAATTCTGCCATGCTTCCAGCGGATGCCGGTTGTATTGTAGATAATGTAGAGACGCTGGTAGCTGTTTATAATGCGGTAAAACTCGGAAAACCGGTTATGAACCGTATTTTTACCGTAACCGGAGATGCCGTCAGTGATCCGCGTAATTTTTATGTATGTACCGGGACAAATTTCCAGGAAATATTAGACGCAGCCGGTGGGTGTAAGCTTCCTCCTCAGAAGATGATTGCCGGCGGACCGATGATGGGCTTTGCATTGTTTGGACTGGATATTCCTGCTACAAAGACCAGCTCTGCGCTGCTTTGTATGACAAAAGATGAAGTGGCAGCCTGTGCTCCGACTGCGTGTATCAATTGCGGCCGTTGTGTAGATGCCTGTCCGGAGCTTTTGATCCCATCCAGGCTTGCAAAGTTTTCGGATCATGGAGATAAAGAGACGTTTGAAAAATGGAACGGAATGGAATGTGTGGAATGTGGAAGCTGCAGTTTTATCTGCCCGGCCAGAAGGCAGCTGGCACAGTCAATTAAGACGATGAAGAAGAACATTCTTGCGGACAGAAGGAAAAAGTAAGAAGAATTTGGAAAAAGAAGAAAGAAATAAAAAGGAATACGAAGAAAGAGGTGAACAACTGTGAGTGATATGTTAAAAGTTTCATCTTCACCACATGTCCGTGCCAAGGATACTACGGACAAAATTATGCTGTATGTTATTCTGGCATTGCTGCCTACCAGTCTGTTCGGCGTTTACAACTTTGGACTGCGGGCCTTAATCCTGATCGTGATTACCATTTTAAGCTGCTTGGCTTCGGAATGGGCATTTGAGAAAATTACAAAACGGCCAAATACACTGCGTGACTTAAGCGCGGTTGTAACCGGTCTGCTGCTGGCATTGAACCTTCCGGTTTCCCTTCCATACTGGCAGGCGGTATTAGGCGGCGTTTTTGCTATTGTTGTTGTAAAAATGCTGTTCGGCGGTTTGGGACAAAACTTTATGAATCCGGCGCTTGGCGCAAGATGCTTCCTGTTGATTTCATTTACCGGAAGTATGACGGCATTTACCTATGACGGCGTAAGTACAGCGACGCCGCTGGCTCTGTTAAAAAGCGGGGAACAGCTGGATGTGACCGTGATGGATATGCTTATCGGAAAGACTGCCGGTACGATCGGCGAGACTTCTGCGATTGCAATATTAATCGGCGCGATCTTTTTGATTTTAATGGGAGTCATTGATCTGCGGATCCCGGCTTCCTATATTATTACTTTTACGATTTTTATTTTGCTGTTTGGCGGACACGGATTTGATTGGACATTTGTTACGGCCCAGCTTTGCGGCGGCGGCATTATGCTCGGTGCGTTCTTTATGGCGACGGATTACGTTACTTCACCGATTACTCCGCTTGGACAGATCATCTTTGGTATTATTTTAGGGCTGCTGACCGGAATTTTCCGTATTTTCGGTGCAAATGCAGAAGGTGTATCCTATGCGATCATTTTCAGCAACTTGTTAGTGCCGCTGATTGAACGGTTTACAGTTCCGACAGCATTTGGCAAAGGAGGGAAGCAGGCATGAAAAAGATTATCCATGATGCAGTAATCCTTACGATCATTACAGTGGTAGCCGGCTTTTTACTTGGTTTTGTGCATGATATTACGTTAGAGCCAATTGCAACCGCGACTTTTAATAAAGAGCAGGCTGCATATAAAACGGTATTTGCAGATGCGGCTTCTTTTGAAGAGTATGCGGATTTTGATGCAGATGCAGCGACAAAAGCCGCAGCAGATGCCGGATTTGCCAATGACCTTGTAGAAGGGGCTCAGGTGGCTTTGGATGCTTCCGGCAATCCGCTCGGTTATGTAATTACAGTTACATCTACAGAAGGCAGTCAGGCGAATATCACATTGTCTATGGGCGTGACGATGGAAGGCGTGTTAAACGGATATGAGACGACAGCTATCAGCGAGACGCCGGGTCTTGGATCTAAGGTAGCGGATGCAGATTTTAAATCTCAGTTTGAAGGCAAAAGTGTGGAGACATTTACGGTTACAAAAACAGGTTCGTCTTCAGATAGTGAGATTGATGCGTTAAGCGGCGCTACCATTTCTACAAGAGCCGTTACGAATGCGGTCAATGCAGGACTTGCTTATTTTAGAAGTATAGGAGGCGGTAATTAATGGGTGCAGAAAATAATAAAAATACCAGCCTGGGACAGATTTGTACCGAACGTCTGCAGAATGGCATTATTAAAGAAAATCCAACTTTTATTCTGATGCTTGGCATGTGTCCGACGCTTGCGGTTACCACATCAGCGATGAATGGGGTTGGTATGGGATTGTCTACAACGGTTGTGCTGATTATGTCTAATCTGATGATCTCACTGCTGCGTAAAATTATTCCGGATGGTGTGCGTATGCCGGCATTTATCGTAGTTGTGGCGTCTTTTGTAACGATTATTCAGTTTTTAATGCAAGGCTATTTTGATGATTTGTATGCTTCACTGGGCTTGTATATTCCTCTGATCGTTGTAAACTGTATTATATTAGGGCGTGCGGAAAGCTACGCATCTAAAAATCCGGTAATTCCGTCTATATTCGACGGTATCGGTATGGGGCTCGGATTTACCTGTGGTCTGACTTTAATCGGTATTTTCCGTGAGATTCTTGGCGCAGGGCAGATTTTTGGCGTACAGGCGCTTCCGCTTGCGGATGCAGCAGCCGGAAAAGCCGGTTATACACCGATTACAATCTTTGTACTTGCGCCGGGAGCGTTTTTTGTATTATCGATGCTTGTTGCAGTGATGAATATTTTGAGAAAACGCGCAGAAGCGAAAGGAAAGCCGTTGGCTCCGGCGCAGGGATGTCTGGCAGGAGATTGTTCTTCCTGCGGCAATGCACTGTGCAGCGGCCATCTGCATTCCAGTGAAAAGAAAAATGAAGGTTAGGAGGACCGGAAGATGACAGAATTAATCTTAACCGCCATTGGCGCGGCAATTGTAAATAATGTAGTACTCAGCCAGTTCCTTGGAATCTGTCCGTTCCTTGGCGTATCAAAGAAAGTTGACACAGCGGCAGGCATGGGCGCCGCGGTTATTTTTGTAACATCTCTGGCAGCGTTTGTTACGGGTATCATTTATAAATTTATTTTATATCCGGCAAATATTTCTTATTTGCAGACAATTGTATTTATTGTTGTGATTGCAGCGCTTGTACAGTTTGTAGAAATGTTTTTAAAGAAATTTATGCACTCTTTGTATGAATCGCTTGGCGTATATTTACCGCTTATTACAACGAACTGTGCAGTGCTTGGCGTAGCTTTAAACAGTGTTACTTACGGATATGGCATTTTAAAGACGGTCGTATATGGTTTTTCCACTGCGTTTGGTTTCTTTATTGCCATTGTTATTATGGCAGGCCTGCGTGAAAAAATTGAGTACAATGATGTGCCTGAGACATTCAAAGGCTCTGCGATCGTACTGGTTACAGCAGGACTGATGTCTATCGCATTTTTCGGATTTTCCGGAGTTATATAGGAGGACAGTCAGATGAATATAACAGCTATTATCATTGCTGCCGCTGCGGTCGGCGGCACAGGAATCCTGGTTGGCCTGATACTTGGCATCGCGGGAGACCGTTTAAAGGTAGAAGTCGATGAAAGAGAAGAAAAGATCATGGGTGTCCTTCCTGGCAATAACTGCGGCGGCTGTGGCTATCCGGGATGTTCCGGCCTTGCCTCAGCAATCGTCAAAGGCGAAGCTCCGGTTGGCCAGTGTCCGGTTGGCGGCCCGTCTGTAGCAGCAGCGATCGGTGAGATTATGGGTGTAGCGGCAGAAGAAGGAGGACTTAAAGTTGCATTTGTAAAATGCGGCGGCAACTGTGAAAAAGCAAAGCAGGATTATGAATACAGCGGCGTCGAAGATTGTCAGGCGGTTGCATATGTACCAAATAAAGGGCCAAAATCCTGTAACTATGGATGTATGGGCTTTGGCTCCTGCGTAAAGGCATGTCCGTTTGACGCGGTACGTATCGTAGACGGTATTGCAGTTGTAGATCCGGAAGCATGCAAAGCATGCGGCAAGTGTGTAGCGGTATGTCCGAATCAGCTGATCGAGCTGGTGCCATACGACGCACCGGTAAAAGTACACTGTAATTCCAAAGGAAAAGGCAAGGAAGTTATGGCAGCCTGTTCCGTAGGCTGTATCGGATGCCATTTGTGTGAGAAAAACTGTGAACATGACGCTATTCATGTGACAGATAATATCGCACATATTGATTATACAAAATGTACCGGGTGCGGCGCTTGTGTAGAAAAGTGCCCGAAAAAAGTCATTCATATGGAAGCAAAATCATAAGAAAGAATCGGATAAAACCTCTGGATGCCATTTCAGAGGTTTTATTTGATGTTGTTGCTTTTTATTCCAAACTATATGAAAAGGGAGTAGTATATTGTTCTATACTGTTCTATACTGTTTGCCTTGTATTTTTAAAAAACTTGCCATAGTGGAAAAATATGTTACAATAGAGTAACAGAGAAAGGGGGAATAAGCGTATGTTAGATCAGCAGGATATCGTCATCTTAAAAAATATGATGGAATCTGTAATGGATGAAAAACTTGTGATTTTGGAAGCATCTATGATGGCGAAGGTAGAGGAGAAACTTACAAGGACAGAAAATCTTATTTTAGAAGAATTAGAGCGTACAAGAACTATTTTAGAAGATAAGATTCAAAAGGTGCAGGATCAGGTAGACGAATTAAATCAGTATTACAGCATCACCAGATTAGAAAATGATAATACCGTGTTGTTTTTAAAAAGAGTAGATGCATTGGAAAAGAGAGTGGATAAGCTGGAAGAAGAACAGTACAAAAGAGAAGAAAACAGCCATAATGCCAGCCATTTAATGGCGGCAGAAGGCTAAGTGCGGCATGAATGGAGCCTTTTTTAACAAAGTTACATATTATAAGGGGAGTAACAGCATTGGCAGATGAGTCGTTGGAAACAGAGATAAGATCTTGTTTTATCAATAACTTAGGAACTGTTCAAAAATAACTTTTTAATAGTTCCTTATTATATAAAAAAGAATATTGCAGATCAGTATTTGTGGATTAATACAAAAGAATGTGCTTTTATTTTTTAAAATAAAAGCACATTCTTTTTTTGATAATAAAATATTTGCAAAACTTTTTTTGTTGTTAATATCGGTAATTCTTTCCATTAGGATCAAACAGAACTTGTCTAATATTACTAAATTTTTGGATTTTAGTTGCAAAAGATTAAAAAACCGAATAAAATACTAATAGTCACTAAAAATAGAAATAATATATACTATAAGAACACGTTTTGTTTGATAACCATGATAAAAGGAAGTCTATGAAAATAACACAATTATTTAAAATCTACTGGCCGGATAACGGAGGCGGTATTGCAAAGGTGATGGAAAGCATAGCGGAAGGATTTTCTGATTGTGAACAGGAAATTATTGTATGCCAGAATTCCAGACATAAAAAAAGTGTATTTGAAAGTTACCGGGGCGTGGCGGTATGCAGATGCAGACAGTTGTTTGATTTACTGTCGACGCCAATTTCGCTTCAGTTTTTGTTTGAAGTAAAGAAGCGAACAAAACGCTCAGATATTGTTATTTACCATTTTCCGTATCCGATGGCTGATCTGGCAGTTTTGTTCGGCCTGTATTCCGGTAGTTTGGTAGTATGGTGGCATTGCGGATTTGAAAAATATAAAAAGATGGCGCCATTTTATCGTCCCCTCGTTATGCATACGCTTAAAAAAGCAGACAGGATTTTAGTATCGTCTGAAGGCAACATTAAAAATTCTGAAGCGCTCCGCCGTTTTCAGAAAAAATGCAGCATTATTCCTTTCTGCGTAAGTAATGAATGTCTGCAGAGGGGCAGAGTATTTGCAGAAAACAGTTTTCAGAAGGAGCATAAGACGTATGAGGATGGAAGTAACAATTCTCAGATTAGGATTCTATTCATAGGACGTTTAGTATGGTATAAAGGATGCGATATTTTGCTGAAAGCGTTTGCTGTTTTGCAGCATCGAAAAACGATGCGGCAAAAAGACTGTAGTCTTGTGCTGGTTGGCAGCGGGCCGCTGGAACAGGAATTAAGGAATCTTGCAGAGTCATTAAGTCTTAAAAATGTTATGTTTACAGGGATGATATCTGAAGAAGAGAAAATGAAACAGATAGAGGCATGTGATTTTCTCGTACTTCCATCCATATCAAAAGCGGAAGCATTTGCAGTCGTACAGCTGGAGGCTATGGCATTTGGAAAACCTGTGATTAATACGGCGTTAAACAGCGGCGTACCTTATGTCAGTATCGACGGTATCACAGGGAAGACGGTAAAGCCGGGAAGCGTACGTGAATTGGCAGCTGCGTTGGAAACATTGGCAATCGATCATCGACTGCGGCAGGAATACGGACAAAATGCATTGCAGGTTATACAAAAAGAATATACACACGACTTAATGATAAAAAGGCACCGTAAGGTGTTTGAGCAATTGCAAAAACGTACAAAAATAAAAAATGATTGATATATATGAAAATTCACATAAAGAAACAGAAATATAAAAAAGAATAATGAACCATAAATATGAAACCATGAAGATTGAAACAGAAACAATGGAACATAAATATGAAGATTGTATTTCACGGACAATTATTGAACCATACAAATAAGACAGGAATCGCCTGGGCAGCGCATCATTTCATTTTAGAACTGGCAAAATATCCGGAAAATGAATGTATCATACAAATTTTTTCTCTGTTTCAAAAAAAAGAGAATTTAAATAATTTAAAAGTTTACGAAGATGCCGGATGCCGGATAGATGTGTGCGGATGGTTGCCTTACGCATTGTACAAAATACTATGGCTGATTTTACCGATTCCATATCAGCTGTTTTTTCGTTCCAAGCCGGATATTACGCAGTTTTTCGATTTTACCGCGCCGCCTGGAATCAAAGGAGCAGCTGTTACATTTATTCACGATATGGCTTATCGGGCTTATCCCAAAACGGTCAGCTTTAAAACCCGCAATTGGTTAAGAGCCAGTATGAAACGTACTTGCCAACATGCAGACCATATCATTACGATATCCGAATTTAGTAAAAAAGAAATTGTAAAATATTTAAAAGTACCGGATCAGCAGATAACAGTAGTACCTTGTGCCGTTGACCATACGGCCTATCATCCAGGTTATTCAAAGACGCAGATTCAAAATACAAAAGAAAAATACGGTATAGATATCGATAGAGAATATTTTTTGTATTTAGGAACCATAGAGCCGCGAAAGAACCTGGAACAGCTGATTTGTGCCTATGCGAAGCTGGTTCAAAAAAAAGAGGCGCAAAAAGAAAAAGCGCCGCTGCTGATACTCGCGGGAGGAAGGGGATGGAACTGCAGACAGATATACGAAAAAGTGAAAGCGCTGCAGCTACATCATCAAGTGTATTTTACGGGATATATCGATCAAAAAGACAGCCCTGCATTGATGTGCGGGGCGCTGGCCTTTGTGTTTCCATCCGTATACGAAGGGTTCGGTATGCCGCCGCTGGAAGCAATGGCCTGCGGCACATCGGTGATAGTTTCCAATACTTCTTCTTTGCCGGAAGTTGTAAAAGATGCAGGAATACTTGTAAATCCCGCAAGTAAAAAAGAAATATATGAGGCAATGAAGAAGGTTTTGGAAGATACGGCTTTCCGACGGGAACTGGAGATTCGTGCACAAAAAAGGGCGCAGACATTTACCTGGCAAAAATCAGCAGACAGATTAATGAAAGTATACAAAACATTACTGGCCAGGCAGTCAGAATCATGGTTAGAATTTTAGGAGACAGGCAATGGCGGGAATTACAAAAATGATATTATATACAGCAGGCATAGTGAAACCTTTGCTTGTAAAATGCATGCCGCTTTCGCTGCTGCGAAAGATCAGAAGCAGAATGATCGAAAGAAACTTTCGCAGACTGCAGGGGGATATTCGGCCTTATGAAGCAGGGCATTATGTAAAAGGAGTAAACCTTATTGGCAACATACGCTTGGAGGCAGGTCTTGGTCAGAGCTGCCGCCTGGTTGCGTCTGCCCTTGCACATACCGGTATTCCATACGGCATCTATCAATATTCACCATCAGGAGCGGACAATCTTGGAGATCATTCCTGGGATGATAAAATTTCTTCCAAACTTCTGTATGATATTAATTTGATTCATATTAACCCTTTGGAATTGGGAACGGCCTATTGCCAGATAGATAAACATACATGGGATTACCGCTATAATATTGCATTTTGGCTCTGGGAATTAGAAGATTTTCCAGACGAATGGACCCCATATTTCGCGTGTCTGGATGAGATTTGGGCGCCATCTGCTTTTACTTGCGAAGCAATCAAAAAGAAAACCTCACTTCCGGTTAAATGTATGCCGTATTATTTAGAAGCCAAAGTGCAGGAAAAACGTACGAGACAAGATTTTGGACTGCCTGAGGACCGGTTTTTATTTTTGATGATGTATGACAGCTATAGCTGTGCAGAACGAAAAAACCCGGCTGCAGTGATGCAGGCATTTCGCCAGGCGTTTGACAAAACAAATGAACAGACAGGTTTGGTCATCAAGATGAATCATGCCACGAAAGAAGAGGAATCCTATATTCGTACGATTATGGAAGGATACAAAAACATTTACCTTATTCGTGAGATCTTAGATAAAAATGCAGTCAATAACCTGATACAATGCGCAGATGTGATCGTATCGCTGCACCGGGCGGAAGGGTTTGGTTTAGTGCTTGCAGAAGCAATGCTGCTTGGAACACCGGTGATCGCTACAAATTGGTCAGCAAACACAGAGTTTATGAATGAAGAAACAGCATGTATGGTAGATTATCAGTTTCTTACGCTTGAAAAGGAACTGCCCCCTTTCCATGCCGGATGCCGCTGGGCAGATCCGAATATTCATCAGGCTGCGGCTTATATGAAAAAATTATATGAAGACAAAGAGTTTTATAACGATTTGTCAATACGTGCAAAAGCACATATTAAAGAAACGCTCAGCATGGAACGTGCAGCCGGCCGCATGAAAGCAAGATTAGAAGAAATTTACAGGGAATTAGAAAAAAATGAAGAGAATAGCAATCGTTAATCAAAGATATGGATTAGAGGTAAACGGTGGTTCAGAATATTATACGAGACTGCTTGCGGAGCATTTGCGGGAAAGTTTCGATGTGACCGTACTGACAACAACTGCCTTGGATTATGATACATGGGAAAATCATTATCCGGCTGGAACAGAAAAGATTCATGGCGTGAAAGTCCTTCGCTTTCCGGTAAAGCACAGACGGAATATCCTTTTGTTTCGCATCATTACAAAATGTACCTTTGTCTTAAAAAAAATAGGCATTCATATCGATCGCCAGTGGATCTATGCACAGGGGCCGGTAGTTCCCAGGCTGCTTCGATATGTACAGGCACATGAGTCAGATTATGATGCTTTTTTTTTCGTTACTTATCTGTATTATGCAACAGCTATGGGATTGCCAAAAGTTGCTGGCAAATCCATTCTGATTCCAACTGCACATGACGAACCATATATTGATCTGCCTGTATTTCGAAAACTGTTTCTAAAGTCAGCAGCAATTTTATATCTGACAGAGGAAGAGAAAGAATTTGTGCAGCGTAAATTTCAAAATGCACACGTGCCGAATGATGTGATAGGAGTCGGCATTGATCTTCCAGATGAGCTGCATAAACCCGAAGGAGTCTCATCTGCTGTTTTAAAATTTCGGGCTGATTATCAGATTTCAGGCGAATATATCATATACGCAGGAAGGATAGATACAGGAAAAAACTGTGAAGAAATGTTTACTTTCTTTCAAAAATACAAACAAATGCATCCGGACAGCAGTATGCAGCTGGTAATTGTCGGAAAAGCTGTAATGGAAGTTCCGGTACATGCAGATATTCACTATTTGGGATTTGTTTCGGAGGCAGATAAATATGCAGCCATAGCAGGAGCGAAGTGGCTGTGGCTTCCATCCAGATATGAAAGCCTGTCACTTGCGCTGCTGGAAGGTATGGCGCTTGGTACGCCAGGGTTTGTAAACGGGGCATGTGAGGTGTTAAAAGGACACTGTATCAGAAGCGGAGGGGCAGTATATTATGAGGGATATCAACAGTTTGAGCAAAAGCTGAATGAGATGGAACACTGTAACAAAGAGGCTTATATGCAAATGAGCAGACAGGCGAAAAGGTATGTGGAAGAACAATATACGTGGGGAAGGGTGGAAGATAAAATCGGTAAGATCATAAAGGAACTGTGAATGATACATTAATGATTTTTCCATACTTCCAGTCCTGCCCAAAGAGCAGGATTTAAGTCTGTCAGTTCTCTCTGCGCTTTGTTTAATGCTTCGCTCAGTAAACATTTGCCATCCTGCATTTCCAGCAGGATTTTAGTTAATAATCGATTCGTATGTTCAGTAGAAACGTCCCATTTGCACAACAAAATATCGTTTACATTGTTTTTTAATATTGCGTTCCACACGCCATGATTTTGCTCAATTTTCTCATCTGTCGGCGTACCGCCGCTGCAGGCGATGATAAGAGCGTGTTCTACCGCAAAGGAATGAAAAAGAATCCATTCATTGAAATCAGTCTGCTTTTTTGCGGATACTTCCAGCTTTCTTGCACCGTAATAAGATTGTCCATATGTTTGAGAGATTCCATGCGCTGCAATCACAAGCATATTTACAGATTCTTTCAGCCTGATATGTCCATCTTCATCCGGTATCAGTTCTGAATAAGACGGAAAATCAAGAAGCGTTTTTCTGATTTTCTGAGAGCCGCCTTTCGTGGATTTGGAAGCGAAAAACCGATTCACAGACGAATGCGGATTTCTTTTATGGTTTCCTATATTATTATAGTCGATCACAAGCTCTATGCTTTGAAAGTATTCTACGCCCCATTTGTCATCGATTCTTAAAAAATTAGGTGTGACATAACGCAGCAGATAATCCGGCATGTAGTATAAAGTCTGAAAAGGCTCTGTATTTATTTTGTTAAGCAGAGGGCCAAACAGCACTTGTGTGATATCTTCGAATAAATGAATATAATCGCTCAAAACAGTTTCTTCCAGCTTCCATACAGGTTCATTGACCATCGTATCCAATTGGTTAAGCAGGGCATGTAATTGATCTGTATGGATTGCTTCACAGCTGACTTGAAATGAGGTTTTGTCAACCCAAATATGAACGAGCATATCTTCTGTCAAAATATTTCTGTAAAATAATTCCCCTTTTTCTAATTTATGACTCAGAAACCGGAAAGGATTTTCATCATGACAGCCGATCAAAGTGTAGGCTTTTAAAGGCTTAAATTTCGGATCATTTTGTTCCAGATACGTTTTCAGTGTTAAAAACTCATCTGCAATTGTTCGATAGACCGGATGATTCATAGTTTTGTCTTTCACTTGATTTAAAAGGTCAAATAATTGGTAATACTGCTGTTCTTTTTCAGACAAAGATGCATCTGCTGTCATTTCCCGATTTCGGTTTCTTTCTTCAATGATCGATTTTGGAACAAAATCAATCAGAATGCAGTTGCACAGATCATCCGATGTTAATTCTCCCTGAGACATATTTGCTTTTTTGCAAAGAATAGGAAGCATTTTCCGGTAAATGCGGTCCAGTGATGTACCAAGGAAAGAACGCTCTTCGCTGAAAGATACTTCCCGTAATTTTTCCAAAATAGAGCGCAGTTCCAAAAATAATAAAACGGCTAATGTATCGTCTTTTGCTGCAGCCAGTATATCTAGATACCGCAGCAGGAACAAATGTGCAATATGAATAGAACAGGAAAGTGTCGTTGCAATAGCCGGATAGAACCGACGAATATAGGTTGCAGCCATATCCGGTTCACCGGTTTTTGCAAATGATAAAATAAGGCTGTCAATAAAAAGAATGCCCGGTAAGTCTTCTTCTTTTGTAGATATAAAAATATTCGCCTCTTCCATCATATCCATCAATTTTTTGATTGCCGGCGGATTCATTTGAATGATATCTGCATACATTCCTGAAAGATAATACAGGATTACCTTTGGTTTCTGTATCTGATTAAAATATTTTTCCAGTAAAGTTTTACTTTCAGCATCCAATGTGATTTCAGCGGATGTCAGGTATAAATATAAAAACTGTTCGAAAACAATTCCATAAGTATGTAAAAGCACAGCCTCGTTTATGTTTAATAAACTCTCAGCGGCCGCAAGAAAAGAAAGCATACTTTCTGCATAAGCGCCAATTGCCATACTCGCGTCAGACCAAAGCAGCAAACCAAAACACATACTGATCGTTTTATGATAAGAATCGTCAAAACTTCCTGCCAGCCTGAAACATGTGTATGCTGTATCATTTGCAGCCTGAATATCTCCCTGGGAGATTTTTGCTTTGCCATGCGAAAGCACCAGGATTAAGTACTCATCGATATTCATCTTTTCCTGATTTGGGACCATACCGCCTTCATAATGTTCAAACAGGCTGTCAAAATTGGCAATCGAAGATTCTTGCACTCGCAGTCTGGTATCTTTGCCTGGTTCATTTAAATAGCTGCCAGCTAATTCCAACAGAAAGTCAGCCGTCATCTGGCGCAGGAGAGCTTCCCATTGGTCATAGGAAAACGATTGCTGAACAAAATGGCTCCACGCATATACAGACTGTTCACAATAAGTTATTATCAATATGTGCCTGATAAGCTTTGAAATGAAATCTGCCATCTGCGTCTGAGATACGTTTCTGGTGCTTTTTTTAAAGTACATATGATAATAAATACTCATTTTTTTATTTACGATATTGCAATAAGGTTCCTCAAAAGATTCACGTACTTTTTCAAAATACGGCAAAGCTTTTTCATGACTTTGCTTATCGTATAGGATATTGCCGATTCTGCTGTATATTTCATCTGCATATTGAGGATATAAGTATACTTTTTCATTGACCCATGATGAAAGATACTTGAATTGTGATTTGTCTAACGAGCTTAAAAGTATGTTTATTTCATACAGCAGAATATAAAAAGGCTCTTTTGTCAGATCATAATAAGTTTTCCATGCGTTTGCCGCTTCCTTATACCTTTCATGTTTTGTGTAATAATTCGCGAGATACTGTACAATCACAGGATCATCTGGATATAAAGCCATTCCTTTTTGAATCCATGAGAACTGCTCCTTTGTGTTATCACTGGTTTCTAACGCATATAAAATAGAATGCATCAGATTTGGATAATATCTGTCTGCCTGATAGAGTTCTTTTAATATGCCATATGCCTTTGAAGCAGTTCCAGACATCAGATAAAGCTGTGCCAGCAGCATGTTTGAGCTGAAGTCTGCGTTTTCCTTAAGCTGTTCCAGTTCAGAAATCGCATGCAAATAATCATTGTGAGATAAATAATAATGCGCCTTCAAAGTTTTGAAATTTACGATGGATAACTGCTTTTCACATTCTAAAATTCTTTCATACGGATGGTCATCTTGTAAAATTCGATACCAGATTTCTTTATACAAGGTTTTTTCTCGATCAGAAATCGAAGAAGCTGTACGTGATTCATCTATAAAAAGGTTAAATGGCATAGTATCGCTGTAATACTGCATCATATTTTGTATAGAATCATCCGGCTGCCGGTCAATGACATAAACGGTAAATAAGAAGGAACGGTGATCTTTGATAAGTGCATGAAGACTGCAAAGACGATCAAATAATTTTTTCCAGTCCGCGTCATCACTCGTATGCAGGTGAAGAGAAGAATTTGCCAGCTGCATATGAATTTCACCGTTATTTTGAAATTCAACAAAACGCTCTATGCCAATGATGAGAATAAATGCCTGACTGGCATGGTGTTCCACATATTGATATAGATACGAAAAGCTAAACGGAGCATCCTGCACTACGGTGATTCTTTGCAGCATGGAATCTATCAAATCTTCGCTGAAAAACAAATCATTTCTGACATTTTCCAGACATTTCGGAATCTGAACAGTACCTTCTTCATAATTTATAATATGTATTTCCTCATAATTCCTTATCTGTACAAGAATACATAAAAGTTCTGAAAGCGTATCATTTGTAAAATTTTCGCCTGCATACAGCGAATTTTTTAATTCTCCGATAAAGGGAAGCTTTAGTGAAGAAAAAATTTCTCCTGGCAGCTCGGGATCTTTTACAGAAAGTTTGGCGAAATGTCGAAATAATATTTTCCAAAGGCTAAAAGCAGTAGTTATCTCCCTTGTCAAATAATCATATTTCTCAGAAAGCAGTTCCTTGTATTTTTCTTTTTTTATCAAAGACAGCTTTTTTTCAAAATCATATAATTCCAGTAATTTTTGGATTGCTGGCGGAAGGTCAGCCAATATATTTTCAGGAAAATTGTCTGTCAGCTGCTCTAAGTGATTGATCGGTTGGGTAGTTCTTTTGTAATACAACACGATAAGGAGACAAAAATGCAGGTCATTATGATACTGCAGCATTTTCATAAATTTTTCATCGTCCATTTATATGACCTCCTTAAAATAAAACAATTGTCGTCCACTTATGATAACATGAAAAAGAAGATGGATCAAGCATACAAAATAGAATGATATTTGAAAAGTAACACAAATAATGACTCGAATCAATCCAAATGGTTTATTATCAAGATGTAGTTGATAATACATAAAAACTATGTTAGTCTAAGAAAAATGACATTTAAAATATAACGATCCAATCCTTGTATATGCAATGAAACATGCAACTTGGATCATTCACCGTCAGGTAGGATTAAAGGAGGAAGGTACATGAGAGAAAAAGTTATAATATCTTATTTTAAATGCGGCACCCCTCAAGGGGACGAACTATACAGAGAGACAAAGTGTGAGCTTGAGCGCAGCGGCATCCGGGGACTTGATGTGGAGGTTGTTTTACGAGAGAACGATACCCTGGTAGGCAGAGACGCATTTATGTGTGACGATGTCATAATTTTCGATGCGTCGCTGGAAGGCGAAAAACCAGGACAGCAGTATGATGCACTGATGGAAGTCATGCTGCTTTCCGAGTATGTGCTTGTTGTGTCACGGACAATTCTTCCTTTCAACGTGGTCGGGACGTGGAAGGGAGGATATCCCAGATATCTCAGGACAGGGACTGCACATTACCCGGAAAGTCTGACCAATCCGGAAATCCTTTCGTGGCTGAAGGGTGTTTTGAACCGTTTGGAGCTTCCCAATTCCAGGAAGATCTTACGAGATGATTTTTATAAACTTTCTGTCAAGGACAGGATAATAGCGCTGGCTACTAGGACAGAGGCGGATTATGATGTAGAGGGAGTCAGTTACCGGCAGCTGCTGCAAGTCTTTGTGAGCTACTGCAGCCGTTATTCCGGTTATTTTTCCGGCCGGAAACCTCAAAAAGACGGCTATACCGTAGAGTCTTTGATTCAATTTATTTCTAAGACCCAGAATATCCCGGAAAATGAGATCGGTTATTTCCCGCCCGGAAAGCTTTCCAAGGAACTGATGACCCTTCAGCGGCGGTGGGAAGTAGTAAGCGATACCTTTAAACTTATTTTTGTCTGCTCGCAGTTTTGGATTTTGGACACTCCAGACTATTGGGAGTCCTGGTGGACGCTGAGTGAACGAATTACACTCAGTTACATTCTTTCGGCATTGCCTGAGCACTGCCCTGATATCTATGTTGCAAAATTTGATACGAACAAGGGCGGCTTCCAGGTCAAAGCATATTTGAATCTGGAAGAGAAGCGGCGGCTCCTGCCTAAGCTCAGTCAGCGGACGCTGCGTACGATAAGGCTCTATTTCGCGAACAGCAGAACGAATTCTATTGGTTACGTCAGGAATGCAAAGTTTAGAAAGCTGGCAGCCAAAACCGTAGCCAATTTCCTCCCGGGGCCAGACAAATGGATGGACGAATTTGCCATAACGATACCGGAGATAAAGGAGCTGTTGCGTCCTTATTGGGGGAATCGACCGGATTCGAGCAGCTTTTGGGATGACTTTATTTTGGAGTGTCCTACGTGTAAACAAAAAAGCAAGCATGTCCATTACAGCGAGGAGGAGTTCCTCTTTCCTCTAAGCACCTCGTTTTACCATGTGGTTCGCAAAGCGGATCTCCAACAGGCCGGGCAGGGCATGTTTTGCTATACCTGCCCATCTTGTGGGCACAGCTTTTATTTTCGGCCGGAAGCCTATTACAGGTGGTGTCCAATGAAAGCAGAGAGCGTTTTGGGACTTCCTGATGCGAAATTGGTGGAGAGAAAAGATATCTATGTTTTTGAGTCGGCGAAAGGACAGTGACACAATTTCGGAAAAGTGGATCAGTGATCTTTCAGTTGAAGTATACGGCTGTAACAGCAAGAACGTAGTTGATTATATGAAGTGACTATGATAATCTATTAAAAATAGTTGTTTATGATTTAGATTGCAGGTTGTACATATGTCTGTACCGAAATGGAGAAGAGGAGAGGGGTTATGAAAATATTAGAATGCTGTCATGTGTTTCATCAGGTATCACAACAAATATTGTCTCACCCGGTTGAAAGAATCGAAAGTCTTTATGATATTCAATTACTGGAAAATATGAAACAGAATTATACCAGGTTATTGGAAATTGCAGGCATTTTAAGCGAGTGGCATATCGAACCGGATATTTTTAATGCCAGACAGAATTTTACAGAGGCAGAAGTGGCTCAGAATGCAAAAGAGCTAATTATGGAAGTGAATCAATGTTTATTGGATAAAGATTCTATCAATTCCTACAATATATTTGCCGCTGCGGTTGATGTATGGCTCGAAAAAGTGCAGCAGGTGGATTATCTGTATGTACTCATGGAAAAATATTTGAAAGCAGTATCTATCTTAGAGATTACAGATGAAATCAGCGTGGAGCATAAGAGTTATTTAAAAAACGCATTTGAGATTGAAGAAGCTGCGTTTGAACATTTTCAGGAAAAAAGAAAAGACTGTATACCTTCCCTCTGTAAAAAGCGGGATGATTTTATCCAATCTTTTGTTTCATGGTGTTTGCACCAGGCAAATGGTACAGATTTGCGTTTGGATGATGAGAATGGAAAGAGTGCGGCAGGACGCAGTATCGTTAACGAAACCAAATCCATAGTGGACACTGCAGCGGAAGAAGAAAAGCCAGTTACGGAAACACTGGGGGAAACAGCGGAGAAAGAAAAGCCGGTAACGGAAACACTGGGAGAAACAGCGGAGAAAGAAAAGCCAGTAACGGAAATATTGGAGGAAGCAGCGGAAGAAGAACCTGTAACGAAAATATTGGAGGAACCGGATGCAGGAGAAGGAGAACCAGTAGCGGACACTTTGGAGACAACAGATACGGGTAAACAAGAGCCTGCAATGGAAAGATTAGAAGAACCAGCAGTGGAAGAAGAGCTTATAACGGAAACACTGGAAGCAGCAGCGGAGGAAAAAGAGTCGGTAACGGAAACATTAGAAGCAGCAGATAGTGA
>CAJUBQ010000002.1:18590-117656 GCA_910584595.1 uncultured Eubacterium sp.
GGAAAAAGAGCCGGTAGCGGAAACATTAGAAGCAGCAGATAGTGAGGAAAAAGAGCCGGTAGCGGAAACATTAGAAGCAGCAGATAGTGAGGAAAAAGAGTCGATAGCGGAAACGTTGAAAGAAACAGAGGAAGAAGAGCCGGTAACAGAAATATTGGAAGAACCAGTAATGGGTGAAGAAGAGCCGGGAATAGAAATATTGGAAGAACCAGCAGCGGGTGAAGAAGAGTCGGAAAAAATTTCATGTTTAGAACCTGTGGATGACAGACTGGCTACTGCTTATGATATTTGTGATCGTTACATAGAAGAATTGAATGCCGGCATTGTGGATGAAGAGGAATATCAATTTTCACAGGAAGAGTTTTCAAAAGAAGAACTTCCAGAAGAAATACTTACAGAAGAAATGCTTACAGAAGAAGAATTTACAGAAGAAATATTTTCGAAAGAAGAACTTCCAGAAGAAATACTTTCGGAAGAAATACTTTCAGAAGAAATACTTTCAGAAGAAATACTTTCGGAAGAGATACTTCCAGAAGAAATACTTCCAGAAGAAACAGGCCTGGATGAAGACCGTGAAAATGCAAAGCCTGTTACAGAACAAAAATCCAAACATATTAACAATGAACATAAAATATTTCCTAAAAAACAGGTTATATTAGAACCCTTATATATAGAATGCCTGAAAATCATAGATCAATGGATGCAGGTAATCAAAGCCGAGGAATTTCAAAAGCAGGAGGACGATTTTGGAGCTGAAGAGATGTGCTGGGATTTACTGCATCATGGGCAGTTTGCACTGGCAAGAGAATTGGCTGATACATTTCACAGTTTATGCAGGTGCGTAGAACCTGCGGTTATTGATCTGGTAGGAATCGGGCTTTATCTGCCGATCACAGATAAAGAGACGATCCGGCAATGTTTATGCTGTCAGCCGTTTCTGCAGACGGAACATCTTTTGGAATATGAAAAGACAGCAGTGGCTTTAGCTATGATCCCAATTGCACATTGCAGCAAAGAAGTGAAGTTTGGCAAAGAAATGATACAAATGCTGCCGGAATTTTTGCATCCGTGGCTTTCGGCGCTTTTGAACAAAAGGGAAAAATTAGCGTATTTGGATCTTTCTGCAATAGAGGCACACCGTAATTATTGCGTTCGTTTAAAAAAGATAAAGGCTGTAATGGAAAAAGCTTCTGTGAAGTTCCAAAATATGACAAAAGCAAGCTTGCCTTATGGAAGAGAAAAGACAATTATGACGGATATCTGCAGCAAGGATCAATGTATTGGTATTTTGCAGGAACTTTTGACAAGCGTAGATGCTGAAATTCAGGCGTATGGAATTATAGAACCTGACGTGAAGGGATTATATCGAACTGCCAGAGAATATTTCTCCGAACAAAAAAACACAGGCAAAAATGCGTACGATGATTTTATAGATGATATGATTGAAAATGGGCAGAAAAAATATAAATGCCGAAAAGAATCCGTGAAAAGCAACAGACCGAAAATGGTACAGCTAATCCGCGAGTACCTGCAGACGATCCGTGAATGGATGGATCTGATTAAAACGCCGTGTAACTATAACAGTGAAGAAATATCTTCTTATTTCATAGAAGAAATGGCGCAACTTTATCAGGTGAACCGGCCAAGGTTAAATGCCTATGCGGAGGAATCCACAGGAAAAGTATTACGTCCTGTTACCAGACAGCTTGTTTCCGTAATGGATTATTTAATGGGCGAATCGGAGGAGCTGCCTTTGCACAGCAAGCCATATGTGCAGCATGTTTATCGGCTTTGTGCAGTTCCAAGTACGGCGATTCAGAAAAATGAGCTTGGGATCTATCGTTATACATGCAAAGATCCGTTGGAACGTCTGCAGTTTTTAGCAAGCGTGATGCAGGGAAAAGAAAAACCGGCAGAGGAAAATCTGGAAGATTTTATGGAAGCAGACGCATTTTCAGGATGTGGTATTTTGTTTGAAATGCTTCCTTCGGATCAATATGCGCATTTCAGGGAGTATTATAGAGAAAGGATTAACAAGCGTCTGGAAGAGTTGCCGAAAGATATCAGGAAATTGAAAAAAAAGCTGTATGAGGTTTCCGTACATAGCGGATGGATGGAGAAGGAATATCAATCGGCCCAGACGATGCTTACCCAGATAGAATGTATGCTGGAGGATCCGAAAGATGTAAGCATGATCTGTGCAATGCTGCGTAACTGTGACAAAAAAATCGATGCCTTAAATGTAAAATTTCGTAAAATGTTAAAAAGCAGAGTACAGAAATGGACAAAAAATACGGACACAAACCGGATGGAAAAATTGTATGCTATGATTGACGAAGGAAATTATGCGGCTGTTTTTGAGTGGATGGAAAATCCAAAACTAACGGATACAGGGCTGCAGGAAAAAGATTTCTTTTCTGATCGATATTTTCAGAAAGAGATATATGCACAAAAAGAAAAAACGCTGCTTTCATATACGACGGTTAAAGAATTGTCAGAACAGCTTCAGAAAGCCGTAAAACATACTCTTTTATGGAAGGGGTTTGATTTTAATCGAGCTTCAAAAAGCGCCGGATACAACCGGGCAAAACTTCTTAGATTTTGGTATGAAACAAAAGCAGATCTGCAGTACAATAAGCAGCCGGATGATGAGAACCTGAAACAAATACTTGAATTGCTTGGGTGGCAGAAGATAAAGTTGGAGAATAAGATCTGCAGTCAAGATGATGGCAGGCTTAAAGTTCAGTTTGATATGTATTTTTCACCTTCATATTCAAGAACGGAATGCCAGGTTCCACTATTTGGTTCTAAATCCGGAGGAAGAATACGTATGCTTTGTCTTCAGGGAGGGGCGCAGGCGCCGGACAAGCTGCACCGTCTTTATGAAAGCTGTCATAAAGAGATACCGATGGTTATTCTGCTGTTTGGTGTTTTAACCTATAGTCGTAGGATAGAGTTGTATCACTTGATGTTGGAGACGCGAGCCTCTTTTCTGGTAGTTGATGATATGATACTTGCGACAATCTGTGAAAGCCGTAATCAATTATTGCTGCCGCAGTTGTATAGCCTTACAGTTCCTTTTTCTGCCCAATCGATGTATACGTCGTCTCTTGGGGTTGTGCATCCTGAAATGTTTTATGGCAGAAAAGCAGCCAAAGAAGAACTGGGATTAAAAGGAAATGTATGTGCAGTATATGGCGGCCGCCAGCTTGGGAAGACAGCGCTGTTAAAAAATATTGAGCTGGAGCAGCATCAGCCAGAGGAAGATCATTTTGTATATTATATAAAACTTCCTACGGAAACGGTTGTGAATACAGATTTGTTATTGACCAATCTTATCAAAAATTGTATCAGCAAAGATGTTTTGCCGGCTGGCAGGGAATATCCGGATATGGATTCGCTTCTTACAGAGATAGGGATATGGATACAGCAGAAAAATACAAGAAAGCTGCTGCTGCTGTTAGACGAAGCCGATCAGTTTTTGCTGGCAGAAAGTAAGGAAAATTTTTCAGTAACAAGTAAAATGAATGGTTTGATGACGACAACCTATTTGCAGTTTAAAGTTGTTTTTGCAGGACTGCATAATGTATACCGGACATTTTCCATGCCAAACCATCCTTTGGTGCATTGGGGGGAGCCGATCAGTATTGGCCCGCTGTTAAATGATGAACTTCAGGATGCCATTAATCTGATACGGCAGCCTTTTGAAGTGATGGGATACCGTTTTGATAGTTTGGATGTGATTATTCGGATATTGGCGGAAACCAATTATTACCCGAGCCTGATCCAGGTATTTTGCAAGAGCCTGCACAATTATCTGACGACGAATTTGAGGGATAAAAAAAATACGAGTCTGCCGGTTGTTATTTATATGGAGAACATTGAAGAGGTATTAAATGATCTGGCGTTAAAAGAAGAAATCAGTCAGCGGTTTATGTGGACATTAAATCTGGATGAACGTTATAAGGCAATTGCGCTCAGTATTGCTTTTGATGCGGCGAATACAGCACAGGATGAGACATCCAATGATATTGTCAAAGGATACGATCTGCATTGGATTAAAGCGGAGATGAATAAATGGCCGGAGTTATTTGCAGGGCATTCTTCTTTGGAAAGTATCCGCGGCCTATGTGATGAGCTTGTTCAGTTGGGTATTTTGTGTTATGTTTTTGAAAATCGTTCCCGTTATACGCTCAGGACAGTAAATATATTAAATATGCTTGGCTCGCAGGAAAATATCCTGACAGAAATGTATGCATTATATGAAAAAAAGTATGATTATGCAATGATGTACAATAGTAAGCTAAGCAGACGGGTGTTCAAAGACGACGGGAAATGTTATCCATTTACAAACCAACAGATAGACGCTGTTTTTAACAGCGGTGGTCTAAAGTTCGTGGCAGGGAATCATGCGCTTGGTTTTGATCTGATCGAGAAATGCTTAAAGGATTTACTTGCATCAGAATTCAAAGAATCGAAGGATTATTCGCTTGCGGTTTATGATAAATCTCTTCCTGAACTTTCAGAACTGGGAGGAAGCAAAGCGGTTAACCTGATTTTGCCGGAATGTATGTGGGAATTTGACAGCATCATAGAATATGGGACAAAATTAAATCAGCTGCCGGAGCAGGACAGACCGATTTTGATCGTTTTATGTGATGAAGCAAAGTCTTATCAGGCACGTATGGAATTTCATTCAGAGATTGTCAGTTTTCCGTTTCTTTGGCTCGAGCCGTTTAGCCTGGAGACGGTTCAGCATTGGCTGATGGAGACCAAAGGCATTCAATTAGCGATGCGAGAACTGATTCAGGTTATGGAACGACTGTGCGGATGGCCGGCAGCTGTTTACCGGCTGGGAGAATTATTGGAAGAGAAAAAAATATTCCGGACGGAGATGTTAGACCAGACGGTCAATGATTTATTCCATCGGAACACACTGCAGGAATTTTTGCCGGGAAGGCATATGCTGCTGCGTCCGATTGTAAAAGTATGCGCAGAATATGGAGAAAGCATCAGCTGCGAGGAAGTGCATGAATTTTTGGAGGATGAAAATCGGGAGATATGGGTCAGCTGCAGAAAAATAGAACAGGGGATGGAATATATGGCAGATTACAGGCTGCTGAACCGGACAAATCAGGAGATAAACGGCAAGTGGGACAGGAATAATATCCAAATATCATATATCATTGATAAGCTGGTAGCAGAATTATGGGAAAAGCAGAAACATGCATTCTAAAAGGAGAACGTTATGCAAAACCGTACGGATGAGCTGTTATTGTTATTGGAGAAAACAATAGAGATTTTAAAAGAATTTGAAAAAGTTATTATATTTCCAGACTATGAAGCATTATTGAAAATAAGCAAAAAGAATCCGCCGGATCAGCCAGAATTTTTTACGGAAGCGATGGATATTTATCAAAATATCCATGAACGGGCATATGTTTTCGGGTTTGATCATGCTGCTGTCTGTTTTTATCAGTCCTATCAAAGACTTCCTATGGAGGTAAAAAAAGCAATTATAAATCTGCTTACGATTTACGGTGATGATACAAGCGCATGTCAGTTTGCAAATGAATGCAAGGAGCAATTCCTGCCCGGAAGCCTCATGTTTAGGGATATTCCTTTGATAAACAGGGAGCATTTATTGGATATACGTCATCTGGCCTGGAAGGGATGGGAGTCTGCCGATATCCTTGCAATTATGACCTATCAGTTTCGAAGATTTTATAGGAAAAAAGAACAAAGAGAGATCATATTGCAAGGGCTGGTCAGCGGCATTGGCAAAACCGAGCGGCTGCCAGAGCCATTGCTTGCAGCGGTATGTGCATATTTGTATGCAAGCCTCCAGGCCGGACAAACACAAGAGCGCAGGAAGGAACTGGACAAATTTATAAACAGTACGGATTATGCGTCTGCAGTCATACAACTGTTGACGCAGTATCGTTCTGTGGACAGGGCGTATAAGATAAGTCCAAGGAGACAAGCCTTAGAATGGATGAGTTTTAGAAAAAAGCAGGCTGCGTTTGAAACAGGCTGGGTTCCGGTGAAGCTTCGGATCAATTATGGAAACTATGCGGCGCTGTTGTGCGCAAAAGGAGAAAAACTACTGCGTAAAGATGGATATGACCTGAATAACGATACGGATAGTTCAGAGGGCGTAAATTTGGCAGATCAGATGTATAAGCAGGGAATCAGTCATCAAAATCAGATTGCACAGGCAGCTGATTATTTTCTCAAAGCGGCGGCAGTCTTAAATAGCAGGAAACATAAATATAAATGTGCAGACAGCGATGAGTTTTTAGTGGAAAACCTGATGGAAGCCTTATATAGTATGAGCAGCCTGGAGATTGGAAAATGGGAGTCAAATCTGGATGTGCAAAGAAGCTATGTGGAGCAGGCATTATGGCTTAGCCAATATTTAAATCCAAAGTATTTGGATAAACGCCTGCACAGCCTGTTAGATCAGATGTGCAGACGGTATTTTAAAGAGCGGGAAGGGCATGGCGATGATTCTCTGCCTGAAGCAATGCAGTATTTGGCGCGAAAAGAGGAAATTTCAAACGAGGAGTTTGCAAGATGCCTGATCCGTTTGTCCGTGTATTATCCAGGGCTTTTATCTGATCCTGTTATCACAGACTGTTGGAATAACGATCCTTGTATTTATCAGAAACTTTCCTGTTATGCGAAAACGATTGGGAAAAACCTGCAGCAGTCGGATGAAGACATTGTATCTGTCATGAGAATGCACAGGGATAGAATGGTAAAAGAGTTAAATGATTTTGCATTTCATATTAACCGGATGCCGCAAAGCCTGGAGGAGCCATATGACGAATGGAAAGAGTTTGCAGAATGGCTTCGCCTGTTAAAAAGCAGCCAATTTTATAAGTTATTATCGGTGCCGGAAGAGAATATGACTAAAATGTTTTTAGATTTGCTGGAACAAACGCTGGAGGCTTGTGAACGTGAAGATTTTAAGGCTATACGGAACTGCCGCAGAGAGTGGATTGCACTGGTGGAAGATATGGAACGGGATATGTATTCTTTTACTGTGGAATATATTTATCCATATGCGAAAAAACTTTCTGATCAGATTTGCGAAATGCATGATGTACGATATGCAGATATAAAACCAGAGTTAATCGCAGAGCCGCTATTTGCAGAAAAGGATTTATCAAGACCCGGTATTGTCCGTGTGTATTTGCGGTTAAGCTGTAAAGAGGGCAGATTGGCAATGAATGATTTATCTGGGGAAATCTTAGAATCCAAAGAAATAATGCCGGGAAACCGGCAGAAATTATGTGCTTATTTAGGAGACGGCAGCCCGGAATACGCATTTTTGGAACTGCCTGATCCAAAGGACGGCATTTTAAAAGAATATCTGGAGTTTCAGGTGGACTTTACTTATAAGGTACCGGAGATTGGACAAAAGGAAACATGTACAAGAAAATTAAGCGTCAGGCTGGAAAATCGGATCCAGTACAAGGAATACATACAGATGTATAACTCTGGCGCACCGCTTGACGCGGAACATCCAAAGGCGAAAGATACGTTTTATGGGCGGGATTTGCTGATAAACAGGATATGTCAGAAAATTTACGATTTTCCAGGGTCGACGATTATTTTGCATGGACAAAAACGAGTAGGCAAGACTTCCATTGCAAATCATGTTGCTTATAAGGTGAAACACAGTGGAGAAAAATTTCTGGTCGTTAAATGCGGAAATTCAAATTTAAGTATTTCTGTTGGAGAAGAGATTACGGACCAGACAATTAAGGAGTTTTATTCGAATGTATTGCATAAACTGGCTGAAGAGTTGGAAAAGGACACGAGAGGATGCTTCTGCCTGGAGGATGAAATACATCAGATGAAAAAAGAATCTGACCGCTATAAGAGCATCGATCGGTTGTCTGTCACGCATCAGTTTCAAGATACGCTTAGCCGGCTGCGGAAAGTTTTTGAACGCGAGAAAAGATGGAAGGGGATACGCATACTTTTGTGGTTTGATGAATTCCAGCAATATTATATCAATATTCTCGACGGGGTACTGAAACCTGATTTCGTAGGATTTCTCAAGGCATTTACGGAAGAGTACGGATTTTCGCTCCTTTTGGTGGGCTGTGAACCAATGCTTTCATTTATTCAGGATGTAAGGTTTGGCAACATGTTTTCTGCGTCAATGCCTGTGCATGTGCACTATTTGTCAAAAGAGTATGCCGAAAAACTGATTAGCGAGCCGCTGAAGAAACAAGGATATGAGTGGAATCCATTTGCATATGTGACAGATGAGATTTATCGTCTATCAGCCGGAAGCCCGTTTTTTATCCAGTTAATTTGTGAAAAACTGATCAATAGTCTGAATGAGCAGCAAAAGATATATGCCAGTAAGCAGATGATTATAGAATTACTGTATAACACAGGATGCGTGACACATGAAAATTTTGACTGTCTGTATAATCCGCTGAATTTAAGCAAAGGAGCGGTATCTGCAGAGGATAATAAAAAAGTATTAATCTGGATTGCGTTTGAGTATAGAAGAAATCGGAGCGTATCCCGCCAAAATATGGTTCACGCTCTGAAAAATAAAACAAAAATGGAAGCGGACAAGGTGCTTGACGAGCTGATGCGCCGGGGCGTTGTTGAGAAAACAAAAGAAGGGCTGCGTATTGTTGTAAAATTATATGAAGAATGGATCTGGAAAAATTTCCGGCAGTTGGGATATGATGATATTTTGTCTGAATAAGTGGAAAACAGGTTGAGGGGATGGGATGGAAATGGAGTATGTGGAGTATGAAACAGAATTAAAACGTTTGTATAATTTGAACTGTAAATACGGTAATGGGGACTGCTTAGAAATATGCGGGCTGCCGGGAGCCGGACTTAGTATGTTTGTTAATTCCTTTTTGCAAAAATACAAAGCTTATCTGAAAGTACAGAAAAAAATATGCTGCTGTTACATTCGATGTCCCAAAGACCATCCCAAAAACCTGTTCGTGTCGATGATCGGGGAACTGGACACAGCCTTTCATGAGTCGTTACATCATAGAGAACTTATGCATGACCAGTATGAAAAACTGCAGATGTTATCACAATACAGATGCAAGATAGAACAGTTGGCGCGTGAGGAGAAAGTCTTATATAGAGATGTCGAAACGGTCACCTTAGATGTATTTCGCATCTGTCGTGAATTAAGCCAGGAAATGAACGTGAGATTGTTCATTACACATTTTGACAATGTGAAAGAATTGTTTGCAAAAGATATAAATTATGCGATGCTGTTTAAACTCATGTGTGAGAACAAGGATTGGCTCGGTGTGAATATTACATCCCACAGGACGTTGGCTGTGGTCACGCTCGCTGTCCGTACTTTTTCAGATTTTGCATGTCTGTTTAAAAAAATACCCATCATAGGATTCCACCAAAACCAGATGGAACAGATATATGGACAGATAGAGTCGAGATTTCATTTTACCGCAGATAGCAAAATCCGGGAAAAAATACAGTATTATTGCGGCAATAATCCGCAAAGGCTGGCTATCTTGTTTGAAGCGTTATGTGATCTGCAGTCGGATCTTGGCACTGAACAGTGGTACCGCAAGACTGAAGAGGAGTTAGTAGACCAGGCATATAGTTTTAGCAGCAGACAGATGGAAGAACATAAAATCAGGATTATACGTATTATCAAAGATATGGACGGAATGGAAGTTTTGCGGGAAATGTTTCGAAATCCTTTCTCTGGTGGGTTTAACAGTATCCGCGAAAATTTTTTTAATATGAGCCTTTTTCTGCTGACAAAAAAGGGTTCCGATTCTACTGCCGTTTTGTCTATTCCTGTATTGGAACAAGAGTTAGAGAAATCCTATTATATCTATGCAGAAAAAAAGCCAAAGGCTTATCAGGGAGCTAAAGAGTTTATTTTTGTAAGCTACTCTCATGATAACAGCGCAGAAGTTTTAAAGATGATAGCGGATCTTCAAAAAAGAGGATTTCGTATCTGGTATGATGAAGGAATTGAGCCGGGAGAGGAATGGGATGACGCTATTGCAGCGCGTATCTGTAAGTGTTCTTACTTCATTTCATTTATTTCAGAAGCTTATATTGCTTCGGAGAATTGTAAAAATGAAATTGAACATGCACGAAAGCATAATAAGCAAAGGCTGCTTATTTATTTAGAAAATATCAGCCTTCCGGAAGGAATGCAGATGTCTAACGGCAGACTGCAGGCGATTTATAAAGATCATTTTGAAGGTTATCAGGAGTTTTTAAATAAAGTAGCATCCATATCTGAAATACAAAGATTATGTGATGAAAGAAAGCCTGGGCAGGTCTGCGAAGAGACAGGTATGAATGTATGTTTCCTGTGAATAAAACAAAAGAGTCCTTACCTCAAATGACAGGAGATAAATAAACAGGTCTTTTTTTCAATGACAGCAGTATATCAGGGAGGGAAATGATGTCTGTATTTACAAAAGATATGGCAAGAATATTGTATGAATCGTGTACGGATGATACTTTAAATATCCCATATGGAATTACAGAATTGGAAGAAGATTTTTTAGATTCAAAAAATGGCGCTGATTTTTATAACTTTAAAAGAATTTATATTCCGCCAACGGTAAATGTGATTCAACATTCATCCGTATTTTCCGAATTATTAGACCTGGAATCCATAGATGTAGATGAAAACAATCCGTACTTTCGTTCTATAGATGGAGTTTTGTTTACTAAAAATAATGAAGTTTTAATATGTTATCCATGTAATAAGCAGGGACGAACCTATATCATTCCAGACGGAACAAAAGGTCTGGCCGATTACGCATTTGCCAATAGTCATTTAGAAGTAGTTTTTTTTCCAAAATCTTTGATTGGAATAAACATACATACGTTTTGCAAATCAAAAATAGCATATATAGTGATTAGTGAGGAGAATGAAATCTTTTCATCGATAGATAACGTAATCTTTTCTAAAGATAAAGAAACACTTGTATATTATCCTCCTGCAAACACCAGCTCAGAGTACCATATTCCGGATGGGACAAAAAATATTGTTTTTAGTTGCTTCTGTGATTGTGAACCAACAAAGAGCAATTTAAAAAAAATTTTTCTTCCAAAGTCGGTGAAAAATATTGAAGAATCATTTTGTTTCTGTGAATCGATTGAGTCGATCGAAGTAGATAAACAAAATGAGACCTTTTCATCTGTAGATGGAGCGCTGTTTACGAAAGATTATAGTACCCTTTTATGTTTACCGCGTGGTTTTAAAGGGAGATCATATTCTGTGCCGTATGGGGTAAAATTCATTGCTAAATATGCTTTCAATGGAGATCTCGAGCAGATTTATCTTCCGAGTTCTTTTATAGATTTTGAACAATCAGAGATGTATGATTATAAATTTATCAGAGTGAAGTATCCGTTAAATATTGATAAATGGAATATAGCCTATGAATCATTGGATGGAGTTTTGTTTTTAAAGAGCAATGTTCTTGGAAGACCAGGAGAACTTATTGCGTATCCATCTGAAAAGATATCGTCTTCCTATTATGTACCGGAAGGAACATATTCGATTACGGCTTTCGCTTTTATATATAACAACTATGTAAATGAAATTCATTTGCCGAAAACTTTGAAAAAAATTAACATTCCAGCCTTCTTTTGCTGTTGGAAATTATCTTCCATAAATGTAGATGAGAAAAATAAAAAATACAGTTCGCTGGAAGGCGTTTTATTTTCTAAAGACAGAAAAAAACTAATCTATTATCCGCAAAATAAACCACAAAAAATATATGATGTTCCAAAAGGAACAGAGTGTATATTGCCATTTGCTTTTAAAGCTTTAGAATGCCTGGAAACTATTAATTTGCCTGATTCAGTTAATAAGATTAAACTGCCAAATTTCAATATATATCGATTAATGGCCATAAACGTACATAAAAATAATCCATGTTATTGTTCTGTCGATGGAGTGTTGTATTCCAAAAACAGGGAAAAACTTATATTTTACCCCAGAGAAAAAGGAAGAAAAGAATATATAATACCGAAAGACACAAAACAGCTTTTAGATTTTAACATAGATGATTATGATCTCAAAGAAACAGGGTTCCTATTTAATATTACAAGAGAAGTGTGGGATAGTTTTTCTAATTTGGAAGCAATCTACGTAGACAGGAATAATGCATATTATTGTTCTATAGATGGAGTGCTATTCTCTAAAGACAGGCAGATGCTTCTATATTATCCGGAAAACAAAAAACAAAAATCATTTATGATACCACCAGAGACCCAAGATATATTGTATAAATTTTTAGATTTAGAAGAAATAGATGTAGATAAAAACAACCCATATTTTTGCTCCGTAGACGGGGTATTATATTCCAAAGACATGAAAACACTTATACAGTATCCAGCTAGAAAGATGCAGAGGACTTATACGGTTTTGGAAGGAACTACGCACATTGCCGCATACGCTTTTTCATATCAACCGTTTTTGGTGGAAATTTACTTCCCAAAATCTATAGAAAATGTGGATGATAAGGCTTTTTTTGAGTGTGAATATTTAACAGAAGTAGCGCTGCCAATGAATGTTGCATATAAAGAGGATCAAGAGTATGGGCCACATATTGTATTTCAAAACCAGGATATAATTGCGGATGATACAAGATATCAGAAAAGCAGCGGCAAAATGCCAAAACCATACCTTGGTCCAAAAGAATATATCTTTATAAGCTATGCACATAAAGATAGGGAAGAAGTTTTTAGAATAATCGAATATCTTCAAGAGAAAGGATTTCGTATCTGGTATGATGAAGGGATTGTTCCTGGTACTGAGTGGGCTAAAAATATTGCGGATCATATTGACCATTGTTCTTATTTTATCGCATTTCTTTCTGAATCTTACATTGTATCTGGAAACTGCAAGAATGAGCTGACTTATGTACAAAAGAAGGAAAAGAAGTGGCTGCTTATTTACTTGGATGATGTCAGCCTTCCGAGTGACATGGAGCTGTGTAACATCAGGTATCAGGCGATTGAAAAGGAAAAATATAACGATAATGACTTTTTGGAAAAGATAAAATCTGCTGAAGGAATCCAAAGGTTCTGTGATGAGGCGCAGATTTGATGGCCAAAGATAACTTTTAAATCATGCGCTGTCCAGGAAAAAACCAGCTTATGTTTGCCAAATGGTTTTGGAATGAAATCATATCTTGTGTTAAAGGGGGGGGTAAAATATAACTTGTATTTCCTGTAAAAAGAGAATATTTAAGTTGAGATAGTGTAACTTTACTTGGGGAATTTATAAAAAAATAGTAGGGGAACATCTGTTTTTATGCTACAATGTTATTAACCACAAAAACATCCGCATAGTACTTTCGGAAACTTTTGAAATAATGAGAGGATAAATGACATGGTATACCCTTATGCGACATTGAGCGATACAACGGAAGTGGTTCACTCTGAAATGAAACCAGATGGCAGGGTTAAAGTTTATATTGAAAAAGCTGTTTTTGACGGCTTTCATAATGCCACATGCTATCTGCCGGATTATACATGGGAGAATATAGTCGGGTTTTCAGATGTTGAAATGGAATATTATAAAGAATTTGTTGAAAATAATGCTCATTTAATTATGGAATTTGCAAAGGATGGAGGATTTGATAATGCCTCAAATTTTTAAAGTTGGTGGTTATATAATTTTCTTTTGGTCAAATGAAAATAAACCGACGGAACCTATTCATATCCACATTGCAAAACATAATCCGAGAGCAAACTCAACAAAAGTATGGATAACTAAAAGGGGAAAGACGTTCGTTTGCAATAATAATTTACAGATACCATCAAAAGATTTAAGAAAAGATAGACAAATAGCTCTATATGTGATAGAATCTGTAAAACAAAGCATAATGAACGTTGAAAAAGCATTTAAAAGATTATTAAAACATCAAAGCGGATTTTTGAAAAAATGGCTATCGCAATCCCACTGGCTTTAGACGGTGGGTCAAGGCAGCCAAAAGTAGTGGTTTATGTTATACTTGCGTTATGGGAACATGGAAATCTAAAAACAGGCAGAACCTGCAATGTCTATTAGTAAAATTGTAAATTTAATAAAGAGTTACACGACATACTCCGATTGTGGGTATAAAAACATAGCAACAAAAGATTTATCAGTAAGGGAATGGGCCTGTCCAGTTTGTGGAGCAAAACATGACAGGGATATCAATGCTGCAAGGAATATTTTAGCAGAAGGATTACGGCAAACAGCGTAAAAGAAACTAATATAGGGCAGGGACTGCCCGAATTAACGCCTGTGGAGATAGGCTTTAGACAATGGGTAGTTCACTTTTAGAAAAAGAATAAGTCAGATGTAAAGATGCGCTTTGTCAAGACAGATGCAAAGACGGTAAAAGAGAACAGCGTTGTCTTTTGAGGAAATACGAGGACTTAAAGAAGCGCCGCAATGAAAAGAAAGGAGAAGCTGCTCGGCAAAATATCCAAAAACAAGTCATAAAGGTACAAAATTTAAGAGATGCCTTAATTTACAAAATAGTATAAAGCAGGCATTTGTAAGTATGTACCGATGGCTGGTCGGGAATTTATGGCTGTGGAGTGTACAAGGATCTGTAAGCAGCATCTGGTTTTGGACAGTGCGAAAGCATACACGATGAAACAGTAAGAAAAGTTTGCGAAAACTTTCAACATCTCGATATGGGTATATTTGTCTATATTTTGAGTAGCAGGTAAATGGTATGCCGAATACAGCAGAAACTACTGAAAATCTGGCACGAAAACTTGAACGTGTTCGAATTCTGAATGATCTGAAAGAGTGCAGGACGCTTGAAGAATATCAGGAACTTACAAAGAAATACGAAACAATGTGTAATGAAGATAAAAATTGAATATGTTTTGCAAGAGGATACTGAAAATGTGTCCTCTTTTTATTTTGGAAAGAGAAGAAGGAAACTCTTAACAATCCAATTGACCATTGTGTAATTAGTGTTTATAATAAAATCATGATATATACAGAAGAGGCAGTGACATAGTAAAAGTTCCAAGACATAAAGAAGAGAATGAAAGTCTGGCAAGAATGAGACTTAGAAAATGGAAGTTTTTATAAGGAGTGAATGTTGAGTTATTAAGCTTTTCTAAGATGTAATTAAAGGATTAGAAGATTGAGCAAGGACAGATAATGATGACAGGATGGTTTTGTGCCAAACTCAAATTACAGAGGGGCACTGCAGAAGACTATGCTGCTGGCAATGGTATCATAGAGGAGCAAGACAAGAGTTTTGATTTTTCAGTTACATTAAATGATGATTTTTCCATTGCTTTTGACAATAAAATGCAAACGGACTTAATTACTATTAAACTTCAAGGAACATGAATGATTCAGAAGGATGCTGGCATATTGTCCATATCAGTATGCCGGAAATGCATAGAAAGCAGGTGCCTATATGGATGCAGCACTCAATCAACCAAAGATTTATACAGTTAAGGACATATACGCATTGCCTGATGGAAAACGTGCAGAACTGATTGACGGACAGATATATGATTTGGCTCCGCCAAGTCGCATACATCAGAAAATAAGTATGTTCTTATCAAATGAAATATCCACATATATCAAAAATAATCATGGAACCTGCGAAGTATATGCAGCTCCGTTTGCGGTATTTCTTGATGAAAAAGATGATAAAACCTATATTGAGCCTGATATTTCCGTAATCTGCGATTTGGAAAAATTAGATGAAAAAGGATGTCATGGTGCGCCTGATTGGGTGATAGAGATTGTTTCGCAAACGAGTAAATCAAGGGATTATATGATAAAACTATTTAAATATCGTTTTGCTGGAGTGAAAGAGTACTGGATTGTTGACCCGGATAAACAGTCAGTTATGGTTTATGAATTTGAGAAAAAGATAGTAGAGAGATATGATTTCGGTGAAGATATACCGGTTGGAATTTATAAAGGGTTTTCTATTTCTATAAAGATGCAATAGATGGTGCGATAGAAGTCTATTACTTATAGAAAAGCAGCATTGATATACTGTAATGTATTTCAATGCTGCTTTTCTATGCAATGGCTTGTTGTTAATTAATGCTTACAGTGAATGTTTTTTTCTATAGATTTGCTATATAAATATATCTGCAACATTATTTTCAGATATGTTCAAAAGATCAATCAAAATAAGATAAAACAAAAAAATGACTGATGATAGTTTATTTTGGAGGAGTTATTCATGAAAAAAAGAATAAAAGCATTTGGATACAGGATTTCAGGTTTAGAAAAATTGAGAAAAATCTTAATTGGGCATCAAGATCAATTGAATATTCACCAGGACCAATTATATACGCACCAAGTTCAGCTAAATTCGCATCAGGAACAATTAGATATTTATCAGGAACAGTTAAATGATTCAAAATTGCAGATTGACAAATGCAATATATTCATACAGCAGCTTCGAGATGAACAAGAGAGATTGCAATACAATAAGGTTGAAGAAGAACGACCGAATGCGGAAATACATGCCAATATGCCATATTTTAGTTTAAGCGTAAGAGGAATAACCTATTTTTACGACAGGCAGGACACAGTAATGCCGAATTTTATGTTGAGCAGTGGATTGAACTGGGCAGAAGATGAGATAGAAAAGTTTATAAAAGTATCTGATGATTATTATAAACAAAAAAATGATAGGGGGGGGGTACCACAGAAAGGAATTTTTTTAGATATAGGGGGGAATATTGGGACAACTTCAATATATTGCAAAATGAAGCTTAAAAAAGAATTTAAATATATAGCATTTGAACCGTTGACAGTTTCAGCAAATTTATTCGCAGCAAATGCTGCAATCAATGGGGTGTCTTCAGATATTTCTATTCAACAAGTCGCTCTATCAGATCAAAAAAGAGAAAATGTGTCAATGGTAATTAATTATCAAAATTGGGGTGGAAGCGGTTTAGCAATAAATGATGGCGGTTCTGATTTGGTAAATGAAGGAGATGAAACAGTTGAGACAACTACATTAGACTGTTTCCTGGAAGAGAACCATATAGATCAAAGCAGTATAAAGTATATCTGGATAGATGTGGAAGGACATGAGCCGCAGGTTTTGCAAGGAGCCGCATTGTTATATAAGCGGTATGAGATTCCTACATGTCTGGAATTTAATTTAAATTTCTATATTGCAAACCATACTTATGAGAAGATGGTTAGGATGCTGGAGGAATATTTTGACAGATTTGTCGTTTACCAACAAATCGCCGATGGGAAAGGATTCTTGCGTCCGATTAATGAAATTCAATTATTGTGGGACGAACTTGATCATAAGTGCAGTTATGATTTGATTCTTATTTAGTTTTAAACAGAAATTTTATGATAGTTCAAACACCTCTAAGAACGTAGTAAAATTAGTTGTAAACCATTTGATCACTATGGAAAGTATGCAGGAGATTATGAATTGAAAAAAATAGTACTGAAAAATATTTATCCTTATATGATATTGACAGCTCTTTTTATAGTTTTACTTATTAGAAATTGCTTCAGTTTTTGCTGGTCAGACGAAAGCTTATATGTTTCTAATATGTACAGGTTATATCAGGGAGATGTATTTCTCATAGATGACTGGCATAAAACAACGCTATCTTCTTATGTAACATTACCGTTGTTTAACCTTTATATGTTAATAAATGGTTCTACAGATGGTGTTTATCTGTATTTTCGAAATGTGATGGTTGTTCTGGCATTTATTAATTCCATAATGATTTACAATTGTATTAGCACACATTTTTCTAATGTCACGGCTCTTATCTGCAGTGTGTGCCTTTTGAGTTATTCTCGTGCCAATATATGTGGTGTATCTTATTACAATATGGGACTGCATCTGTTTGTGTTTACATTATGCATATATTATTTGACAAACTTTGTGTCAACGCAAGATACATGGAAGGTTAAGCTTGCAGCTTTTGGCGGAGGAATTTGCCTTGGTCTGGCAATTATTGTGAATCCTTATATTATAATTATTTTTCCTTTATTTATTATTGCGTATATGAAAACAAAACGAAAGAGCATACTTATGACAGAATTTGGATGTGTATTGTGTGGCTTGATTTTTTTTACATTTTATTTACATGGCGTTGGTGTAAGTCAATTGTCGAAAGCTTTTGAAAATTTATCTCATGTAGAGGAAGCTGCAGTTTGGAGCCGCTTTTTTCAATGGTTTGTATTGATCTATCGTTTTTTCAGGCCGACAATTTGGATACAGTGTATCGTTTTTTTCATGCAGTTATTTATGGCAAAATTAAAAGTAAAAAATAGATGTCAGGTGCAGGTGTTTCTGTTTTTTATTTCTGTGGTTTGTCTTGAGATCAATCTGGTATCTTCAAAAAATCTTTTGGGAGGGGCATATATTGCATTTGCGATGTTTGGACTGCAGGCGCTTCCTGCAGTCTGGAAGCAAAGTAATTATGTAGAAAAAAGATCTATCATATATTTTTACTTAACGGGGATTTTGTTATCTATGGCTTTTGCAATAGCGTCAAATACTGGTATTGATGCTGCTGGAATAGGTTTTGCCATTACAGCGTCTGGGACAGTATTGATTCTGTCTCTGTATCAGTTTCCAGTAACAGGAATGATAGGGACTTTATATAAAACAGCGAAATGTTTCGTACTTGCAGGAGTGCTTGGTATAACGCTGTTTTTACGCATTTTTGCCGTATATAGGGACGGTACGTTGGAGCAGCTGCAGTGTAAAATTACGCAGGGGCCGGCCAAAGAACTCTATACTACACAAGAACATTTGGAACAGTATAACAATGTCATTGACGATATTCATACTTATGTAACGGGCGGTGCACAGACAAATATATTTATTACGAAACTGGCAGCATGGGCGTATTTATGCACAGATGCCCGTTGCGCTGTCTATCAGACATGGCGCACGCCGTTTTCCGATCCTATGTTGGAAACATATTTTCTGGATCATCCCCAGCCGGATAATATTTTGATTTTGAATGATAATTATGGCGGATTTGTAGATAATTATATAGTTACGTGGGGTGAGAATGGAGATCTTACGCCAAATACAAATGATATTAGCGGATATTTGTTAAATTATGTTCAGGAAAATGGATATCAGTGTATTCCTGTTAAAAGCGGAACAATATATCAAAGGAAACATGAAGAGAATTAGTTTGTAAAGCTAAGATGTTTTGAGTGAACAATTACTGCTTACAGTAAATATATTCAAAGACTATGCTGTGTTTTAATATTCATGATACTGCCTGTCTGAGAAAAAATAACAGATAAGATTGTCGATAACGGAAGAATATAGACGAGAAAGGTACAGATACGATGGATCAGGACTTTAAAGAAAATATGAAATTATTACAAAAAAGTTTAAGTCGCATGAAAGAACTGTGCAGCATAAAAGAGCAAAAACTGAGTTGGCGTCAGACAGGAATCAAATATCCTTTTGCATGGTTTAAGCAGCTGGCAAGAAAAGTCTTTCGGTGGTTGATGAAACTTTATATTCACCAGCAAACAGAGTTTAACACTGCCGCTGTTGGAGCTGTCGGTCATATAGAAAACATGATAAGTAAGATGTCAGAAATGGTCGAAAATAATGGCGGTAAAATAATGCCGAAAAAAGATGCGCTTAAAATCGTTCAGATTGTTCAAAGCGTTCACCATGGCGATGCTGTTAGCAATGAAATTCTGACATTGTATGAATCTTTAAAAAACAAGGGGATTCCGACGGAAATATATGCATTTGAAATGAATGGAAACGATATACATGGAGGCATAAAGCATATCAGCAGCATTTCAAAACTGAACAAAAATGATATTGTGATTTATCATTTTGCATTTTTAGATTCTCTGTCCGAAATCATTCAAAAACTTAATTGCATAAAAGTATTACGATATCATAATGTGACTCCGCCTCGATTTTTTGAAAAATTTAATAATACAGAAACAATGCAGGGCGCGAGCCTCGGATTGAAGCAAATCAAAGAGATGAGAAACGATTTTAACTATGTTATGGCAGACTCTGAGTTTAATAAAAGCGATTTGCTCGATATGGGATACAGATGCCCTGTTTATGTTGTGCCGATTTTAATATGTTTCGAAGATTATATGAAAAAACCTTCTGAAAAAATTATAAACAGCTATTCTGACGGAGTGAAAAATATTCTATTCGTTGGGAGGATTGTGCCAAATAAAAAAATAGAGGATGTTATTTCCGCGTATGATTATTATCAGAAAAAAGTGGATGCAAAGACCCGTCTTTTTATTGTAGGTTCCTATAACGAAAAAGATTCTTATTTTACATATTTGCGGGAACATATAAAAACTCTTAAGGCGCAAAATGTTATTTTTACAGGACATGTTACTTTTGAAGAAATTTTAGGATATTATCATGTGGCGGATGCATTTTTATGTATGAGTGAGCATGAAGGATTTTGCGTGCCGATTGTAGAGGCGATGTTTTTTAAAATACCGATTGTGGCATATGCAAGTACAGCTGTGCCGGATACAATGGGAAAATGCGGAATACTGTTAAAAACAAAGAAAGCAGAAGAGGCAGCAGAAGGTTTAAAGATTGTCCTGAATGACAGGAAACAGATCGAAACTATTAAATTAAGGGAGACAGAACACATAATGGACTTTGGCCGTAAAATGGTTGAAGCAAAAATATTTGAAATTTTGCAGGCAGGAATGTGAACGCTTCAAAGGTTTTGTGCAAAAATAATGCTTACAGTAAATGCTTTTATCCAAATGAAAATGTTATAAGTTTATTTAGATTTTCAGACTCTTTTAATAAAAATGATTTGAAGGATTGGAAAAATTATGATAGGTAGACTAAAAGAAATATATGCATATAGAGAAATGATTTTTTCACTTGTCAGACGAGATTTAAAAGGCAGGTATAAGGGATCAGTTTTGGGATTTCTTTGGACTTTTTTAAATCCGTTGTTTCAGCTGATCGTATATACGATGGTTTTCTCAACGATCATGAGATCCGGAATTGAAGATTATTATTTGTTTCTTTTTGTCGCGTTGATTCCCTGGATTTTTTTTAGCACTTCGCTTGGCGGAGGATCCAGCTGTGTTCTTGCACAGCAGGATATGGTTAAGAAGATTTATTTTCCAAGAGAAGTTCTTCCGGTATCATATGTTACAAGTCAGTTTGTAAATATGTTGCTGAGCTTTATTGTTATTTTTGCAGTATTGATTTTTACAAGGCGCAATATGAATCCGTCAGCGCTTGTATGCCTTCCTGTAGTTATGATTGTTGAATATGTGCTGGCGCTGGGATTTACTATGATTATGAGCGCTGTTACTGTTTATATTCGGGATGCGGAATATATTATTGGAATCGTTACTATGGCATGGCAGTTTTTGACGCCTGTGATGTATTCTATGGATCAGGTTCCGGAGGATATCCGTTGGGTATTTATACTAAATCCAATGACATATATCATTACTGCGTATCGGGATATTTTATACCTGGCACAGATACCTAAATTAGAAACGCTGGTGTCGGCAGTAATAATAGGGATAACGTTACTGATCGTTGGTTGGGGTATTTTCTGTAAATTGCAGAAACATTTTGTGGAGGAATTATAATGGATTCTGAAGAAATCATAGAAGAAAAAAATACACAGATTGCAATCAATGTTACGAATATAACAAAAAAATTTAAAGTTTATTTGGACAAGGGACACACATTAAAAGAAAAAACATTGTTTCGGAAACGCAGAGCATATGAAGAACGCAATGTTTTGAACGGAATTAGTTTCCAGGTGAAAAAGGGTGAAGCAATCGGGTTAATTGGACATAACGGATGTGGAAAAAGTACAATATTAAAACTTCTGACAAGAATTATGTATCCGGATAGTGGAACCATTGAAATGCGGGGGCGTGTGTCCAGTCTGATTGAGTTGGGGGCCGGATTTCATCCGGATATGAGCGGACGCGAAAATATTTATATTAATGCGTCTATTTTTGGACTCAATAAAAGTGAGATTGATTCTCGTGTAAGTGATATTATTGAATTTTCAGAGTTAGAAGATTATATTGATAATCCTGTAAGAACATATTCCTCTGGTATGTATATGAGACTTGCTTTTGCGGTAGCGATCCATGTGGATGCGGACATTTTGCTCATAGATGAAATTTTGGCAGTAGGCGACGCAGCATTTCAGGCTAAATGTTTTAACCGTATGCGTGAAATCAAAGCAAGCGGAACAACAATTGTGATCGTATCTCATTCGCTTGGTCAAATTGAGGAGATTTGTGAACGGACAATATGGATTGATAAAGGTAAGATACATCAGCAGGGAATTCCAAGGGAAGTGCATCGTGCATATACAGAATATATGAGCAAGCGGATGGCAGATCGTGAGAAAAGTGCGCCTAAAGCAGTAGAGATCGCACCAGAAGTGCAGTATGAGAAAGCAGTTATTATAAAAAGTGTAAAATTAAAAGATGGCAAAGGAAACGAAAAGGCCAGTTTTGTTACCGGGGAATCAGCTATGATAGAGTGCGAATTTGAATCCCAAACTGACAAAAAAGAAAAAGTATCTATTGAACTTGTAATTGTAAGAAATGATGGTCTGGAGTGTTACGAGACGAATACGTTCCGAGAGGGATTTGCTTTAATGGACTTAAAAGGAAACGGCATGTTTCGCTGTAAAATAGACAAAATGAATTTAATTACAGGGGAATATTGGATAGAAATGGCTATTAGAAAACCAGATGCATTTCCTTATGATTATAAAGAAAAAGCATATAAGTTTACGATGAGTTCCGTTGACAGGGAACGGGGAATTGCTAAGATTGACCATGAGTGGCAATTTGATTTTGCGTATGAACAGACAGGAGAAAAACAGTGAAGCAGACGGAACTGAATATTGTATATATATGTGATGAAGCTTATGCATTTGTTACTTTGATGTCGGTTCGTTCTTTAAAGGCTCACAGAAATAAAAAATATGCCTATCAGGTATTTATTGTGACAAAAGATTTGTCCAGCCAGTCGGTGGACGTTTTAGAGGCTGAATCAGAAAAAGATACATTTAGAATCGTTATATGCACAAATCATATGGAATTCTCGGAAATTTTATCGGAACATGTGTATGTGTCCAAAGCGGCTTTAATTAAATTTGCATTACCATCTATTTTTAATCACTTTGATAAAGTTTTATATGTCGACGGCGATACTTTGTTTCGTGAAGGTTTTGAAAAGATTTTTCAAACAAATATAGACCATGCATATGCTGCGGTTGTCAAAGATATGTCAACGTATTTTGAGGGGGACCACTTACAGGAACTTGGATTGAATCAGTATTTTAATTCAGGGATAATGTATCTGAATTTAAAAAAAATGCGTTGTGATAAAATTGAACAAAAACTCTTAGAGTATAAAAGAAATGAAAAGAAAAAGCCCATGTTCATGGATCAGGATGCTTTTAATGTAATTTTTCATGAAAACGTTGTTTTTATGCATCCGCGTTTTAATTTCATTTATGATATTTTCAGACGTTATACAGCAGAGCAGATTGCAGAATTTTATCGTATTTCTAAAAATGAGGCGGCAAAACTGGATCAGGAAGCCGGTATTTTGCATATGGCAGGTGGAAAAAAACCGTGGAACAATTTAGAAAGCGAACAATTAGATGAATGGCTGGATTATGTTCAATATGTAAGGGAAGCTCTCAGATGGGGGCAGAATACGTATGGAAAAAATTTGATAGGATTAAGGGCAGATTTAAGTAATGTTTTGGCAGAATTGGACAGTATGCAGTTTGATATGCAGCAGACGCAGGCAGAACTGAACAATAATAACGAAAGTTTGCATATGCTTCAAGAACAGATTTTAAGAATAGAAAGCAACTGCAACAATAGTATACAAATGCTGCAGGAAAAAGTATCGAATATAGAAAACAGTTTCAACAGCAACTTGCATATGCTGCAGGAACAGATTTCAAGCCTCAATGACCGAATGGGTACAAAAGAACGAGAAGAGGCAATCAGACAGAGATTATATGAGAGCATAGAACAAAGACTGACATCGCTGGAAAATATGATACTTTTACGTATATACAGAAAAATCCGAAGATATTTAAAAAGAACATAGTCTGTAAATATGTATAATTTGCATTAATCTTAGAGAATGTAAGAGGTGGTTTGAATGAAAAGTAAACGGGACAATCGTGCTGTAGATGCAGATATGATTTTAGCGCAGGTTAAAAATAAAGTAAAAAAGAATAATTATGAACGCAAAACAATTCATTTTTCAGATGTGCAGACGAGACATAGTTTTGCAAGCGATATAATGAACAGGTCTTTTGATCTGGAACAATTTAAAATCAATTTACTGAAAATGGGAGATGACAGAAATATTGCCGTTTTTCAAAATCAGCTGACAGAAAATAAAATGTCCGCAAAAGTAAAAGTATTTGTGAAGCAAATATTATATCGGTTGATGAGGTTTTATGTTCAGCCGATCGCGGAATCCCAAAGTCGTTATAATGAAGAATGTCTTCAGGCAATAGTACAGCTTTATGCGATGATAGAGCAGGAACAGCAAAAGGAAATTGATTCCTTAAAAGACAGACTAAACAAGTTAGAAACTGACAGAAAGGGGAAAACATGCGGATAATCCAACTGCTTCCGACTTTTTCAGTAGGTGACGCAATCGGTAATGAAGCGCTGGCTGTAAATCAAATGTTATTGGATTTGGGATACAAGTCACTGATTGGAGCTGCCAATGTGAATATGCGTAATGGACGTAAGATGAACAGGATGATAAAAATTATCTCATCAGCAGAAGAATTGTATGGCAATGACATTATCATATATCATTTTTCTATTGGACATCCTATGAATCAGATGCTTAAGTACTGCAGAGGAAAGAAAATATTGCGTTATCATAATATAACGCCACCGGAATTTTTTGAAGGTTATGATTGGATTGCCTATGACAGCTGCAGAGCCGGTTATGAACAGATGGCAGAGCTTAGAGAAGATATAGATCTTTGTATAGCTGATTCAGAATTTAATGCCAGGGATTTAAGAAAGGCAGGGTATACATGCCCGGTTCGTGTATTGCCTATTTTATTATCTATGAAAGAATATGGGCAGAAGCCGGTATGGAAATTGTTAAAGCAATATCGGAATCATGGAACCAATATCTTATTTACAGGACGTGTTGTGCCAAATAAGAAACAGGAAAATTTAATTGATGTATTTTATTATTACAAAAAATATATGAATCCCCATGCAAGATTGATACTTGCTGGAAATGTTGACAAGACCGGTTTGTATTATCGGGATTTGTGCAAATATATTGAACGATTAGAACTTAAAGATGTTGTATTTACGGGCTATTTGGATTTTAAAGAATTGATTGCCTGTTATTGTCTTGCAGATTTATTTTTATGCATGAGTCAGCATGAAGGTTTTTGTGTTCCTCTTGTTGAGGCGATGATTTATCATATACCGGTTATTGCATACAATCAGGCGGCTGTAGGAGAAACTATGGGACACGCGGGCATTCTTTTAGAGGATAATGACCCGTTGGTTGCTGCTGAGCTGACGCATATGGTCATGCAAAATAAAGAATTGAGAAATGATTTGATACAAGGTGAGCAGGAACGATTGGAATATTTTGAGGAAAGCAGGATCAAAAAGAAATTTTTGCAATATATTCAGGAACTTATGGGGTGAAGGTTATGGTACAGGAGAAAAATACAGATTTGGTTTTAAAGAAGATAAAAAAATGGAGCAGCAGCTACTTGATTAATGGAGATCATAAATTGACAGAGGAAGTTGCAAAAAAAATCAGAAATATGAATTGGAGGGATCTGGAAGCTGTTAATACTGCTGAAAGAAGCATATTAGATTTTTTTCATGTGAATGATAATAATATCGATATGGGATGTATCCAGGAAATGCGCAATAATGCGCAAATCACAGCGATGAATCAGCCGGGAGTAAGATTTTATTTCATAAAAAGAGTCATCAATCGAATTTTGAAAATGACCAACCGATATCAGGAAATTTTTAATTTTGCAGCTTTGCGTAATGCAGATATGATGGCGCAAAGGATACTGCAATTGGAACAGAATCAAAATATTCTTTATCATCAATGTATAGTGCTGATGAAGCAGATAGAACAAATGAAACAGGTGAAGCAGAGCAAAGAAGACGGTTTGGAACCATAAAGGAATGTTTCATGAAAGAAAGATATACAGTTATAAGAATGGGGAGCAAAGATGAAGATCATACAGGTTATTGATGCATTGATATACGGAGATGGCGTAAGCAAGGATTTGTTAAAAACAGAAGAACGATTAACACAAGCTGGATATACTTGTGAGATATATTGTAGGTTTATAGCAGATGAATACAAGGATGTGGTAAAAGACATCACAACATTGAAAACAGAAGAAGATGATATTATCATTCATCATTATTCCGGAACGCCGCATGTATTGGATGAAGTAAAAGCGGCAAAAGCGGTGAAAGTGTTAAAATACCATAATATTACGCCCGATTATTTTTTTCATCCTGAGGCAGAGATTACAGCGCTGACAGAGGGTGAGAAAATTCTTGCAGCAAATCAGGATGTATATGATTATTGGCTTGCTGACTCAAAATTTAACGCATTGTGTCTGACGCGAATTGGAATAAACAAAAAAATAGACGTAATGCCTATTTACATAGATTTTTCTGATATGGAAAAATACAGAACGCCTGAAACGAAAATAAAAACATTTTTATTCGTTGGCCGGCTTGCAGGAAACAAAAAACATGAAGATATATTAAAAGTATTTGAATATTATTATACACATTTCAGCGCAGACTGTGAATTATATTTTGCAGGCAATTATGAAGAATACGAACAAAATCATAAAAGACTGCTGGAAATCATAAAAAATTACTGCTCAAAAAGGGCGATTCATTTTACCGGAAAAATAAGTAATGAAGAGTTAAGCCAACTGTATAACAGAGCGGATATTTTTTTATGCATGAGTGAGCATGAGGGATTTTGTATTCCACTAATAGAAAGTATGTATTATGAGATACCAACGGTAGCATATGATGCGTGTGTTGTGTCTGAGACTATGGGAAATGCCGGAGTATTATTAAAAGATAAAGATCCACGAAGAATAGCACAGCTGTGTTATTTGATTTTGCATGATGCAGAACTCAGGCAAAGCATTATTGAATGTCAAAACAAAAGAATTTTGGAATTTTCAGAAGAAAAAATGTCTGCAAAACTTTTCAAATTAGTGGATCAATGGAGGAATAGAAAATGAAAAAAGTTTCTATAGTAATTTGTACCTATAATAGAGCCGATTTTTTAAAACGCACATTAAAGTCACTTCAGTACCAGACTTATAAAAATTTTGAAGTGATCGTTGTGAATGGGCCATCTACAGATGGAACGAAAGATATTTTAGAACAATATAAAGGGATTGTGAAAATTGCAATGAATCCGGAGACAAATTTATCTGTATCAAGAAATATGGGAATACGGATGTCAGCCGGAGATATTGTAGCGTTTATTGATGATGATGCGATTCCGGACGAGCATTGGCTGGACGATATTGTCTCTATGTATAAAAATGATAAGATTGGCGGTGTAGGGGGCAGAGTATACTGGCCGGGAGGAGATCATATTCAGTTTGAAACTGGTTATGTAGATATTTGGGGAGATGCTGAAGTACGTATAAAGGATGCAAATTATAATGATCCGTCTGGAAAAAAATTTAATATTATGTTAGGCACAAATTGTACTTTTTTAAAAGCAGCATTGCTAAAAGTTGGAGGATTTGATGAATATTATGATTATTTTCATGATGAATCTGATTTGTGTTTAAGAATTGTACAGGCAGGATATCAGATTGTTCATCACAAAAAAGCAGTCATTTACCATGAATTTGCGAAAAGCCATATCCGGAAGGATACATTTGATACGTATCATTTAAATTGGTTTCCGATTATTAAGAATAAAGTATATTTTGCTATTAAAAACAGCATGGGACTTGCATCAGATGTTGATAGGGAAGCAAAAGTTCGGTGGATAAAAATCTTTCACCTGGAACAATATAAAGACTGGTATAACAATGGGTATATTACAGCCGAAGAATTTATGGACTTTGTAGATAAATGTGAGCAGGCATATGATAAGGGATATAAAGACGGGTATCATATGGATCGCCAATTAAATTATATGCTGGATACAAATTCTGATTTTTTACAATATCATCCAGAAGATAAAGGAATATTGTCTGTTTGCTTTTTATGTAAAGACGATATTTTTGAAGCAGTTGGAGGTACGGCTAAGCATACATATGAATTGGCTGACGGGATGGCGAAAATGGGCCATGATGTACATGTGATCATGCAAGGGGAGGAAGAAGTCGATTGGATGCAAAGCGGAATCAGTATGCATAAAATAAAAAAAGAGTTTTTGATAGATTTGCCAGAATTAAATGATTATCCGGTAACAATGAATAATGTGCAGTATTCTGTTTGTCTGTATGAAAAAATAATACAGTTGATAGATAAATATCATATCGATATCGTGGAATCTGCTTTATGGGATTTTGAAGGAGCAGTGCCGGCAAGTTTGTTGAAAGAAAAGGTTCCGATCATTGTACGTCTGCAAAGTCCGATGCTAAAAGTTGTCGAAACCCAGCAGTGGGAATTAACAGAAGATATAAAACTGGCTGCTGATTTTGAGTCTTCTTTTATGCGGGATGCTGACCGGGTGATTGCTATTAGTGACCATATTGTTGAAACAATTCGGGAATTATATCCGGATGCATTGAAATATCAGACGGTGGATAAGGTGTATCTTGGAGTTGGAGAGAATGTATGTAAGTCTGCTAGAAAAAAAGGTGATAAAGCAATTCGTTTGTTGTTTGTTGGGAGATTAGAGCGGAGAAAGGGAATTCATACTATCTTTGAAATTTTACCTGAATTGATGTCGAAGCATTCTTATTTCGAAATGCGATTTTTGGGAAATGACACAATTGTAGATCAGGTTCTTGGTATGAGTTACAAGGATTATTTTTATAAAAAGTACGGAAAAGAAGAATGGGCAGAGCGGGTAACATTTTTAGGCCAGGTTAATAATGATATTAAAAATCAGGAATATGCTGATTGTGATATATTCTTAGCGCCTTCTTTATATGAATCTTTTGGAATTATTTTAATTGAAGCCATGAGCGCTGCGAAACCGGTTATTGGTTGTAAAATCGGGGGAATGCAGGAAATTATCGAAGACGGAGTCACTGGATATGCGATTGAGCCGGAAAATGCGCAACAGCTTTATGAAAAACTGGAGTTATTGGGAAAGAATGAAACATTACGGAACGCATTAGCACAAAACGGTTGGGAGCGTTTTCAAAAGATGTTTTCGAAAAATGCAATGGTTGAAAATACATTGCAAGTATATCGGAAAGCTATTAAATCAAGAAAGAAAGAGTCAAATAATGTGTAACTTTTTGGATCGTTGGATATCCACACAATCTATTCTCACAGGAATAAGAGTTTTTCGATAATACAGGTTATGTATTTTATATTTTTGATAATTTATGATGAATTTGCAGTTTTTAGGAGGTAAAAGTTTGAAACAAACACGCAGAGGTGAAATTATAAAGAAAAATCTGGCAGGCATGCTGATAAAACTGAAATTGTATGATATGTATTTTTATATAAAAGTAGGTTTATTTACTGTTTTTTTTCTGCAGACAATTGTGTTAGTGATATTTAACCTAACGCAAATGAGGTATCATATGGGATATGATGCGTCAAGCTTCTATTTAAAAGCAATGGAAATGGTAAAGCAAGGTTCTCTGTTTATTAGTAATTGGTCAGAACAGACTTCCTTATACTTGGATTCGCCTGTTCCGCTTGCCGTATTGTTTTACATGATTACAGGAAATATTTTTTTATCCTATGGTTTAGCTAATTGTGTTATTGTACTAGCTGTTTTATTTGTTTTTAATTCGATTTTAAATTCTTTTAGGATTTCTGAAATATCAAAGCTTGTTTGTCTTAATATGATAACATGCATATACATAACACCTGCATTTTCAAACGCAAATGATCTAAGCTACTTTTCATCAGTTCTTTCTTCAGCGAATGGATATGGGGTAAGAATTCTAATGCTGTTTATGGTTATTAAAATAATCATAGATTTGGAGGAGCACAAATGCAGCAATATTTATATAATTATTACAGAAATTTTGTTGTTTGTTTCAGGCATTTCCAGTGGGTGGTACATGCTTGTAACAGTGATTTTACCATTAATAGTTTATTATATATTGAGAATGTTTATATATAATTCTTACAAAGAAATAATAAATATTAAAATGGCTGTTCTTTTTATTAGTAGTATTGTGATTATATTGGGAAAGTTAATAGCTGTCCACATCTTGAATTTTGCCAGCAGAGACAGCCAAATGGTATTAGTCTGCCTAAATACTTTTTGGAAAAATTTTGGTTCAATTATTCTTGGATTAATGGAACTTGTTGGTGCGTTTCCTCATCATTCTAGTCAAAATGTTTTAACAATAGAAGGGCTGATTTATATGATGGGCTTTATAGTATTTGTTGTTAGTATTATAGGGTTTGTTTATGCAGTCAGATATTTTCGTACAGAGTTATCAGATTCAAACAGATCTGGAAAATACAGTATGCTGTTATGTATTGTAATATTCAACATTGTGATGTTTACGATACTCTATACAACATATGGATCAGAAATATTTGAGATCAGATATCTTATTCCGATATTTCTTCTTTTAATAATTACAGTTGGGGGATTCATTGATTCTCTGGAAAACAGGCTGATTTTTAAACAATTTGGAGTTCTGCTAATCTTTTTCTTATATTTATTTTTGAATTTATACTATGATCATTTGTTTTTTATAAGTAAAAATAATTATGATGTGTTAGAAGTTATTTCTGAAAAAATGAATCAAATGGATGTTCCTGTTGTATATATGTATGGACGTAATTTGGGAATTGATAGCAGGAATCTTAGAGTTGTGGATAACAAAAGAGTTTATAAGAATGTGTATGAAGATTCCAATAATACCATATCGCATTGGGGGGATTATACTTATTATGACGATGTTGCATCAGTACAGGGAAAAAATGCAATCATTACAACAGATGAGTATTATAACTTGATTCCGAAATATATCAGAAATAAATACAGGTTGCAGTCTAAAATTGAGAACTATGAAATATATATATCCGAAACAAGTAGATTTGATTTTATATCTGGTATAGAGAATGATTATGGATTAGACTATGTTTATAGCCCTGGGTTTCTGTCTGATAATGGGGAATTTGATGAAAAAAGTGGAAGTTTTGTATGCAATGGTCAGGCAGAAGATTATGCCATTTGGGGGCCGTACGTGGATATAGAAGCTGGTAATTATGATTTTGTTATTCATTATGAGGTTTTAAATGAGGAGAGCCAAGCGGCTGAGTTTGTTGTTTCATCGGATGCAGGAAGTAATATTCTGGGGCATACCGTACTTGATAAAGAGGAAAAAACAGCTTTATTAAATATTGATATAGAGAAAGACAGCAGTGCATTAGAATATAGAGTTTATAATTATTTAGGCACTGTTGTTAAAGTGGATTATTTTGAGATTTTCAAAAATTAATAGGATAGAATAATTAAATTATTGCGTCCCAATCATTATATAAAGAATTTATTGGTATTTTTACCGCTTTTTTTGATTTGCAATTATTTGCAAAAACTTATTTATTCAAAATTGTTTTGGTTTTGTCATAATTTCTTTATTGGCATCAGTCATTTATATTATTAATGATATCAATGATGTGGAAAAAGACAGGATACATGAAGAAAAAGGACAGGCCAAGTGCTTCTGGTATTATTTCAGTGAAAGAAGCAAGCGTTTAGATTGTTATTTTATTATTATGCATATTTGTTCTTCAAAATTATGCTGGGAGGACTAAAAGTGGGTACTGGCTGGCAGTCTATTTTGTCCTAAATCTGTTATATAGCTTAAAATTGAAAAATGTTGCATTATTAGATGTTGTAATATTAGTTTCAGGTTTTTTAATAAGGCTTTTATATGGATCAGCTGTAACGGGGATTTCAATTTTCTTTTGGATGTGTATGACGGTCATAGCAGCTTCTTTTTATCTCGGATTTGGAAAGCGTAGAAATGAATTATTGAAAAATGAAGAGGATGCTGAGAAGATCAGAAAAGTTTTGAAATATTATAACAAAGAATTTTTAGATAAAAATATGTATATGTGTAAATCTATGGCAATAATTTTTTATGCAATGTGGTTGGGGCAGAAACAACGATTCATAGAACAGGGTTAGGATAATAGATGTGGACAGTAACGTTAGTCATCGTGATTGCGATGAAGTATAGCTTAGATATTGAAAAGAAGAAATATGCCGATCCTGTAGAAGTAATTTTAAATGACAAAATATTAATGTTGTTAGGCTTTGCATATGCTGTTTGCATGTTTTTTATTTTGTATATAGTGTAGCAGATGTATTAAGTTAAATATAAAATTGATATTGTCAAGTACTGTAAAGTTTGGAACAGGGTATTTTCTTACAAGTTGGAGATACTTAGTGCCTGGTATAACTGACTTCAAATAAGCATTTCTTTGAATGAGAGGATGATTTTATGAGAAACAAATAGAAGAGATTTTGAAAAAATGTTGTATAGAAAGAAACTTTTATGACATTCAATTTAAGGGAGAAGAATAAAAGATGATAGAAATATTAAAAACAGATTTTGAGCATACAGATACGAGAGGAAGGCTGGTTCAGCTGGCTCATGAAGGATATGAACAGGTTAATGTATTAATATCCAATCATGAAGCACAGCGTGGGGATCACTATCATAAAGAGGTTAGAGAAGCATTTTATATTATCAGCGGATCAGTGTTTTTAACTGCGAAACGAGAAGAACAGATACAAGAATATTATTTTTCAGCTGGTGATTTTTTTGAAATTGAACCTTTTACTATACATAGTATGAGATTTCCAGAATATTGTGTGATGGTGCAGATGTATAGTAAATCGGTGGAGCGCTTAGACGGAACAAAAGATATTTATACTATTCGGGAGGGGGCAATTTAATCTATGGATAAATGCGCAAGAATATGCGTTGTCGGAAATAAGGGTACATTAGGACAGGCAATTTGCAGGCAGCTTGAGATCGAAGGTTATGCAAATATAATTTTATGTGATCTTCCAGAGGTGGACTGCACTTGTCAGGCAGATGTAAAAGCTTTTTTTAAAGAACACAGACCGGAATATGTGTTTTTTCTTGCAGCAATTTCAGCCGGAATTGAATATAAACGAAAATATCCGGTAGAAGTTATGCTTCAAAATCTTCAAATGGAGACAAATATCTTGTCTTATGCCCATGAGTTTCATACATCGCGTTTATTGAATGTTTGCAGCGCTTTGCTATATCCGAGTACAGCAGCTATGCCATTGGATGAAAAGGATGCAGCTTTTACAAATTTAAATGAAATAGATACTCCGTATTCGCTTGCAAAAGCGGCTGGGTTTCAGCTTTGCCAGTATTACAGGACAGAGTACGGAGATGATTTTTTTACGGTAGTTCCATGTAACTTTTTTGGTGAATATGCTTCTTTTGAAGGAGACAGAGCAGGAGTTGTGCCATCGTTAATTCACAGAATACATCATGCAAAAGAAGAAAAACATCCGGAAGTGGTTGTTTGGGGAACAGGCAGAGCATGCAGAGAATTTTTAAACAGTAAAGACGTAGCTAATGCCTGTATCTGGTTAATGAAGAATCCTACAAAATATCCGTTAATTAATATTGGCAGAGGTCATGAATATACAATTCGCCAAACTGCAGAGATGATTAAGAAAGTGGTTGGATATGAGGGCAGGCTTGTGTTTGATTCCAATAAGCCCGAAGGGAGACTTCATATGCAGCTAAATACAGAAAAGATTTTTAAGACGGGATGGGCGCCGCAGATGGATTTGGAAGAAAGCATCAGGGATGCTTACCAATGGTATTTAAGCACACGGAAAGGAAAAAATAATGATTGAGTCAAAATATTTGATTTTAGGAGCGGGGCCTTCCGGATTGACTGCGGCTAACATGTTATTGGATAAAGGAATTGATGATTTTATTGTTTTGGAAAAAGAAGCGGAAGCGGGAGGTTTATGCAGAACTGCATATGTAGAAGGCCAGCCGGTAGATTTTGGCGGCGGACATATTTTGGATACACGTTGTCAAAAAGTAGACGATTTTATGTTTCGGTTTCTTCCGCAGGAAGAATGGAATGCATTTGAACGGGATTCCCAGATCTATTTTAAAGGCCGGCTGATGGGAAGCCCTTTTGAGGCTCATATTTGGCAGCTTCCATTGGAAGAACAGGTTGCATATTTACAAAACATTGCAGTGGCAGGCTGCAACTTAAAACAGCCTGCACCGGAAAAATTTATTGACTGGATAGAATGGAAGCTAGGTACAAAAATAGCGGCAGATTATATGCTGCCTTATAATAAAAAAATGTTTTCAGATAATCTTAATCTTTTGGGAACCTACTGGCTGGAAAAACTGCCGGACGTTTCTTTTGAAGAGACATTGATGAGTTGTTTAGAACATAAATTTTATGGTAAGCAGCCTTGTCATACTCATTTTTATTATCCAAAACAGGAAGGCTTTGGAGATGTTTTTATTCGGATGGCCGAAAGGCTGGGGAAAAGATTTTATTGCAAAGAAGATGTTAAGAAGATTGATTTTAATACAAATACGGTAAATGATAAGTTTCAGGGGGAAACAGTTATTGTTGCAATGCCGTGGACAGAATTTCAAGAGATAACAGGTATGCCTGAAAGAATCAGAAGTGGAATAGAAAGATTATCTTATAGTTCTGTTCAGATAGATTATTATAAAAAAGAGCTGCCATATCATACGTCGGCACAGTGGATCTATTTTCCGGAAGAAGCGTATAGTTATCACAGAATTATGGCTATGCAAAATTTTGCGCTTGGTTCTTATGGATACTGGACAGAAACAAACAGTGAACGAGTTTCGTTAAATGAGGAAAACAGTGATTTTTATTATATGAATCAATATGCGTATCCTTTAAATACCTTGGACAAGCCTTTGATTATGGATGAGTTACTGCAGTGGGGAAGAAATCATAAAGTATATGGCCTTGGAAGATGGGGGGAATGGCAGCATTATAATGCAGATGTTTGTATGGAACGTGCTATGAACCTTATAGATGAATTGACAAGACAGAGGAGAACAGTATGAGTTCGTTAAAGATAAAAAAACTGAGAGATGTTACAATTATTTTGCCGGCTATTAATGAGACGTTTTCATTTGAGGAGACAGTTGAAATTATATTACAGGAGTGCAGTAAAGAAGATATCAAAGAATTGATTGCGGTTGTATGTAAAAAAACTACGAAAGAGTCGCTTGCTTCTATATATAAAATGCAGCGCAGATGTGAACAGGATGGATATACGTTTTTGATTTTATGGCAGAAACGTCCATTTGCTGGTGGCGCTGTCAGAGATGCAATTGATATTGCATCTGGTTCACATTTGATTATGATGTCAACAGATTTAGAAACCGATCCGCATATCGTATCAAAATTAATTGAAACAGAAAAAAAGAATCCTGGTGATATTACGACGGCTTCCAGATGGCTGCAAAAAAGTAATTTTGTTGGATATGACAGAAAGAAGTATTTTCTGAACTTTTGTTTTCAAAAAATTTTTTCCTTGTATTATGGTGTGAATCTAACGGATATGACGTATGCTTTTCGGATATTTCCTACAAAATTGATGAAGCGAATCCAATGGGAAGAACTGAAACATCCATTTTATCTGGAAACAGCTTTGAAACCGATTCGACTGGGAATTCCATTTCATGAGATTCCAGCAAAATGGACAGCCAGGCAGGAGGGAGAATCTCAAAATTCTTTTTTGCAGACATTTGCTTATGTAATACCGGCTTTGAGAATCAGGTTTTACAGTAAAAAAAGCATTTTGCGGTAAGAATGTTTTTAGTAATGCAGTATTTGTGTAAGCAGTAAAAGGTACGTGGGCTGCATGCTTTCTGGGCAATAGAGGATGCCTTTCAGGGGAAAGGAACAGTCATTTAGATCATGTTCCACTGGGACGATTATCGCCAAGAGGCCATAACGGAAAGAACTAAAACAGACAACTAATAGTTGTATAAATGAGAAAAAATGGAGAAGGAGCTCTCTTAAAAATCATCTTGTATCTGTATTGCAAAAAAGAATAGAGTTCAAATCCTGCTCTGATTGATTATAAATTTTATTATACGAGGGGTGAATAGAAAATGAAAAATAGAATAGCTGCAATTGATGGGATGAAAGGTATACATGCACTCGCAATTGCATGTATCTATCATCTTGCAACAGTGCCATATCCTTATGCTTATGGTATACCAGGTGCGGGGGGGGGTATAAAGATTCTTGACTGGATTTATCAAAATGGATATATTTTTGTAGAATCTTTTTTGCTTTGTTCAGGGTATTTGTCTTTTTTCATTATACTAAAAAAGTTGAACAGGGAATTTCTTTTCAAGATTTTATGAAAAGAAGGGCGATACGAATTTTTCCTTTGATGTGGGTGACGTTGTTTACTGCAGTTGTAGGTGAAATGTTATATTATAATTTACATCAAAGGTCATTTTGGTTTTCAGAAGGGAGTGCAGGAAACAGTATTTTTACATTATTCTTAAATGTTTTAGGATTTCAGGCATTTTTTCCAATAAGTCAGTCATGGAACTATCCGGCATGGTCATTAAGTGTATTTTTTGTGTGCTGGGGAATCTGGTATTTTATTGTGTATCGGTATAAAACTAATAAGGGGCGTGCATATGCCTGTATATTTATGGTTGTTTTGGGTGTGACATTGCAAACAAATTTGTCTTTTATGTGTATGCCTCTGTTGAATGAGGCAGTTGCGAGAGGGTATATCAGCTTTTTTATGGGAGGACTTGTTTTTTATTTTAATGAGTATTTAGGTGAAAAAAGACAAACTGCTGGCTGGATTAGTTTATGTTGGCTGGTTTTGTGTGTGATATTATATGCAGATGGTATTTCCTGTGAGCCTTTTCAGATAACCATGTCTGTTGCTATATGGCCTTTTGTGCTGTTTGCAATTATAAATATACCTTTTTTGAATAAAATATTTTCTTGCAGGCCATTTATGTTTTTAGGCAACATCAGCTTTTCTATCTATTTGTGCAATTATTCCGTCGAAATTTTTACGGTTATCTTTAATGAACTTCTTAATTGGAATATAAATTTTTCTGGAAAGTGGTTTTTTTGCGGAAATATTGTTGTCCAAATTATAATCGCAACTTTTTTTGTTGGATTTTTGAAAAAAAGATACCTGAATATGGAAGAAGACATTGTTAATTATTTAAATGAATAAAAAGTGATATCTTTTAGTATTTTATTACTAATAATCAAAATGTGGAGGAAATGCAAAACTTTTCATGTTTATCCGGATTAGGAAAAATACAAAATTGATGGTACAAAAATTTCGAGTAGCGCGTAATGTTTTGATTAAACGTCATATTTTAACTATTATTGACGTGACAAAACTTTGCAATCAAAGGTGTCTGATGTGTAATATTTGGAAAACAAAATCAAAGGACATGCCATTGGAAAAAATTGAACGTCGTGCCAGACAGTTGAAAAGATTTGGGATAGGATATGTATTTTTACAAGGAGGAAATCCATTAGTTCGCAGAGATATTATTCGGATTATAGACATTTTTTAAATCAGGGAATACATCCGACGGTAATTTCGAATGGTATTTTGCTCAATGAAAAAGTGGTGGAAGAAATTGCAAAAAGGGACTGCAATCTGGCAATCAGTATTGATTCCATGATTCTGGAACGACATGCGGTTTTGCGTGGAGTGAATACGCTTGAACGCGTAAAAAAGAATATAGAAAAAATCGGATATTTAAAAAATAAACATAAGGGAAATTGGTCTGTTACAACTACTGTAACAAAAATGACAGAACTTTCAGATGTAAAAAAAAGATATTATGGAATATGCATATGAAAATGGTTTTATGTATGCGATACGTCCATATATTACGGTATCCGGGACTGCGGGCAAAAAAGATGAGAAACTTACTTATGATTATGAAGATGTATTGGACATTTTTCACTATATGTATGAGCGCACAAAAAAAGAAAATTATTTTGTATCCTTGATTTATGAAGAACATATCAAATATATTCGTGGAAACAAAATGCCGGAATGTGACGCACTCAATTATTCATTTCTAATGAAGGAGAAAGTAGCGTTGGCGCCTTGTATAGAATTTCCGGATAAACCAGTGTCTTTGAAACAATTTAAAGAATTGAAGAAAAAATATAAACTGGATTTGGATAAATGTAATTGTGAACACTTTGTTTTTATAATGATGCAAGAGAAAACGGCTTTTTATGGCGGAAAAAATGGCGTGTGCTGGCACATTTGCCGCTGGTAATCCTCAGATGTCAAAATACGGAAATTTCTTTTAGCAGTAGAAGGTGTGTGGAATGATCTTTTTGATGACGGTGCAAGCGGATTTTTGGAAGATGCGGTTTTAAAGGAATTTTTAAAATCAGAATCAACAGAAAAAATATATTGCTTGATTCATCAAAAAAGCCAAAACTCAGAGATAAGCGTATTTCATATATTTACGGAGGGCTGGAAGGACTTGCAGATATAACTATTTCTGAAAAAATTGATGTCTGCGCAGTGTTGTCTGGACTAATAGACAGACAGGGAATACAATCCAAAGAGATTATGAAGGTTAACTATGATGGAGTGAAATCCGTTACTGATTTTTGTAGAAAAAATAAAATTGAATATCTTGCTCTGGTAAGTTCTGTCAATGTTTTACTTAAAAAAAGGAAACTTACGCAAGAAGCAAGGAACTGGCAGAAAAGGCTGTACGGGAAAGCGGATTAAAATATTTCATTTTTCGTCCGGCATTGATTTATGGATATCAATGTACACAAGGCATAAAGGTGATTGAACATCTGAATGTTGTACTGGTTTTTGGAAATGGAAAAAACTGGAACAGCCGATACATGTGGATGAATGTTCTGCTTTTATAGTGCACTATTTGCTGAATGCTTATAGGAATAATGGCAGAGTCATAGAATTATATGGCAGGAATGCGTTAACTTATAATGAACTTTGCAGAACGATTGGAAGAGTAATGCATAAAAAAGTAAAGTTGTTGCATATTCCTATGCTTCCAATTATTTTGTGCTTAAAAAATCCGGAATTTTTGCATCTGACTTTTCCGGTATCCGTAGAGCAGATATATCACGTGGATTCAGATTTATCAGGGGATATGTCTTCTATATGTAAAGAGACGGGGATAAAAGGAAAATTTTTCGAAGAAAATTATAGAAGAGATTTTGAAAAAGAAAGATTATATAGATAAAAAGGTATTTTTAAAGGTCAGAGTTTACTATAAAAAGGAGTTTTGTAGAAACAATACTATGGAAATGACGTTAAAAACTAAGAGTGAAAAAATTTGTACGATATTACTATTAATGATCTTTTTATTTTTCTTATTATATAATGTTTATCTTATATTTACCAAACTGAATCCATATTTTGTAGAATCTGATTTGGTAAATGAGATTACATACAGACAACAATGTTATAGGCAGAAGTCTTTACTTCCTGATGATTTTATACATAGCAGTGAATTATTTGCAACGCGACCAGTTTTGTTGTATTGTTTCTTTTACGGATTTACAAATAATTTTTTGTTATCCTATCAGCTGGAAACAATGACAATGCTGGTTGTTCAACTTTTGGCAATGGCTTCATTATGTAAATGCATGAAAATGGGAAATAATAGTATTATTATAGTGATGAATGTATTTCTTATTTGGATGCCAGAATCAATAAAAAAAGTATTATGGTTAGAAAGTGATGCGTATGCTTTGTTTGCTATTTGTGTGATTTTAACGTTTGCTTTACGTATTATCTGGCAAAAAGGAAAGTATAACAAATTTTCTGTGATCGGCTGTATTTTTTTAGCGGCGTTAATGGGATTTTTAACATTAAAAATGTCTATGGTTTTATATATTCCTTTGCTGATTGCAGATTTGATAATACTTGCAGGCAAATATAAAAATAAAAGAAGAATAGAAAAACAAAATATACAATTAGTAGTTCTTTCAGTAATTCAGCTTGTGGTGAATCTCTTGTTTTATAAAATATGTTTGCATTTATTTTCTGATAAATTTTTTCCGGTTTCTATGCAGATTGCTGATATTGAGACGATGTTTTCCTGGAGTAATATAAAGAGACGCTTTTTAGAATTGACCGGAATTTTTGGAATGCACACTTTGGGAGGAGAGCTGTTTTCGGGACAGAATATTATTTTTATAATGCATAGTCTGTTATTTTTTATTTTAGTTGTGATTATATTCTCACTTTTAAAGAAATACTATGCAGAAGGCGGATTTCATCTGGAAATGATTATATTTATATTCTGTGTTATTATATTTAATGCTTTTGTGTTATTTGCATTAGTGAGTGAATCCAGTTGCAGATATTATTTCTCTGCCATAGTGTTAATACCGGTGCTATTAGGAATATGGGCAGACAGTTTTAAGAAGAAAAGTTTTGAGATTATAGCGGTTGTGATTATGATTTTGTTTGGAGGAGGTGTGATTGCTCACTATAATGAAATTTTTCAAAAGAAAGAACTTCCATTGCTGCATATTGCTGATTATGTAGAAGAAAAAGGCTATTCTTTTATTACTGCAACATATTGGAATGCGGCAGTAATAAAAGGATATTTGAATGGGCAGGTAGAAGTTGCGCATACGGCGCCGGTTTGTAATGAATTAGTTCCATTCTATTGGATGATTGATAAAAATATTTTTGAGGAAAATAATTCGGAAAAAAAATATGCCCTGATTTTAACAGAAGATGAATATCAGAATATGACAGACAGCTTTACACAAATATTGTTGGACAAATACCCTATAGAAGCTGCGATGGTAGATCAGTACTATATTTTTACATATACAGAAAATCCGTTTTTGCTCATAAATCAAATTAAAGAGAAATGCAATGCCGGATTGCCAGAACCAGAACAGGATTATAAAATTGTATACGCAAATAATTCTGATTTATTATATAAAGATGCAGAACTTGATGACAACAATATACTTGTATCAAATGGTAGGCAAACCGGGTATGTTATGTATGGGCCTTATACGGAAAGTGTTGTTGGAAATTATAATATTAACTAAACTATAGGATGGAATATCTGAACGGAGCAAGTACAGATTCTAAGGCAGTATTCGATGTAGCATTGGATTCACAGTCTTATCGTAGTATTATGTGTGACATAAAAGAAAATAGTGTGATACTTAAAAATGTAAATATTTATAATGGACACAAATACGAGGTATGGGTATTTGCGTCAAAGGGAATACGTATGTATGTGTATTCTATTGAATATGAAAGATTACATTAGTGTTAATCCATATGCAGATTGATATTTTTTGCTAATCACGAATTTTAGGATACCGGTCATAGCAATAATTATTGGTAAAATAAAAAGTACTCTACTGATTAAAAAATTTATAATCGTTTTTGTATTATTGGTAGTTTATGGATGTGGAGTATATAAACTGCGTGCATGAGCAAAAGTAGATAATACGGCTCAAATTCGAGAAGTCAAAATAGATATGTTACATTTTTAACAGCTATAATGAATTTGCAGAACTATTGGAGGAACCTATATGAAAGAGAAACTGTATATCATAATTCCATGCTATAACGAAGAGAAAGTTTTACCTGTAACGGCTGGTTTATTTTTAAATGAACTTAAGGATTTGATTCAAAAAGGGAAGATCAGTGATGACAGCAGAATTCTATTTGTTAATGATGGAAGCAAAGACCGAACCTGGGATTACATATGTGAGTTGGCGTTTTCAGAAAAATATTTTCTTGGAATCAGTCAAAGCAGGAACAGAGGGCATCAAAATGCTTTATGGGCAGGATTGATGGAAGTGAAAGATAAAGCGGATATTACGATTACGGCTGATTGTGACGGCCAGGATGATATTAATGCTATGGAGAAAATGGTTGATGCCCATCATGCCGGAAATGAGATTGTTTATGGAGTCAGGAGCAGCAGGGATACGGATAAATTTATTAAGAGGATTACGGCGGAGGGGTTTTATAAACTTATGCAATTCATGGGTGCGGAAGTGATCTTTAACCATGCAGATTATCGTCTGTTGTCATCAAAGGTAGTGCGGGAACTTGCAAATTATAAAGAAGTTAATCTGTTTTTGAGAGGCTTGATACCTCTTGTGGGATTTACCTATACAACAGTTCTTTATGAGAGACAGGAGAGGATGGCGGGTGAAAGCCGTTATTCGCTGCGAAAATTGCTGGCACTGGCATTTGATGGAATTACGAGTTTTAGTATTAAGCCAATACGAATGATTACAGGTATGGGGATGTGCATTGCTTTTTTTAGTTTTTGTGCAGTTATATGGTCGATTTTTCAGTACTTTATGGGTGAAACGATTGCCGGTTGGACAAGCGTGACAAGTATACTTTGTTTTATAGGTGGATTACAATTGGTTAGTTTGGGAATTTTGGGAGAATACATAGGAAAAATATATTTAGAAGTCAAAGCAAGGCCAAGGTCTATAATCAGTGACAGGGTGCCGTTGACACTGAATAACAAAGAGGGGGAAAACGGAAAAGGAGAATGATAAAGTTTAAAAATAGAGAATACATGAAAGAAATAAAAATATCTAATGGATATAATGCGAGTGAAAGATGAATAAACAATCAGAATTTGATAATTTTGCAGATAATTATCGGGAGATACATACAAAGAATGTTCAGGGAATCAGTGGTGTTGACAGCAGTTATTTTGGCAGACAAAAAGTAGAAATCATAAAAAAGAGTTGGGGGATAGAAAAGAAAAATAGAAAATTACATATTCTGGATTTGGGATGTGGCGATGGGATGAATGCGGTTCATTTTCAACAATGTTTTGCGCAGATCGAATATTTTGGAATTGATGTATCTCGTGCAAGTATTAAACAGGCAAAAAAGTTAGAAAATCCGAACGTACATTTTGAATGTTATGATGGAAAAAAAATACCATATCAAAATGAAAGTTTTGACATGATTTTAATTGCATGTGTGCTGCATCATGTTCCGCATGAAGAACATGAAAAATTGTTAACAGAGTGTAAGAGAGTGTTGAAAGAAAATGGTTGTATTTATGTTTTTGAACATAATCCGTTAAATCCGCTTACCAGAAAAATAGTGAATGATTGTGAATTTGATAAAGATGCGGTTTTGGTATCTGGCAGAAGACTGATGAAAACAATGAAACAGGCAGGATTATGTAATATGAAAATCTCTTATACGATTTTTTTCCCACGAAAAGGCGTATTCAGAAAAATTTTACAGTTGGAAAGATTTTTAAAGTGGCTGCCTTTTGGAGGCCAATATTATATCCGATATAAAAAGTGACGCTATTGGAGAACGATTGCAATATATTTATCTGGAGGATAAAAACGATATGCTGTTCAATTCGATTGAGTTTATGGTATTTTTTCCGGTTGTACTATTATATATTTTATCATTCCGAGAAAGTTACGCAGTTTATGGATGCTGGTGGCCAGTTATTATTTTTATATGAGCTGGAATCCTCAGTATGCCATCTTAATTGCGCTCTCTACGGTTTTTACATATGCTGGCGGGATTTTCGTCGAGAAGTGTGTTTCGATGAAATGCAGATACACAAGCAGAAATTTTATGAGAAAGGTGATATTGATTGGTTGTCTGGCAGTTAATTTAGCAATGCTTGGAATATTTAAGTATGGTAATTTTTTGCTGGACAGTCTGGATGCTGTGGTGCGGGTGTTTGGAATCGAGATCGTCAGCCGCCGTTTTGACCTGCTGCTTCCGGTAGGCATTTCTTTTTATACATTTCAGGCGCTTGGATATATGATAGATGTTTACCGCGGTGATATAACAGCGGAAAGAAATCTTCTGCGTTATGCGCTTTTTGTTTCGTTTTTTCCGCAATTAGTGGCTGGTCCGATTGAGCGGTCGGGAAATCTTTTGAAGCAGATGCGGGAGATGGAGGACATAAAGCTGTGGAATGCGAAGCGTATCACTTCCGGGGCGATTTTAATGGTTTGGGGCTTATTTATGAAAATGGTGATTGCAGACCGTATTGCAATCCTGGTTGATACCGTATTCGATCAGTATTATATATATGGAAGTACAGAACTATGCGTTGCTGCAGCTGGATTTGCTTTGCAAATTTACTGCGATTTTGGCAGTTATTCACTCATTGCGATTGGAGCGGCTAAAATTATGGGATTTACGTTGATGGAGAATTTTTGCGCGCCTTATTTTGCGGTTTCCGTGAAAGACTTCTGGAGCCGTTGGCATATTTCATTGAGTTCATGGTTTAAAGACTACCTGTATATTCCATTAGGCGGCAGCCGTAAGGGAAAGCTTAGACAGGCGGTAAATAAAATGATCGTTTTTTCTGTGAGTGGGTTATGGCATGGTGCAGATTGGAGTTTTATGGCGTGGGGGGGGGTACATGGATTTTATCAGGTATTTGCAGATTTAACGTCTCCGTATAGGAAAAAGTGTTTGGATCAGTTAAAAGTAAAGCAGGAATGTTTTAGCTGGAGACTGCTGCAAACAGTTATCACTTTTCTTTTGGTTGATTTTGCCTGGATCTTTTTTCGGGCAGATTCTATAATGGCCGCGTTATATTATATCAAAAGAATTTTTATACGGCCTACGCCATGGGCTTTTTTTAACGGGGATCTTTATACACTGGGGCTTGATCGGCCGGAAATGAATATTCTTCTGTTTTCTGTACTGATTTTATTTTTGACAGACACGATACGTGTTCGTAAAAAGATTCTGCTGGACGAATTACTGTTTGCACAGAATTTATGGTTTCGATGGGGATGTATGATTGTTTTGGTTTTAATGATCTTCATTTTTGGGGAATATGGGCCAAATTTTGACGCACAGCAGTTTATTTATTTTCAGTTTTGACAAACAGGTGGGATTATTTATGAAAAACATATTTAAGATGACAGGTTTTTGTCTGCTTTTAGTCGTCATTCTTTGGAAAACGGATCGTATCTTTGAGGTGAAATATGGCGACGGGATCTATGGCATGACAAAATTTTATGATCTGGAAGATCATACGGTAGACACTTTGGTGTTGGGAAGCAGCCATGCGTTTGAGGATTTAATACCGGAGTCTTATGGGAAGATTATGGAATAGCGGCGTATGTTCTGGGAGGCTCCATTCAGCCGATGTGGAATACCTATTATTATTTGAAAGAAGCCTTAAAAACGCAGCGGCCTGAGCTGATTGTGCTGGAAGCGTATTGTACGGTGTTTGATTCTGATTATATTGACGATTCCAGGATTATTAAAAACACATTTGCCATGAAGTGGTCAAAAAATAAGGTGGATGCAATGAAAACAAGTGTGCCGCAGGAAAGGTGGGCGGAATTTTTTCTTTCGTATATCCAATACCATACAAGATATACAGAATTGTCCAAAGAAGATTTCCTTAAGAATAAGGGAGACGTTCGGTATGAGAACTGGAAAGGATTTGGCTGTAACATGGCGACGACAGCTTTTCCGGCGCCAAATGTTGAAAATGTGACTGAGAGAAAGCCGATGTCCGAAAAAACAGAGAAATATTATCGTAAAACGATAGAACTTGCGTTAGAACATAACATTCCAGTGCTTGTAGCGCTTAGTCCGTATGCCGGGATTGCTGAGTCGGAACAGGCTGTTTTTCTTACGGCGGGAGATATTGCAAAAGAATACGGTTTGAATTTTATAAATTACAATCTGCTGTACGATACGATTGGCATTGATTTCTCGCAGGACGCGGCAGATCCGGCACATTTGAATTACAGAGGAAACCAAAAATATACAGCGGCTTTGGGAAAATATATCAAGCAGCATTATAAAGTTTCGGACAGGCGGGGAAATCCATCTTACGGGTCATGGGACGCGGATGCGGAGTATATAGCGGCTGCAATCAGAAATCAGGAGTTTCGGGAGACGGCAGCGGCAGGGGAACTGGCGGAGAAGATGCAAAACAGGAATTATAGATTGTATGTGTCTGTAGATGATGAATGTAAGGCAAATGAACAAAATTTACCGGAATTGTTCGAAGGGCTTCAGTTGCCGTATGTTAAGGACAGCAGTTTCTGGGCAGTTGAAGACGCGAATCATATCACCTATGCCGGTAACATGGATGAAGATGCGCTGCATCAGCGAATGGATCATCATGATCTGTATATAACGCGGAGGTTTGATGAGGATAGTCAAAGCTATGTTCAAACGGTGACATTGGATCGGACAGTATATCGAAAAGTGGACGGAGGGGTAAATATTTTAGTGTATGATACGTTGACGCAGTCGGTTGTGGATTGTTTTGGAATTCAGGCGGAAAGTTTTCATGGAGAGGTGATTCGGTGATGCTTTATGGATGATTTCTCATTACAGGCAAGCAGGATAGTTTTGCCGGACAAACTTTGTATGAAGTTTTCACACGTTTAAAACGGATAAATTTTGCACAGTGTGAATATGAAAAACGCATACAGAGAGATAATAATTGAAAAAATGGGGACAAAAAACATCCCCATTTCCTAAAATTAACGCTTGCAAATGAGCAAGGTATCATTTATAATCAGAGTAGGAACAATCATAGGATTTTCGCTTGTCCGATGATTGTCACCGAAAACTAAAATTTCTAGTTCTTTACAAGGCTATCCCCTATTGCCGTAGGAGATAGCCGTTTTGCTTTTTTTGAAGGGAAATGGTATATCAACCCGAAACAGATACAGCACGTACTTGGTCTTTTACAGGACCATTCCTACAGGCAGGTAACGGAACTGACCAGTATTTCAAAATCGATGTTTATCCGGGCAAAAAATAAAGCTGTTCGAAACGCATAAACAATGTGCAGGGCATACTATTTTTCAGGTATGCTCTTTTTCTCATAAACAGCATTTTCATTTCAAATCATCTGCAATCATCGAAATGACATTATCAGAAAGCATATCCGGATCTGACCTTTTATCCATGAAAAGCAGGTTATTGTATTTAGGCACTGAATTATCTTTTGAAAAAATATGGCTGACTTCGTATGCAGTCCTGCTTTTACTAAAACAGTCTTCATCCCGGAGTGATTCCACTATGTAACATTCACTTTTTTCGTGTCCATTTTTATCATACTCTTTGTTCAGACACAGGGTAAAATTAAGGTTGGTTGTCCCGAATCTGTAGCTTTTCGTATTCGTCAGGATTTCCTCCAGCATGAAATTCTCAGTGCCTGCCAACACAGCAATCTCAGATATATGTTTTAATTTCTTTTTGTTTTCTTTTTATTCATCGGCATTCTGTTTCCTGCCATATCTTTCTTTCCTGTCATGATTAAATCCCCATCCTATTCAACATAATTTTATGCCTGCAGGTTCGGGGGTTTTCTCTGAATAAAGCAATAAAAATGCGTTGGACATTAGACATCCAACGCATCGGTAATCTAAAAAAGCGGTTTTATGCTGGCTGTCAGCCGGGATACCCTTCCAGGTATCAGTCAGTCGCCGGAATGTTAAGTCCCCGACGCGGACTCACCGTATCTCCCTGGTGTGGGCGCAGCATCCTTCCAGATACTTTAAAGTCCTGGTATATTACCTGCCCAGGCGCAGTACAGCTTGATACGTGCCGCTTCACGGAACCTTTCTGGTTCACTTATAGTATATGTGAAAAAGTATAATTTATCAACCATTTTTGGTATAAACATTTATTTTTTTGAACTAAATACGTTCGTCAAAAATGGTATATAAATAGTGTACGACCGGATGAAAGAGTTGTCAACAGTCTGGTACAATTTTATATACTTTTATTCTTTAGCGCGGCCCGGCTGTTTGCGGATGAGGAGGGCTTCCGCTCCGCCAAATTTTTCTGTTTCATTGTTAACAGGCTGGTTATCCATTTGATTTTCCTCCAAAATATTTATGGGGATAGTATATATTATTTGGAAGAAAATACAAGTGGATTTTAGCAATAATTTATTACCGTCTATATATCAATAAATATTTTCTATTCTTCTGTTTTCTGTACTGATTTTATTTTTGACAGACACGATAGAGGTAGATTTTCTTTTACAAGACAAAAAAGGAATTGCCAGAATCGTTGTTGAAGCGAAAGATCCTAAAATAAATATTTTAGATGCATGGGGACAGGCTGCAAGTTATGCATTAAGTTATAACCGTGATAAAGATACCGATAAGCGTGTAAAATGGCTGCTGATTTCAAACGGTCATTTTACAGGCTTGTTTCCGCATGATTCGGAAATACCGATTGTTACATTGCAATTATCAGATTTTGCAAGCGGTATGCCGCCATATGTAACATTCAGAACATATATTAAGTATGGTGCGATTACGCCTGCACCGATAACAGATTTAAAGTTTGAATCTCTGCCCCCTCAGAAACTTAATCAGCTTTTTTCAGAATCGCATAATTTAGTTTGGAAGAAAGAAAAATTAGCGCCGGCAGATGCTTTTTTTGAATTTTGTAAATTTATTTTTATAAAGATACAAGAGGACAAAAAAAGGGAAAAATTGGATGCAGATACTCCGACATATGCTATTCCATTAACTGAAAAGTGGTTGGAGGCTCAGGAGAAATCCAGCAATCATCCGGTAAGAGACATTCTGTTCCACAATTTACATACGCAGTTAGAAGATGCTATTAAAAAGGACAAAAAGAAACGAATCTTTGAAAAAGATGAAAACTTAAAATTATCTGCTGCAACCTGCAAAGATTTAATTAAGTCTTTTCAAACAGTTAATTTGAGTTCTATAGATGAAGATTTAAATGGGCGCATGTTTGAAGTCTTTTTGGCAGCTTCTATTCGCGGCAAAGATTTGGGGCAGTTTTTCACTCCTCGTTCTGTTGTTGATTTTATGACGCGGATTGTATTGCGCAATGTTGATATTACGAAACCACCCAAAGTGTTAGACGGTTGTTGCGGCACAGCAGGATTTCTAATAGAGACAATGGCTTATCTAACAGGCCGCTTGCGTGATGATACTCGCTTAACCGATACGCAGCGCAAAGCTTTAAAAGCCCAGATTTGCAATGAATGCCTATATGGAGTAGAAGCAAACGAAAGGGTCAGTCGTATCGCTCGTATTAATATGTATTTACACGGAGATGGCGGTTCTCATATTTTTCATGGAGATGGTCTTGATGTAGATTCGCAAGAGCTGCCTGATATGACAAGTGAGCAGCGAGATAGCGTACAAGAATATCGAGAAAAAATATCAAAAGAAACTTTTGATATTATTCTGACTAACCCGCCATTTAGTATGAAATATGATTCAAAAAAACCGGATGAAAAGAGAATTATTGAACAACATGAGTTAACGAAAGGCGCATCTACAGTTAAATCGAGCATTCTGTTTTTAGACAGATATTATGAGTTGCTTAGACCTTCTGGAGAAATGTTGATTGTTCTTGACGATACCGTCATTAATGGCAAGAGTTTTGAAAAAGTTCGTAAATGGATTCTTGATAAATTTATTGTATTAGGAATTCATTCATTGCCTTTTAACGCTTTTTTTAAAGCAAATGCAAATATTAAAACATCCATTCTTCATTTGAGGAAGAAAGAGGTCGAAGAAGAAAAGCAAGGCTATATATTCATGTCTGTTTCAAATAATATCGGACATGACAATGCACTAAAGGATACTCCTTTCCGTAATAATCTGACAGAAATACTAACTGCCTATCTGGAATGGCAGCGCACAGGCATAATATCTGAAAAAATCAGAGAGAACCCAAATACATCTGAAAATTTGGAAGGGCCGTTCCAATATTGGCTGATTTCTCCGGAAAAGTTGACAACGGAACGGTTTGACGCATTTTTTTATTGTCCGGATTTGCTTAACACTTACAAGAATATTCAGTATGCAGCGAAAGAAAAGAAAATCGAATTACTGGATGCAGGTAAATTAAAACTCCGTAAGAAATTAACAGGCAAAGAAAAAGATGGGATGCGTAAAGAGGAGAATTTATACAAATACATAGAAATCAGCGATGTTACAAAATATGGCCTGATTACCAATTACATGGAAGACATGTTTGGTAATTTGCCGACAAGAGGAGAGTATCAGGTTCACACAGGAGATGTTTTAGTGGCGCTTAATAATAGTTCAAGAGGAACGGTAGTTCTTGTCCCAAAAGAATTTGACAACGCCATTTGCACATCCGGATTCCTGGTTATTGTTCCTCAAGATGAGACAGAGGGATTACTGCTTTGGTATGCTTTGAGAAGTGAGATATGTAAAAAACAAATTTATTATCTTGCACAAACAGCAAGTCAGCCGGAATTAAAGCTGGATGCATGGGAAAGATATTTTCAAATTCCACTGCCAATAGGAAAGGCAAAAGAGGAGGCGATAAGAAAAGCGCGTGAGTTTTATAATTATTTAGAAAAATTATCTGATATTGATGAATATCGCTTTAATTTCTAATAAAACTAAATGTATTTATGGTCTTATATATGCTTATAGAAATTAAGATTGAGAGTATGATACTAAAAACGGATGGTATCAAGTAAAGAAAATGGGTTCGCATTATCAATACAAACACCTGACTAAGCCTGAAAAAGTTACAATCCCGCAACAGGGAGGGGATTTGAAAAATTGGTAGATGCTCATCGGATGAATGCAAATTTTCATAATACTTTTGTGAATGATAAAAGATAAGATTTTATTATCATCAGACATAACGTCCTGTAATATTGAATTAAGAGAACTGCAACGAGATAGTGTAAAGCATAGCAGAGCGTGTTTTAAATTCTTTCAATTCGTATTTTGCACAAAAATACTTCTCCATCGTCGAGAGGAATACTTTTTGTGACTTCAGCTTCAAAGTTTACAGGGCTTTCTGCCAGAACAGGGACGTCCGGAACGGCTCCTTTGCAGATTTCAGCGTTAAAATTCATTTTATCTGCGTCATATCCCGATTTGTTTCCAAGGTAGTCCGCCATCGGCAGCAACTTTTCTGTAACAAGGTTTGCAGAAAAGACGTTACCTGCTTTGATTCTGTCTTTCGTAAGCTTCTCACCACCGATGCACATCATCGCTCCGAGTTCCCCATCCCAGCAGTAGCTAAACCAGCAAAACAGCCCAAAGTCCGGGGTTTTGTCTTCTTTGTAGGTGCCATATAAAAACAGCGTTTGCGGACAAAAATCGTTTGTTGCATGTCTTGATATTTTGGTCATTTTTAGTTCCTCCTTATAGGATCTACTATAAGTCTGATGGATACGCATGTCAATAAAAATAAAAAACAGTTCAAAAAGTTATCTGAGCTGTTGCTTAAGCAAAACAGAGAGAATGAAATTTAATGCGAATTTTATTGTAATATAGAAGACTTTTTTATATAATAAATATATGTTTCACTTACACGGATATTTGATGTAAACGAAAAGCTGGTGGCAGCGACGCGGCTTTTCGTTTGACGAGGGGGGTTATAATGAATAAAATTTTAATTCATGGTTCAGGACATAAAGCAGCAAGTTGGAATGAAACAATTACATATATGAAACACAGTGAAGACATCTTGTGCCCCAATTTATCTTCTATGTTGAATGGAAAAGAAGCAACTTATCCTAATTTATATGCTTCATTTATAAAGTATTGTAATAAGTTCAATGGACAAATTCATTTGTGCGGTATTTCACTGGGCGGTATACTGGCATTAAATTATGCTTTAGACTTTCCGGATAAAGTAAAGTCATTAGTTTTGATCGGTACGCCGCATAAAGCGCCAAAAGTAATGTTTCGTATTCAAAACGCAATTTTTAGATTGATACCGAAGTCCATGTTTGAGAATATGGCGTTTCAGAAAAAAGATACTTTTATTTTAGGAAATTCCATGAAAAATTTGGATTTCAGTGACAGAGTGCAAAATATTAAATGCCCGGCGCTTATAATTTGCGGAAAAAAAGATCGTGCAAACATGAAGTCCGCATATTTTCTAAAGAAAAATATTGAAAATGCAAAAGGAATTATGCTTGAAAATACAGGTCATGTTGTAAATGAAGAAAATCCAAAAATGTTAGCAAAAATATTAGATAAATTTTATCATAAATTTTAAGTATATTTATGAACTTTTTATATTTTCAAAGAAGTTAGAGATGTAAGTCAATATGCATACGTGATTGCATGTGTTAAATTATAATTTTGATAGTATATGATAAGGTTAAGGAGAAAGATAGAAGACATGAATCATTATGACGAGATATTAGATGGTATCTTTGGTTTTGCGCAAATGATAAACGAAGAAGGCCCATCAGCTGTTAATGTTGAAGATATTGAAATGAGCAAAGAATATGTATGTTTAGTGAAGAGTGGGTTTTCTCACTTATTAAACGGCACACAGATAAAAAATATAGTATGGAGCAGTGAGATCATATATTATATTATCAATCATTCAAATATAACGCAGCATGAAATACAGGAAATACTGTTGATGGAAGAAGTGATTATGCTATTTCAAAATGGGCCTGTTGAACAATTATCGGAAATACTTCATCGTTATGGCTCATATAACTTAATTATGAAATATAGTGATTGGTTAGAACGCTTTATAAAATCAAAAAATATGGATCAATTATAAATACCAAAATATAGCAGATAAAGCCGGAAGGATCGTTCCATGGTTCTTCCGGCTTTATCTGTGTTTCGAATTTAGGAACTGTAAAGAAATAACTTGTAAACAGTCCGCAGGATTTTTCTTTACAGTTCCTTATTATTTTCTTGTATCGCTGTATATGCGTTTAAAGATTAAAATATTTTGATGATGATGCAACAAAAGCATGTTGTTTGTTATCTAATGTATGTAATTACATCAGATACAAAAAATGCCGGCAAGGACAAGAGGGGATATCTATGATGGAAAAACTGGTTAAGCGTGCGATGCAAAAAGACGCGGAAAGCTTTATCAGATTGATGGAGGAAAATAAACAGTCAATGCTTAAAGTTGCCTATGGATTTTTTTCAAATGAAGAGGATGTGGCGGATGTTATGCAGCAGACGGCGCTTAATGCCTATGAGCATATCGGGGAATTGAAAAAAACGACTTATTTTAAGACCTGGCTGATACGCATACTGATTAATAACTGTAATCAGTTGTACAACAGCAGGAAATATATGGTCACAGGGGCAAACACAGCAGAAGAAAAATATTTTGATTTTTATCCGGAAGATAATGCTTTTTTTGAACTGCTTTCGTTGCTGCACAAGGATGACAGAGTCATTTTTCAGCTATATTATGGGGAAGGGTATACGACTAAAGAAATCAGCAAGATACTTGAAATGAAGGAAAGTACAATTCGCAGTCGTATCCACCGTGGGAAAGAGCAATTACGCAAACAGATGCAAAGAGAGGAGGTAACTTTTTATGGAAAAGAAACAAATGGATGATCTGTTGGAACGGAAGATAAAAGATCGTTTGGCGCAGAATGCGCCGGAACCCGACATTGTAGATAAAAAAATGGAAGAGGCTTATCATGAAATCAGGAAACAGCAAAGGACAAGGAAACGAAAGCTGTCTGTCGCTGTTAAATTCAGTTCAGTTGCAGCGATTTTGGCGCTTGTTATGATTTACTGCCTGAAAAATCCCGCGATAGCGGCTCAGATTCCGTTAATTGGCAATATTTTTCGTGGGCTGGAGGGTCAGGTGTCTTTTCCGGGAGAATACAGCAAAAAATCTATCAAGCTGAATACGGTAGCAGATCTTCAAGATAACAGATCAAAACAAGAACAGCCAGGCGGTAACATGCAGACAGATCAGGAAAATGATAAGATCAGCAGCGCACAGGCAGATCAGGGTGAGAATCCGAATGGCAGCGCACAGACAGATCAGGGTGAGAATCCGAATGGCAGCGCACAGGCAGAACATGCTGAGGATAGAGTTGGTGATGTACAGACGGATCAGGTTAAGGATAAAGTTGGTAACATGCAGACAGATCAGGCTGAAAATCAGGAACGAGACGCGAAAAACTATCAGAAAACAATGAACGGTGTTACAGTCACACTATCAGAAGTGGCTTATGACAATCATGCAATTTATGTTGCTGTATTGGTGCAGAATGAGAAAGATTTTGTGAAGGATACGCTGATTCCGGATGGATTATGTTATGACGCGCAAGTGAAGCTGTATCGTGCAGACGGGAGTACGGAAGAGTTTCATTATGAAAGTGAAGGCAGGTTTGTACGTACGATAGAAGGGGAATTTGTGGATACACATACGTTTAAAGGAATTTTTCAGTTTAGTGAGTCCGGCTTTGACCTTTTAGAGTATACTGCCTGTGAACTGACTTTTTTGGAATTTGGGCAGCAATTGAAGACCGGCGAGACAGAAACGATTATTGTGCCGGATTATGGGGAAGTTTCTCAGATGATACCTGACAGTGTATCTTATCAGGGACCTTGGAAATTTTATCTGGATTTTGATGGTTTGGAGGTCAGCGAACAGGAAGTGGCTGTACATGATGTCAATGACAAGGGATTTGGTATCGAAAAAGTTGTAAAGACAGCGTTTGAAATATATGCTGTCCCGATATTGCCGGAAGGAGAAAAAGATTATGATTATATTGCTACGATCTGGGATGCAGATGGAAAGCCGTTAGAAAACCGCAATTGGGGCGATTATTTAAGTATGAGCCATTATGGCAAAGATGTTTCAAAAGTAACAGTTTATCTTTTAAAAACGAAAGATTTTTTTGAAAGCAAAGGAAACAATGCTTATTTGCAGCCGGAGAAGGCTATTTACAGGACAACGGTCAGTATGGAAGAATGATAAAGATCAAAAATTGATTTATATGATAAAGATGCGGAGTGTAATACACCGCATCTTTATCATATGATTTAAAGAGTAAAACTTTTAAGAAATGAAAAAGATTTGGTTTTACTTTATGAAAAATGATTGTAATTAAAAATGCAAAGTGATATACTAAAGTAAGTATTTTTGCGGGAAATGATATAAATGTTTTTGAATGTTATATAAACTATTTTACCAATATATTTTCAATGAAAAAACAATGTGAAAACACGGAGAAAATGGTAATGCGTGAATCAGGTGAGAGGTAAGACGATGGTTATTGTTGAAACTTTATGTTATTATAAGGAACAAAATGCTTCCGGTAAAATTTTGCACGATAAATTTTATAATGAATATTAAGAGAAACTAAAATTTTCTGATGGTATAGCAAATACCTGCCTGCGCTTTGGTAGAGAAAAGGCAGTTCGGAGACAAAAAAAGCACGAATATAAAGGTAGAAAATATGAATTTTGAATTGAAGAAATGTGATGAATGTGGAAGGTATTTTATCAATCTGTTCATCTGTCCATGTTGTGGTTCTGGTTTTATAACTAAATTAGAAATTAATAAAAATGACGAAAATTCTTCAAAATATTTAACTGAGTATGAAATAACAAGACGAATCATAGACAAAATTCAAGATATCAAAATTTTTATTGGTTCAACAAGAGGATCGTTAAATAAAGTTAAATATTTTGCGAAATGTTTGCCATATACGGATCCTAAGTTTGAAGAAATGAAATTGTTTTTATGGGATAAAGATGTATTTGATATAGGTGAGACGTCGATTGAGTCTTTAATAAGGACAAGTAAAATGGTAGATATGGCAGTGTTTTTTTTCACTGGTGAAGATATCCTGATAACTGAAAATAATTATTTTCATACAATCAGAGATAACCTGCTTTTCGAATATGGACTTTTTATGGGAACGGTAGGGATAAAGAATGTATATATATTAATGGAAAAAAACAATAATATTAAATTACCATCTGACTTATACGGAGTGAATTATTTAACTTATAATGATATTACAAAAATAGATCATATTTTAAATGCTATTACAAAAAAGGCGAAAGGTATTTTTGTTGAAAAAGTAAATACTTATTTATCAAACAGATTTGAGTCACAAGATCATGAATTAAAGGTAGCTTATCACAAGCATATAAAAAAAATGCACATGGAGAAGCAAAAAAATGATGCGAAATTGAAACAAATAAATAAGAAAGTTTCAGAAATAAAGTTGAATGTAGAACGTGGCGTATATCATGCTGGAATATTTATAGATGTAGATAAAATGAATCAAATTAATGAAAAGTATGGAAAAGATCATGGAGACAAAATATTAAAAGTTATAACCAAAATTATTGAAGATTCATTAAAACAATTTAACTATTTCTTTTGCAGATTGTATGGAGATTCTTTCTTTGTTTTATTAAATTCAAATTCAACTGAAATTCTGGGTATAGCCAAACAAATTTTGAATAATATATCGAAGTTTCATTGGTCTGAGTTTATAGGTGGCTTATATGTTTCCTGTAGTGCGGGTATTGCTGCTATAAATAGTACGATAGAAAATAATGGAAATATAAAACTTATAGATCAGGAAACAGTGGAAGATTTTATTTTAAAAGCTATTCAAGGATGTATTACTGCAAAGCAAAAAGGTGGAAATAAGGTTATATCTGTCAATAAATTATCTTTTTGGATGAAAACTACAACGATTGGAGATGCAGTAAGCTAATGATTAATTAAGGAATGTTTATGCCAGCGATTATCATAAAAAACATATTCCGTTGACGAAGCAGCTGCAATAATGCTTGATGCAATTAAATAAAATAAGATTATTTAAGTATGAGACTATTTACCGGACAACGGTCAATATGCAGGATGGAAAAGATAAACAATAGATTTGTCTGACAAAATGCGGAGCGTAATGCTCCGCATTTTAAAGTCTCAATGTAAATAAATGAACGTAAAGATATTTAGTTGAATGAGAGTGAAAATAAAAGTTTTTATTGAAACGAAAGGGTTACGGACTTTAATATATGCAAAATGATTGTGACTGAAAATCTAAAGTGGTATACTGAGCGTGTCTTAGTAATTTTTTCCGTGATCTGTACTCCTCACTTTGCGGAGAAATTTATCCCAAATTTAGTCAACATCGCCCGCTATGCCTTCCAAATTTGGAATAAACTCTCCACAAACTTTGAAGCACATCTCACGAAAAGCATTTTTAAGACATCCTTTCGAGCATGTAATTATGAAAAAATGAATGTGCATATTCAGCTGAGAAGAGGATAGCACATGATAAAACAAGAACTATTCTTTAGCGATGAAGGTAAATTAAATGAAAAAAATAAACCTATTTCTATCATCAACTTTCGACCAGTCAATGATCGTCCAAAGAGATTTATTCAGAAACGAGCTGCGTTTCCGGCTCAACGAGGAACTGGGGCAGTATGGCATCTATTTTTATTTATATGATTTTGAGCTTGGAATACCAAAACATACAAAGCCGCAGCATGTCATTCGTACCTGTCTGCGGGCAATCGCAGCCGGCAATATGTTTCTTGGAATCATAGGAAATTCCTACGGAACGCCGATACAGTCTTTTGTAAAAAAGCCTGAAGAACTGAAACAATTGAAAACAGATTTTCCAATGCTGGCCAAAGCCATTGATGAAAACGCAAGTGTGCTGGAGTTGGAATTCCTTTATGCATTGCAGTGTAAAAAAGTCAGCAAGATGTTTCTTGTCTTAAAAAACAGGAAGAGAGATCCGGGCAACAAAGTAAAAAGGCTCATATTTAAAATACGTCAGTCTGGACAAAAGTGCGTGGAAGCAGAGGATGATAAGAATATCAAAGATAAAGTGACGGCTTGGGTTTTAAATATGGCGCCGCTTAAAAAGCGGCGGCTTGTATACACCTTCTACGGTTACCTCTCTTCATAATCTGGCAAATACATGGAATCTGGCGGGAAAATGGCTGCCTGCGCTTTTGGTGGAGAGAATGGCGGTCCGGGGACTGAAAAAGCAGGAAGTTTGCGCAGATGATTATGCGGTATAACAAGAATGGCATCGCAAGGATGACGAGCTGAAAATGGCGCTGTATTTATCATTGGAACACTATTATTACTGTCTGGAAAGATATGAGGATGCTTTAAACTGTCTGGATAGCGTAGAAGAAACGCTGGATTCCTGTCTGTGCGGTGAGGAGTATGCCGATATACGTGAAATGGTTTCTTATGAACGGGAACGTTACTGTTCTAAATGAAACAAAAATCAAAATGGAGTTGATAAAAGGTGAAAAAGATTTTAATTATTGATGATGATGTTCCTATCAATGATATGCTGGAAAAAGTTTTGGTTCAGGAAGGATACACGGTTTTTCATGCCTATTCCGGAACAGAAGCCTTGCTGTTTTTACAAAATAATACTCCCGATTTAATACTTTTGGACTTAATGTTGCCAGGGTTGTCCGGCGAAGAAATATTGCCTGAAATCTCTTCTGTTCCCGTAATTGGGATGAGTGCAAAAGCAGATGTAAAAGATAAAGTAACTCTTTTGCTGAATGGGGCCGTTGATTACATTACAAAACCTTTTGAAATTGATGAATTGCTGGCAAGGATCGTTGTACAGTTTCGGAAAACAGAAACAGCAAGCTGTTCAGTACAGTTGGTATATGGAGAAATCACGATGGATATAGCGACCCATGCTGTTTGGGTTTGCAATCAAAATGTAAGACTGACAAGAACGGAATTTGCGATATTAAAGCTGCTTATGGAAAATCCAAAACAGGTGATAACAAAGACTATTTTGCTTGACCGTATCAGCGAAGACACGCCGGATTGTATGGAAAGCTCTTTACGGGTTCACATAAGCAATTTAAGAAAGAAACTACGGGACATTTCGGGAAAAGATTATATCGAAGCGATATGGGGAATTGGTTTTAAAATGGCAGAATAAAAATCTTTACAATTTCTTTGCACTTTTCTTAACAGCTTTCTTAACAATTACTTATCAGAATAGCAGGAAAGAAAACAAGGAGGCAATGACAAAATGAAGTATATTTTGACTGCAAAAGATTTAACAAAAGAATATCGTCATTCTGCAAAAGCATTGGATCGATTTTCTATTCATGTTCCAAAAGGTTCTGTTTATGGATTTGTTGGAAAAAATGGAGCTGGCAAGACAACGTTGATTCGCATAGTTTGTGGTTTACAGGCTCCTACATCCGGAACTTACTCTTTATATGATGTGAAAAATACAGATAAGGGTATTTTGAACGCACAAAAAAGAATAGGGGCTGTTGTTGAAACACCGTCCGTTTATATGGATATGACAGCCCGAAATAATTTAAAACAGCAATATCAGATTTTAGGATTACCTTCGTATGATGGGATTGATGAATTATTACATCTTGTTGGATTGGATCACACAGGAAAGAAAAAGGTAAGACATTTTTCTTTGGGTATGCGTCAAAGACTGGGAATTGCAATTGCTCTGGCAGGCAATCCGGATTTTCTGATTCTTGATGAGCCGATCAACGGACTTGACCCGCAAGGCGTGATTGAGATCAGAGAACTTATTTTGGAATTAAACAGAAAAAAACAGATTACTATATTGATTTCAAGCCATAATCTGGACGAACTTTCTCGTTTAGCTACGCATTATGGTTTTATCTCAAATGGCAGTATGGTAAAAGAAATAACAGCAAATGAATTGCATAAGACGTGCCGAAAGAGTTTAAAACTGACGGTAACAGATACAGAAGCGTTGGCTTGTGTACTTGATATTATGAATATGGAGTATGAAATAATCTCTGACACGGCAGCTAATATTTATGGAGAAATTTCTATTTCCGAGCTGACATTAAAATTAGCGCAAGATCATTGTTATGTTACATCCATGCACGAACAGGCAGAAACATTAGAAAGTTACTATATGAATTTAGCAGGAGGCGCCGCTCATGAGTAAATTATTATATGCCAATTTTTTCAGAATGATTAGAAGCAGACTATTTCTCATTGGTATGGGGTTTATGTTTTTTGCGGGAAGTTTCCTGTGTTTTCAGCAGTATAGACAATTAGCGGAATATGGAGCCCATGTAAAATTGGACAGTACATTTTTTGTGTATACGCTTATGATTGGAGTAATAAGCGCTGTTTTTTGTTCTTTATTTGTTGGAGTAGAATACAATGACGGAACAATGAGAAATAAGATGATTGCAGGACATAAGAGAACAGAAATCTATTTTTCTAATTTGATTGTAAATATTGCTGCTTCCTGTTTCATGTGCGGATCTTATATGCTGGCAAATGTAATGGTTGGTATCCCATTCATCGGTACATTGACGATTCCGGCAGCAAAGACTTTGCGGATTGTTGTTGGGAGTCTGATTACGGTTGTTGCGTTCTGTTCCATATTTACGATGATTAGCTGCTTAATTTCAAGCAAAGCAATCGCTCCTGTACTATGTATTCTGTTTGCGTTTTTATCAATCGCATTTTTGAATGAAGTGCAAAGAATTTTAGACAATCCTGAAATATGGTATGATGGAACCGTAAATACTGCGTATGTTGGCGGAGAAGAAAGGGAGAAGCTAGAGTTTATTTATCATGTGCTTCCGACAGGGCAGGAAATGGAATATGCGAGAAGAAATATAAAAAATATGAATGAAATGAGCGTGTATTCCATGGGTATCACAGTGCTTTCAACAACGGTGGGCATTGTCTTCTTTAAGCGAAAGAATATGAAATAGAGGTATTGGATATGAATATTTGGATAGGGGTATTGATCGTTGGATTAGTTGTTATGACAGGAATGCTTTTGACAAAGGTATATCTTATGAAAAAATCGGCGAAAGAAATAGATTCAGCATTTGCTGAAAAAATTCGGAAGGATACAAATACCCTGATCCATATTTCCAGCCACGATGCAGATATGAGGAAATTAGCTTCTTCTATAAATACACAACTAAAATATTTTAATCAAAGCAGACAAAAATACGAACATGGAGATTTGGAGTTGAAAGAAGCGATTACAAATATCTCTCATGATCTGCGAACGCCATTAACAGCAATTTACGGATATTTAAAACTGCTGCAAAATGAAGAATGTTCACAAGCAGGGAGAACTTATCTTACAGCGATAAAAAATCGAACAGAGGCGATGAAACAACTGACCGAAGAATTATTTCAATATACATGCGCAGTATCCGATACAGAGAAAATGATAATAGAAACGGTAAACCTAAATGGGGTTTTGGAAAGCTGCATCTCTTCCTATTATGCGATACTTAAGCAGAAAAATATGATTCCGGAAATAACGATACCGGATACGAAAATATTGCGTATGGGAAATGAAAATGCTTTGATGCGTGTTTTCGGAAATATGATAAGTAATGCTATAAAATATGGTGATGGGGATTTGAAAATCACGCTGTCAGAGAATGGACAAATCACTTTTTCCAATAAGGCTTATGGCTTAGATGAGATACAGGTTGGAAGGCTGTTTGACCGTTTCTATACAGTGGAAGCCGCCAGAAAGTCAACGGGCTTGGGATTGGCGATTTCGAAAACACTTATCGAGAAAATGAATGGAACTATATTAGCAGAATATGAAAATGGCAGATTAAGTATCCATATCTTTTTTCCGGACCATTAAAAGATTTTTTGTAATTGAATCATGTAAAATCAGGATCATTGTCCGCTATGCATCAATGTATTGCCGCATAGCGGATTTTTATGCATAAAAAGGTATGAATCGGTAACATTTAAGTACTCTATGGCGCGAATTGCTTCTTGCAGTAAATATTTTAGAACTTATAAGTGTGCTATATTTCCTACGATGGGCAAGATGTCCGTTTTAATTAGTTATTACAGCATTGAGAGGAGTAGAGCGAAAAGAATGAAGAGAGCACTTATTACCGGGATTACGGGACAGGACGGCTCCTATCTGGCAGAGCTTTTGCTGGAAAAAGGATATGAGGTATATGGCATTATGCGCCGAAAGAGCGTTGTCGATTATGGAAATGTCGGGCATATCAGACAAAAGATTCATTTTATCTATGCAGATATGACAGATTTCGTATCTCTTGTGCATGCGATGAAGGTTTCGATGGCAGATGAGGTATATAATCTGGCGGCGCAGTCTTTTGTAGGGACAAGCTGGGAACAGCCGTTGGCGACAGCTGAGATTGACGCGCTTGGAGTGACAAATATGCTGGAAGCAATTCGTATGGTGAAACCGGAGGCGCATTTTTATCAGGCGGCTACTTCAGAAATGTTCGGTAAAGTGCAGGAGACGCCTCAGACAGAGAAGACGCCGTTTTATCCGAGAAGCCCTTATGGAGTGGCAAAGCTGTATGCGTATTGGATTACGAAAAATTATCGGGAAAGCTACGGCATGTTTGCGTGCAGCGGGATTTTATTTAATCATGAAAGCGAACGCAGAGGCAAGGAATTTGTAACACGTAAAATTACGTATGCCGCTGCCTGCATCAAAGAAGGACTTCAAGATTTTGTGGAGTTAGGAAATTTGGATGCAAAACGTGACTGGGGACATGCCAAAGATTATGTCCGGGCAATGTGGATGCTGCTGCAAAATGACATGCCCAAGGATTATGTGATTGCTACCAATGAAACAAGGACGGTGCGGGAATTTGCAGAAGCGGCGTTTCGATACGCCGGATTTCGGATTGTATGGGAAGGCCAGGGTGTGGATGAAGTCGGAAAAGACGAGGACAGCGGCCGCGTTTTAGTAAAGATCAATCCGCAGTTTTACCGTCCTGCAGAGGTTGAGCTGCTGTGGGGAAATCCGGCTAAGGCAGAAGCGGAATTAGGCTGGAAACGGGAAATCACATTTGATGGATTGGTGGAGCGTATGGTAAAAAGCGATATGGAAGCAGTTGCAAAGAATATGCTGAGGGAAAGATGAGATCATTAATTATTGGAGCCGCCGGATTTGTGGGAGCCTATTTAATCAGGCACTTGCATCAGGAGCTTGGACATCAGACAGCCGTTACAAAGCTGCCGCACGAACAGATACGGCCGGAATGCTGTGATTTGGATATTTATAATCTGGATATTTTAGATGCGGATGCAGTTTTTCGATTGCTGCAGAAAGTGCATCCGGATTATATTTTTCACCTGGCTGCGCAAAGTTCTGTAGCCGCAGCGTGGAAAAATCCGGGCATTACAGTGGATATTAATGTTCATGGCGTTGTAAATGTATTGGAAGCGGTTCGCAAGCTGGAGTTTCGTACAAGAATTTTGCTTGTTGGTTCGGGGGAAGAATACGGATTGGTACAGCCGGATGAGATACCTGTTTCCGAAGAGAACAGAATTTGCCCGGGCAATATTTATGCAGCTACAAAAGCATGTCAAAATATGCTCGGCAAAATCTATGCAAGAGCGTATGGGTTGGAAGTAATTATGGTGCGTGCGTTCAATCATATCGGGCCAAATCAGGAACCTCTGTTTGTAGTGGCAGACTTTTGCAGGCAGGTAGCGTGGATTGAAGCCGGCAGACAGGATGCGCACATGCATGTAGGAAATCTGGAGGTTAAACGTGATTTTACGGACGTCCGTGACGTTGTGCGTGCATATGCAATGTTGGCCGAATCAGGTGAGTCAGGAGAGACTTATAATGTCGGCAGCGGCAGCGCTGTCAGCATTGCACATATATTACAAATGATACTGAATAAATCTGAAGCAAATATTATGGTAGAGACAGATCCGTCCAGGCTGCGTCCGGTTGATTTGCCGGTAATAGAAGCAAATATCTATAAGCTGCAAAAGATTACCGGTTGGAAGCCGTTGATCGGACTGGAGCAGACGGTCGAAGAGACTTTGGATTATTGGAGACAAAGAGCAAAGGCTGACAGATAGTAATGGTCAGCCAACGCTCATAATTTCTGCAATCGCCCGGATAATTTGCACATATCTGGAATAAGTGGCCGCGTCTTTTGTCTTAACACTGTTTAAGATATTTAACAAAATCGGATCTGACGGCCGAATAATATCCCACAGCACATAATCTGCGCTGATTTCCAATTCGTTGCATAAAGCAACAAAAGTATCCATACTCATAATGCGTGTACCACGTTCAATATGTCCCATAAAAGAAAGGCTGATGTTGCATTTTTCTGAAAGCCTGTCTTGTGACCAGCCTTTTGCCAGTCTTGCAGCTCGTATTTTCTGGCCTATTTTCTGGTAATCCAGTTCATTCATCGTTGTGTCCTCCTAAGTGTTTCTTTTATTATGTATTCTTAAAATGTGTACTGTAAGAATTATTTGTTACTTAAAGAGATACTAAAATTATACACGATTAGATATATACTGCAAGAAGTATTTGTGTACTTATAGTATAAAAATTTTTAAAAGACATTTTTTTGAAATTTTTCTTGCACGAAACAATACTCTGCGCTATAATAGGTGCAGTCTGATATGTAAATGCGATGAAGGTGGCGTAAAAGCAGCCGATGACTGATTCCGCTGACAGAGAAAAAAAGTGAGGCGCTGAGAGCTTTTTTCAGGATGGGCAGTTTTCGGATTTCACACCGGAGCAGTTTAGGTGAAGTGTGTTTAGGCTTTTTTGACACATGTGTAGTCTGAAACGTTTATACACGTTACGTATGTCAAGCGCTTGATTTTATCTGAATGTGTGGAGTTTTTATTTTGTAAACGCTTTTTGGATCGTTTGGATAAAGATCAGGAAACAGGGTGGTACCGCGGATAACTCCGTCCCTTTTGGGGATGGAGTTTTTTTATTTTATTTTTTCGATAAGGAGAATTCGTATATGAAAGAAAAACTGCAAAAAATCAAGGAAGAAGCGACGCGTCAGATTCAGGCGTCTCAAGAACTGTCCAAATTAAATGAAGTCCGGGTAGCCTTTCTTGGAAAAAAGGGGGAGCTTACGGCCGTATTAAAGAGTATGAAGGACGTGCTGCCGCAAGACCGTCCGGCAGTCGGGCAGCTTGTAAATGAAACAAGAGCTGCGATTGAAGAAATGCTGGAAGAGACAAAAAAGAAATTAGAAGAAGCAGAATTAAATTTCCGGCTGAAACAGGAAGTTATAGATGTAACGCTTCCGGCGAAGAAAAACCGTATCGGCCATCGGCACCCAAATACCATTGCGTTAGAAGAAGTGGAACGCATTTTTGTAGGTATGGGTTACGAAGTTGTGGAAGGGCCTGAGGTAGAGTATGATTATTATAATTTTGAAGCGTTGAATATTCCTGCTGACCATCCGGCAAAAGACGAACAGGACACATTTTATATTAATCAGAACATTTTACTGCGTACACAGACTTCTCCGGTACAGGTGCGTACGATGGAAAGCCGTCCATTGCCGATTCGTATGATAGCGCCGGGCAGAGTGTTCCGTTCAGATGAGGTAGACGCTACGCATTCACCTTCTTTCCATCAGATTGAAGGAATGGTTATTGACAAGCATATTACATTTGCTGATTTGAAAGGAACATTGGCTGAATTTGCGAAGGAGCTGTTTGGTAAAGATACAAAAGTGAAGTTCCGTCCGCATCATTTTCCGTTTACAGAACCCAGTGCCGAGGTAGACGTTACCTGCTTTAAATGCGGCGGCAGCGGCTGCCGGTTTTGCAAGGGAAGCGGCTGGATTGAAATTTTAGGATGCGGGATGATTCATCCAAAAGTGCTGAAAATGAGTGGCATTGACCCGCAGGAATACTCGGGATTTGCGTTTGGCGTTGGATTGGAACGAATCGCATTGCTCAAGTATGAGATTGATGATATGCGGCTTTTGTATGAAAATGATGACAGATTTTTATCACAGTTTTAGATGATATAGATGGCGATTAATTATCGTCATTTGCGCCGAGCGCGGCCGCTTTGCGGCATCTACATTTTCGTGCGAGTGTGCATCCCCCGGAGGGCCTGTATATCTGGCAATTATTTAATGCCAGATATATAGATAAATTTAGAGGATACAAATTTGCACAGGGTAAAGAGTCAGAAAGATCAAGATAAAAATTAAGATAAAGATCAAGATCAAGATTAAGATCAAGATTAAGAAAGAATATTTTGGAGGAAACAGCATGAATACTTCTTTAAAATGGATCAAAGATATGGTGCCTGGACTGGAAGCTGCTCCGCAGGAATATGCGGATGCAATGACACTATCCGGCACGAAAGTAGAAGGATATGAAGCATTTGATAAAGATTTGGATAAAATAATCATCGGACAGATTCAGAAAATAGAAAAACATCCGGATGCAGATAAGCTTGTTGTCTGCCAGGTAGACGTGGGCGAAGCGGAACCTGTTCAGATCGTAACCGGAGCGCCAAATGTCAGAGAAGGACAGAAAGTGCCTGTTGTATTAGACGGCGGACGCGTGGCAGGCGGACATGACGGCTCTAAGACAGACGGCGGTATTAAAATAAAAAAAGGAAAACTGCGGGGCGTTGTATCGAATGGTATGATGTGTTCGATCGAAGAACTCGGTTCTTCCAAAGATATGTATCCGGAAGCGCCTGAAGAGGGTATTTATATATTTGACGATTCCGTTTCGGTTGGCGCCGATGCAGTGAAACAGTTGGGGCTGGATGATGTATCTATAGAGTATGAAATTACATCAAACCGTGTCGATTGTTTTAGCGTGATTGGCATTGCCAGAGAAGCAGCAGCGACTTTTCGCCTGCCGTTTGAGCCTCCGGTTATAAAAGAAACCGGAAATGAAGAAGATGTCAATGACTATATTAAAGTATGCGTGGAGGATACAAAACTATGCCCGCGTTATACGGCTCGTGTGGTGAAAAATATTCATATCGCTCCGTCTCCGGAATGGATGCAGCGAAGGCTCGCGGCACAGGGAATACGGCCGATTAACAATATCGTAGATATTACAAACTATGTGATGGAAGAATATGGCCAGCCCATGCATGCATATGATCTGGATACAATTGCAGGAAAACAGATCATTGTACGGCGTGCAGAGAAAAATGAAACGTTTGTAACCTTAGATGGACAGGAGCGTATATTAGACGATACCGTTCTGATGATTTGCGATGCGGAAAAACCGGTTGGCATTGCAGGGATTATGGGCGGCGAAAATTCTATGATTACAGACAACGTGACAACGATGTTATTTGAAGCGGCATGTTTCGATGGGACGAATATCCGCCGTTCGGCTAAAAAAATCGGTATGCGCACAGACGCATCAGGCAAATTTGAAAAAGGGCTGGATCCAAACAATGCAATCGAAGCCATGAATCGTGCCTGCCAGTTGATCGAGGAGCTTGGCGCCGGAGAAGTCGTTGGAGGAGTGGTAGACGTGTATTCTGCAAAAAAGGAAGGCAGGCGGATTGCATTTGAGCCGGAAAAGTACAATGATCTGCTTGGAACAGACATTGCATCTGAAACAATGCTCCAATATTTTGAAAAAATAGAATTAGGATATGATAAAGAATCCAATGAAGTGTTGATTCCTTCCTGGAGGCAGGATTTGGAGTGCGGTGCAGATTTGGCTGAAGAAGTAGCCAGATTTTATGGTTATGATAAAATCGAGACAACATTGCCGTCCGGGGAGGCTACGACAGGAAAACTCTCTTTTAAACTGCGCATTGAGGCAGTTGCAAGAGATGTGGCTGAATACTGTGGGTTCAGCCAGGGGATGGTATATTCTTTTGAAAGTCCAAAAGTGTTTGACAAATTGCTGCTTCCAAAGGATTCAAACCTGCGCAAAGCAGTCGTAATTGCGAATCCGCTGGGTGAAGATTTTAGCATTATGCGGACGATTTCGTTAAATGGGATGCTGACTTCTTTGGCGACGAATTATAATAGAAGAAATAAAGATGTACGATTGTATGAATTAGGTAATATTTATCTTCCAAAGGAGCTTCCGCTAAGCGAACTTCCGGATGAAAGAATGCAGTTTACGCTCGGTATGTATGGAGAAGGCGATTTCTTTACAATGAAAGGCGTGATTGAAGAATTTTTGCAGCAAACAGGTATGGACAAAAAACCGGAATACAATCCGAATGCGGAAAAGCCGTTTTTGCATCCGGGAAGGCAGGCAGAAATCTGTTATGACCATAAAGTCATCGGGTATTTTGGTGAAGTGCACCCGACGGTAGCAGCGAACTATTCTATGAAAGAACGTGTATACGTAGCTGTGATTGACATGCCTTTGATCGTAGAGATGGCAAGCTTTGACCGCAAATATACCGGTATTGCCAAATTCCCTGCAGTTACAAGAGATCTCAGTATGGTATGTCCGAAGCAGATTTTAGCCGGTGACATTGAAAAGATCATTGAAAGCAAAGGCGGCAGCTATTTGGAGAGTTATCGGCTGTTTGATATTTACGAAGGAAATCAGATTAAGCTTGGATACAAATCCATGGCCTATTCGATTACGTTCCGGGCAGCAGACCGCACGCTGGATGACGAAGCAGTAAACGAACCGCTGAATCGAATCATTCAGGCATTAGAAGCAAAAGGCATTGAACTTCGTAAATAAATTATTGCATGTATCAGAGAATGATAAGTTCAAAAAATAAAGACGGGATTAAATTTAAACTTGATATAAATTTAAGCTTGATATAAACTTGAAAAAAGAAATATAAGGTAAAAATAAATTTGAGATTGGTATAATTTAAGATGGATATAAAATTATGGATGTGAAAGATTTTTATTATGAATTGCCGCCGGAGCTGATTGCCCAGGATCCGCTGAAAGACCGTTCAAGCTCCAGACTTATGGTTTTGGGGCGTGAGGATGGATCCATTGAACATCATGTGTTTCGGGAAATCGTCGATTATCTGTACCCGGGAGATTGTCTTGTCATTAATAATACAAAAGTACTTCCGGCCCGGTTATATGGCGCCAAAGAAGGAACACAGGCGGGGATTGAGCTGCTGCTGTTAAAGCGGCTGGATGGCGATCGGTGGGAGACGCTTGTCAAACCTGGGAAAAAGGCAAAAATAGGAACAAAAATACAGTTTGGCGAGGGAATCTTAACCGGAGAAATTGTAGATATCGTAGAAGAGGGAAACCGAATCATTCAGTTTTCTTATACAGGTATTTTTGAAGAAATCTTAGATCAATTGGGAGAAATGCCGCTGCCTCCTTATATTACGCATCGGCTGGAAGACAAACAGCGTTACCAGACCGTTTATGCCAAACAGGAAGGATCAGCAGCGGCGCCAACTGCCGGACTGCATTTTACGCCGCATTTGTTAGAGCAGATTCGCAAAAAAGGCGTGGAGATTGCAGAGGTAACGCTTCATGTAGGGCTTGGCACCTTTCGTCCGGTAAAAGTAGAACAGATAGCAGATCATCATATGCATTCGGAATTTTATAGTCTGGAACAGGCGCAGGCTGAAAAGATCAATCAGGCAAAAGCAGACGGACACCGCATCATCGCTGTAGGCACTACAAGCACAAGGACGCTTGAGTCTGTGGCAGATGCGGACGGATACGTAAAGGCGGCCAGTGGATGGACGCAGATTTTTATTTATCCAGGCTATCATTTTCGGTGTATTGATGGGCTGATTACTAATTTTCATCTTCCGGAATCTACGCTGATTATGCTTGTGAGCGCATTGGCAGGAAGGGAGCATGTGATGGAAGCATATGCACAGGCAGTACAGGAGAGATATCGATTTTTTAGTTTTGGGGATGCGATGTATATTGGGTGAGCATCATGCATGTTATGTAATGGATCAAACCGCTGAAATGTTGGAAAATTGCGTTTCAGCGGTTTGATTTTTTGGGGGTTTATGATATATGACAGGAATTGTTTTCAGATTTATGAATAGATTCTATGCAGTCTGATGAAAAGATGGTATAATCATTAATAGCGGCAGCGTTAAAAATAAAACGGACGGTGATAGAATGGAAGCATCAGCAAGAAAAGAGGACTATTATACAATAGAAGATATATATCATTTACCGGATGGAGAGCGGGCAGAATTGATTGACGGTGAACTTTATATGATGGCAACGCCAGGTTTGATACATCAACGATTTGTGATGAAAATTTCTAATCAAATTGAAAATTATATAGAAAAAAGTTATTCAAATATCGAACAGCAGGTGTAAGGGAATATTGGATTGTTGATCCGATAAATTTAAGGGTTACTGTTTATAATTTTGAACATGATTCGTTTGAAGAATATTCTTTTTTGGATAAAGTAAAAGTTGGGATATATGATGATTTAGAAATTGATTTTTCGCAGATCAGTTTGAAATAGGATATTTTAAGTAATAATTAAGAAAGAAGTCAGTACGAAAGGTGATTATATGATTACAGTTATAAATGGAGTTACATCAAAACAGATACTTGCAAATGAAGTAGTTACTATTTTAAATACGTTAAATTTAGACGGCTATTTCTATTTAGGTTATCCTGTTTTGGGAGGAATTGATGGAAAAATTAAAGTCGATGCATTATTAGTATGCAAACAATATGGAGTGGTGCTTTTTGATTTGGACATGTCATGCGGGGAAGATATTGAAAACAAAATAACGTTATTAGATGAATTATATAATAATATGGAAGCAAGATTAAAGAGATATAGCTATTTATCAAATCGAAGAAAGCTGCAGGTGCCTATTCATGTTGTTTCATATGCTCCGCGTTATAGATTAAGTGATGAAGATATCTGTATTTCCCTTGAAGAGTTAAAACAATATTTGGAGTGTTTGAATTGGGAGCAACATGAGAATTATTATGAAAAACTTTTAGAAGCAATTCAAATGATTTCAAAAATAAAGAAGCGTGGAAATAGAGCGAATCTTTTAAAGGATACTTCAAAAGGGTCCAAATTGAAAGAAATTGAAAATCAAATATCTTGCCTCGACAAATATCAAAGTAAGGCGGTTATTGAAACTGTTGAAGGTGTGCAAAGAATTCGTGGATTAGCAGGTTCGGGAAAAACAATTGTTCTGGCTTTGAAAGTTGCGTATTTATATACGATGTATGAAGATAAGGTTATTGCAATTACTTTTAATAGTCGTGCGTTAAAGGGGCAATTTATTCAATTAATTACAAATTTTATTATTGAAAATACAAATGAAGAACCGGATTGGGACAGAATTAAAATTATTCATGCGTGGGGAAGTAAAAATTCAGAAGGAATGTATTTCAATTTTTGCAAAGCGAATAATATCATTTGCTATGATTATATGGATGCGTGCAGAAAATATGGCCGTAGTGCGGATGCTTTTGATAAAGTGTGTCAGGAAGCGGTAGAAATGGTGGTCAGTCCCAAGACGTTGTATGATATGATTTTAGTAGACGAGGCACAGGATTTTTCAAAATATTTTTTACAGATGTGTTATATGTCACTTCCAAAAGAAAGCCGTATGCTTGTTTATGCATATGATGAGCTGCAAAGTCTGGATAACAAAAATGTTGATTCGCCGGAAGAGATTTTTGGATATCATAATGGAAAACCGAATGTAGTGTTGGATAACAGTAACGGAAAATCAGAAGATATTGTATTATCAAAGTGCTATAGAAATTCCAGGCCGGTTTTAATTACGGCGCATAGTTTGGGATTCGGCATATACAGAGAAAAAGAAACACGAGAACAAACACCATTGGTTCAGTTGTTTGAGGATAAAAAACTGTGGGAGGATATAGGATATACAATAAAAGATGGTGTTATAGAAGATGGAAAAACAGTTACATTGTATAGAACAGAGGAAACAAGTCCGGGATTTTTGGAGAATCATTCATCGATAGAGGATCTTATTCAGTTTAGAAAGTTTGATAATATTATTCAAGAAGCAAATTGGATTGTAGAAGATATCGAAAATAATTTAAAAAATGAGGAATTAAAGTACCAGGATATTATGATTATTCATCCCGATCCTAAAGTTACGAAAAGCTATGTTTCGCAAATTCGTATCATGTTAATGGATAAAAAAATAAAGTCGCATATTGTTGGTGTTCAAACGACACCTGATGATTTTTTTCAGGAAGAGTCAATTGCAATTACGCAAATTTATCGAGCCAAAGGAAATGAAGCTGCAGTTGTTTACTTGATAAATGCCGATTTGTGTGCGAAAGGGATTAATTTATCACGAAAAAGAAATATTTTATTTACGGCGATTACAAGGTCCAAAGCATGGGTACGGGTCAGTGGTTTGGGAAATGATATGGATATTTTAATAAATGAATATAAAAGAGTAAAGGAAAATCATTTCCAATTACAATTTGACTATCCAAATGAAGTGCAGAGAAAGAATATGAGAATTATTCATAGAGATATGACTCAAAATGAGCTTAGGGAAATAAAGAAGAGTAATTACAGCTTAGAAGACATTGCGTCAAAAATTCAAAAGGGAGAAATCAGAAAAGAGGATTTGGATATGTCTGTTTTAAATACGCTAAAGGATGTGTTATTTCGTTGAAAAATCAGGAAAAAGTATTTAAAGAAGTGAGGAAGGTTACAAAAGAGTTAATCAGGTGTGGATTAGCAGAAGAGTATAATTTTCCAATGATGCAAAAGGCGGAAGTTGTTTGGGAAAAATATAGTGATATTTCATACTATTTAAAAAATATGGAATATTCTAATATATATAGTGAAATAGAGAAAAATCACAATTTTAATGTGAAACTACCTGATGGAGGAATTCTTCAGTTAATGTATCGGTTTAACAGTCATGGTACAGAGCTTGAATCTCATAGATTAGCATATTATCCATCACCTTCTTATGAGAATTATCAAAATGATGCAGAATTATATGATGCTGATTACTTGTATGGAGATATTCTTAATAAAGATGTTTTGCCGGTTATTATTAGAGCTGACTATAGCCGCAAGAAAGTGAAAAGTCAGATCCATCATCCTTATTCGCATATAACCTTGGGAGATTATAAAAATTGCAGGATTCCGGCTGACCGACCGATATCACCAATTCAATTTGTGAAATTCATAATGGAACATTTTTACTATGAACCAAGTTCTCAGTTGAAATATAATTTTAAGTTAGAAAGTATAGTACAATTTGATGAGCATATTGCTGAAATTGATACGAAAAAGAGCAGAATCATAATATAATTGACACCAGATAATTTCGGTATAAGAGTAAAAACCCTTTTCAAGTCTTCACCCGGACAGCTATGAAGCGGCAACTTCAAGGATAACAAACGCTATGCTGAGAGCATGGCGTTTGTTGCAGTTTTATAATCCATGTGTTGTTCTTGTAACAGTTCTTAATCATTTTGTTTATTCGTCGGATAGCCATTTCCCTGAAAATCCGTAGTTATATCGTTTGGATTTTTATCCTTTAATCTGTTGGTTCGCTCGTTTATGATACCGGCTTCCCAGGCTCCTTCAGGTATGGTGTGTATGGGTTTGTCTTTTTCTGTTGCTTTCATACCGTACTGTCCTCCTTTATTTCATAAAGTTAGTATAAACTAAAAATTATAAAACATACATTACAATTCATCCCAATATTGAAATTGCTGATATCCTGGAGTATAATGTAGGAGGAAAAAGATCAGGACAAAGTGAGAGCGATCAGCAGAAAATAGATACCTATCGGATGATCGATGAAATAGAAAAAGAAGGCAGGGGATAAGATTGGGATGGACCAGAAATAGGTATGCATCGGAAATGCTGGATGATATTTTTATATATTTTATGCGCACAATCCTGCATTTACAAGAAAGTGGCATTGAGAAACTGCCATTAAAACAAAATTTTACAGAACCGGTTCACACTTATCTGAATCTGGCAATGGATTTCATAATTGAGGGGGAAATGCCGGAAACCTCAGAACTGATTTTAAAGTCAGAATATGATAAGATTCTCAAAAACTGCGATTGCAACACAGAGCTTTTACTGTGCTTAAATATGATCCGAGAGTTATCCTGTCATATTCATTATGATGCGGATATGTGTGATTATATTTTTAACATAGGAAATCTTTGGGGAAACCGTGTGTCAGAATATGCTGCTGTAACGTTTTATCCAAATCTTTCAATAGAAATGCAGCAGAAGCATCATCTGACAGAACTAGTAGACCGAATGCCTGCGCATATGCTTCGGTTAGACAATTATTAGAATGATTAGAATTAGATTGATAAAATAAAAAAGGAGGAATTACCATTGGTAAAACATGTCATATTGTGGGAGTTAGACGATAAGCTTTCCGCACAGGAAAAAGAACGCATAAAAGAGAAAATTAAATATGGATTAGAAGGATTGAAAGGAAAGATTCCCGGATTGCTGGAAATCCACGTAAATAAGGATGGATTAAGTTCTTCTAATGCAGATTTAATGTTGGATTCTACGTTTGAGGACGAGGCGGCGCTGAAAAGTTATGCACAGCATCCGGAGCATGTGAAAGTGGCGGACAGTAAAGTGCGGCCATATACAAAAACAAGAATGTGTCTGGATTATGAAGCATAACGTGTTCCTGTCAATGATAAGAAAACCCTGTCGGGCGTTTAAAGCTGCGGCAGGGTTTTCTTATTTACTGTTATTTGATCGTGTTGGATCGTTTACTGTTTAATTTCCTTTTGGTGCGGTCCATTCCCAGTTGCGGATTTCTTCCAAATCCTGGCCGTATTCTGTAATGTACTGTTTGTGCTCGATCAGCTTGTTATTCATCTTTTGAATCAGATGTGCGCCTTTGTTGCCAAGCTGTGGCAAGTGCATAATCGCATCTTTCACAAGGTTGAAACGGTCGATTTCATTTTGTACACGCATATCGAATGGTGTTGTAATCGTACCTTCTTCTAAATAGCCATGTACGGAAAGGCTGCGGTTATGGCGATTGTAGGTCAGTTCATGTATCAGTGTCGGATATCCGTGGAATGCGAAGATAATTGGTTTGTCTTTGGTAAACAGTGCGTCATATTCGCGGTCGCTTAATCCATGCGGATGGGTAGCGTCAGATTCCAATTTGAACAAGTCAACGACATTGATGACACGGACTTTCAGCTGAGGCATTTCTTCATTTAAAATCGTAACGGCTGCCATTGTTTCCAATGTCGGTGTGTCGCCGCAGCATGCCATAACAACGTCTGGCTCTTCACCTGCATCACTGCTTGCCCAATCCCAGATACTGATACCTTGTGTGCAATGTTTTACAGCCTGCTCCATTGTTAGCCACTGGCAGCTTGGGTGTTTGGATGCTACAATTGCGTTTACGTAATTTTTGCTCTTGATACAGTGATCGAAGCAGGATAACAGACAGTTTGTATCTGGTGGCAGATACATGCGCACTACGTCTGCTTTTTTATTTGTAATGTGATCTAAAAATCCAGGATCCTGATGGGTAAATCCATTGTGATCCTGCTGCCATACGTTTGAAGTCAAAATAAAGTTTAAAGAAGCAATTGGCTGTCTCCAAGAGAGCTGATTGGTAACTTTCAGCCATTTTGCATGTTGTGCAGCCATAGAATCTACGATACGGATAAATGCTTCATAGCTTGCAAAGAAGCCGTGGCGTCCGGTAAGAAGATAGCCTTCCAGCCAGCCTTCACACATATGTTCGCTAAGCATGCTGTCCATAATACGTCCGTCTCTTGCCAGGCAATCGTCGTTGTCTGCAAGCGCTGCATTCCAGTCACGATTTTCTTCTTCGAATGCGTGGTACAGGCGGTTGGACATCGTTTCGTCCGGTCCGAAAATACGGAAGTTTCTGTTTTCTTTGTTTAATTTGAAAATATCACGGATGTAACGGCCAAGCTCGATCATATCCTGCGCTTTTGTGCGTCCCGGTTCCACCTCGATACCGTAGCTGCGGAAATCAGGCAGGCGCAGGTCTTTTAACAGCAAGCCGCCGTTTGCATGTGGGTTGTCGCCCAGGCGAGCAGTGCCCTTTGGAGCAAGTTCTTCCAGTTCTGGAATCAGACGTCCGTTTTCATCAAACAGTTCTTGTGGACGATAGCTTTCTAACCATTCTTTTAATTGATCCAGATGTTCCGGTTTTTCCATAGACATTGGCACCTGATGCGCACGAAACGTTCCTTCGATCTGCTGTCCATCTACAAATTTCGGGCCTGTCCATCCCTTTGGTGTACGCAGTACGATCATTGGCCAGACCGGTCTTTCCGGATCATTTTCGGTACGGGCATGACTTTGGATGGCTTTAATTTCTTCAATTGCTTTGTCCATAGCTTCTGCCATCTTACGGTGCATATCCATCGGCTCATCGCCTTCTACAAAGTAAGGCTTCCAGCCGCAGCCTTTGAAGAAGCTTTCGATTTCTTCATGAGGAATACGTGAAAAGATGGTTGGATTGCTGATTTTATATCCATTTAAATGAAGAATCGGCAGTACGGCTCCATCCGTCACCGGATTTAAGAATTTATTGGAGTGCCAGGAGGTAGCAAGCGGTCCTGTCTCTGCTTCACCATCACCTACAACTGCTACTGCGATCAGTTCCGGATTATCTAAAACAGCGCCGAAAGCATGAGCAATGGAATAGCCAAGTTCGCCGCCTTCATTGATAGATCCAGGTGTTTCCGGAGCACAGTGGCTTGGAACGCCGCCCGGGAACGAGAACTGCTTGAACATTTTTTTCATGCCTTCCTCATCCTGGCTGATGTTTGGATATACTTTGCTGTAAGTGCCTTCCATGTAGGTATTTGCGATCATGAAGTTTCCGCCATGTCCAGGGCCGGAAAGGTAGATCATATCGAGATCGTAGCGTTTGATGACACGATTACAGTGTACATAGATAAAGTTCTGTCCTGGAACAGTTCCCCAGTGCCCAACGATTTTTTTCTTTACGTGATCCATCGTGAGAGGCTCTTTTAACAGAGGGTTGTCCAGTAAATAAAGCTGTCCTGCGGAGAGATAGTTGGCTGCTCTCCAGTACGCATCCATTTTCTGAAGAAGTTCTTCGGATAATGGCTGTTTTTCCAGGCATGTTGTCGTATCAGACATATGTATGCTCCTTCCTTTTGTGGATATTTTTGTTACCAGATAAAATTATAGCGCTAAGTCTGCTAAGATGCAATTAGATGCGAATATAAATTTAAAAAAACCTAAAAAAAAGTTTTTGCTTTAGATAAAACATAAGTGATGCCTTTTGTATCATATGGTTTACTCATGAACGTAAGGAATTTAAATCTTCATAAAATTTAGGATAAGATATGCATACGCATTCTGCATTTGCAATCTCAGCGCCTCCATCTGCACAGAGCGCGGCAATCGCAAAAGCCATCGCAATCCGGTGGTCGTCCTGCGGATGGATCTGTGCATAGTGCAGTGGTTTGCCGCCATGAATCACCATACCGTCTTCTGTAGCTGTCACATCGGCGCCCATAGACTTTAAGTTTGAGACAATTGTGTCGATGCGGTTGGATTCTTTTACTTTTAATTCAGCGGCATCTTTAATGATCGTCGTACCATCCGCAAAAGCGGCCATAATGGCGAGAACCGGAATTTCGTCAATTAACGCGGGAATAAGATCGCCTTCGATGATGGTTCCTTTCAGGCTGCTTGTTTTGACCAGAAGATCACAAACCGGCTCTCCGGATGTTGTATGTTCATTTAATTTTGTGATATCTCCCTGCATAGCTTTGGCTGCTCGCAAGATGCCATCTCTGGTTGGGTTAACGCCTACATTATGGATCAGTACTTGTGCGTTTGGCACGAGCAATGCAGCCGCAATAAAGTAAGCAGCGGAAGAAATATCGCCGGGAACTTCGATTTTTTGACCGGTTAGTACCGGGTCGGGCCAGATTTGCGCTGTTGTATCCTGAGTGGATATGCGGGCGCCAAAAGAAGCAAGCATTTGTTCCGTATGATTTCTGGATAGAGACGGTTCGGTAACGCTTGTCTTATCATCTGCATATAATCCGGCAAGCAGAACGCAGGATTTTACCTGTGCTGAGGCGACCGGTGACGTGTAATGTATCCCATGTAAAGCAGAGCCATTGATTTGTAACGGGGTGCAGTCGTTTCCTTTGATTCCTTTTATATCAGCGCCCATTTCCCTGAGCGGAGTGATAATGCGCTTCATCGGGCGTTTCTGAATCGAAGCGTCTCCGGTTAATGAGGAAGAAAAAGGCTGGCCTGCGAGGATGCCGGAAAGCAGACGGACGGTTGTGCCGCTGTTGCCTGCATCCAACATGGAGACAGGTGGGCGCAGACCATGCAGCCCTTTGCCATAAATGCGGATACATTCTTTTGTGTTTTCTATCGTAATGCCTAATTTTTGAAAACAGGATATGGTAGAAAGGCAGTCTGCGCCTTGCAAAAAGTGGGTGACTTCTGTCAGGCCGTCAGCCAGCGCACCGAACATGACGCTTCGATGGGATATGGATTTATCGCCTGGGATATGGATTTCTCCTTTGAGAGAACTACAAGGCTTTATAAACATGATAGAATCTCCTTTGTCTGATTTTGTTGTAACAGTTCCGATTTCTTTTCCTGATACAAATAATTATCGTTCATAAACAGTATAATGATATTTTTTAAGCAAAACAGCGGTAGTGTCCAAAGAAGTTTGGTCATACAGCTCGATATGCAGCACACCGTCTTCGAACTCGCGGTTATGTACGATGCCGATGTTTTTGATATTAATCCCATTGCTGGCAAGCAACGTCGCCAATGTGGCAATACCGCCGACCTCGTCTATTAAATCACAATATAATTCGTATACCGGTTGGATAGAACCGGATTGCCGGATCGTTAAGGAGTCACGGTAGTCTTTGGCATTTGTAAAATAGGCGTTCATATCTTCTTTGCTTTCTGCTTCAATAAAAGAACGAAGCTTTGTAAGCTGCGCTGCGAACAAATCTATTAAGCGAAGCACCTGTTCTTTGTTGGAAAGACAAATATCCTGCCACATGACGGGAGACGATGCAGCGATACGTGTCATATCCCGAAATCCTCCGGCGGCTATCGTTTTCATTGTATATGCAGAGTCGTCGATCTCTTTTACCAGATTAACCAGGCTATAGGCAAGTACATGCGGCAGATGGCTGATGGCGGCAGTCGCAAAATCATGCAAGTCGTAATCCAGTACAAGCGGAATAGCGCCAAGAGAGGATACAAGGTCACGCAAACGGCTGACTTGCTGTTTTTCTGTTTTGGAAGATGGCGTAAGGATATAATATGCATTTTCCAGCAAATATGGGGTAGCGGCGGCAAACCCTGTTTTTTCCGATCCCGCCATTGGATGACCGCCGATAAAATGCGCTTCTAATCCGGCTTTGACTGCGGCACGATGAATATCTCCTTTTACGCTGCCAACATCCGTTAAAACAGTATGGGGAGCAATGATTTCTTTTAACTGCGTCAAATAAGAAAGGTTTTGCTGTACCGGTGTGCACAGAAAAATATAATCAGAATCAGAAATTTCATGCAGACTTAACATCTTGCTGTTTTCAATGATTCCGGCTTGATAAGCCTGCGTAATGGTAGACAGATGCCCGGAGACGGCATATAGCTTAATTTGCGGGGAAACTCGTTTTAATGTTTTAGCAATTGACCCGCCAATCAGACCTAAACCGATAAAACTGATTTTTTTTATGTTGTCTTTGATGTTGCTACTATGATTCTTTTCCATGATAAGAGTGTTCCTCGTTTTCTGTTTAGATTTGAGATTTTGGTTTGGAATACTACAAATATTTTACTGATTTGCAGTTGGAAAGTCAATGCTGTTGTGAGAAAACAATGTATTGTATATTATGCCAGATACAGAATGAAAAAAATGAAATAATTGTTGTAATTGACCATGAACTTTGTTAAAATTAATATAGTGTTTGTAACAAAACAAATATATGTGCAGGAGGTAAGAGATTCATGGAGGTATTTACAACAGACAAGATACGTAACGTAGCGCTCTTGGGACATGGAGGAGCCGGGAAAACCAGTCTTGTGGAGGCAATGGCGTATCTGTCCGGTCAGACAAGCCGTATGGGAAAGATCAGCGATGGAAATACGGTCAGCGATTTTGATAAAGAGGAGATCAAGCGTTCGTTTTCTATTCAGACAACGGTTGTTCCTATTTTATGGGATAATACAAAGATTAATATTTTAGATACGCCGGGATATTTTGATTTTGTTGGAGAAGCAGAAGAAGCTGTCAGTGTGGCAGATGCCGCAATTATTGTAGTCAGCGGCAAAGCCGGCATTGAGGTCGGTACGAGAAAAGCCTGGGAAATGTGCGAACGATATAAGCTTCCTAGGATGTTTTTTGTAACAGATATGGATATTGACAATGCAAGTTTTCGTCAGGTAGTGGAAGATTTGCAGTCGTTGTATGGCAAAAAAATTGCTCCGTTCCATCTGCCAATCCGCGAAAATGAAAAATTTGTTGGTTATGTAAATATTGTGGCGCAGACTGCAAACCGTTGGAATGAGAAAGGTGAAGTTGAGCCAATGGATATGCCGGATTATTCTGTTGCAAATCTGGAAAAATGCAGAGAAGCGCTTGTAGAAGCGGTTGCAGAGACAAGTGAAGAGTTTATGGACCGTTATTTTAACGGTGAGGAATTTTCAGAAAATGAAATTCGTCAGGCGCTTCGTGTGAACGTCTTAGACGGCAGTATCGTGCCTGTTTCCATGGGGTCCTGTATTCTGGCGCAAGGTGTTTATACATTGTTAGATGATATTACAAAATATTTTCCGAGTCCGGATAAAAGAACCTGTGCGGGCATTAACGCTACAACCAATGAAGTTTATCAGGCTGACTATGATTTTTCAAAACCGAAATCTGCTTACATATTCAAGACGATTCAAGATCCATTTATTGGCAAATATTCTTTAATTAAAGTAAATTCAGGCGTTTTGAAGACAGATGATGTAATGTTAAATTATCACAGGGATACGGAAGAAAAAATCGGGAAACTCTATGTAATGAGAGGTGCAAAAGCAGAAGAAGTGAAAGAGCTTCATGCAGGAGATATCGGCGCGCTTGCGAAACTGAACAAAGCACGTACGACAGATTCTCTTTCCACAAAGGCAAATCCGATTTTATTTATCCGTACAACATTATCTACGCCGTATACTTGTAAGCGTTATAAAGTAAAAAATAAAGCAGATGTCGATAAAGCTTCTCAGGCGCTTACAAAGCTGACGCATGAAGATCTGACCTTAAAAGTTGTCAATGACAGCGCGAACGGTCAGACGCTTTTATACGGGATCGGTGAGCAGCAGCTGGATGTTGTTGTCAGCAAGCTTTTGAACCGTTATAAAGTAGAAATAGAACTCGGAAAAGCAAAAGTTGCATTCCGTGAAACAATACGAAAAAAGGCAGATGTTGAATATAAATATAAGAAACAATCAGGCGGACACGGTCAATATGGACATGTGAAAATGACGTTTGAACCATCCGGAAATCTGGAAGAACCTTATGAATTTTCTCAAACGGTAGTAGGCGGTGCGGTTCCGAAAAATTATTTCCCGGCAGTGGAAAAAGGAATTCAGGAATCTGTAAAGAGCGGACCTCTGGCAGCTTATCCGGTTGTTGGCATCAAAGCAAATCTGTATGACGGATCTTATCATCCGGTTGATTCTTCTGAGCTGGCATTTAAAGTTGCTGCAGCACAGGCATTCAAAAAAGGATTTTTACAGGCGTCTCCGGTGTTATTAGAGCCAATTGCATCTATGACCGTCACAGCATCGGATAAATATACAGGCGATATTATGGGTGATTTGAATAAACGCCGCGCACGTGTGCTTGGAATGAATCCGGTGGAAGGCGGCAAACAGGAAATTATTGCTGATATTCCATATAAAGAACTGGATGGCTATACGACTGTACTGCGCTCGATTACCGGCGGCGAAGGCACTTACCGCTATGAACTTGCCCGTTATGAGCAGGCTCCGGAAGATGTACAAAAACGCGAGATCGAAGCTCGTGCGAATAAGCTGGTGGATATCGAAGAATAACAGTTACGATTTATTAAGACTTTTCATTTGGAAGGAGGAGCCAAAGGGAAATGGCGCGAATGATGCTCTGCATTCTGCTGGTAATTGTTCTGCTGTTGGAACAGCCGCAGTTGACGAAGGGGCGCGGCGTCATTGAACGGCCGCTTTCTCCTTCCTTAGATTATGCATATACGTTAAATGAAGCAAGCAATGTAAACAGCAGCATTCCGGTCTATGATATTATCTATAACCTAAATCTTGGAGAAAACCATTATCTGAATCCTTCTGTCTATTATGAGCAGCTGTTGCCGCTCAAACTCATGCCGCCGCAAAGAGAAGGCTATAATTTTGCAGGCTGGTATACCGACAGCAGCTATAAACATCCACTGACGGAAATCGAAGATTGCAAAGACGGCAATCTGATTCTTTATGCCAAGTGGACAAAAAAAATATCGGGTTCCATGAACATCCAGTTGTATTCTTATGGGGCATCCAGCCTGACGCGTTCACCAGAAAAAAAGCTGGCGGATATGAACTATCGGATACTGGAAGACCTGGATATTCCGGGAATGCCCAATACTCGTTTTGAAGATTATATTAAAAATAAACTATTTAGTGTAGACCAGTGTCCGCAAGGCTTATGCGTAACCGAAGAATTTATTCTTGTAACTTCTTACAGCACAGGCAGAAAAGACAATTATGGATGTCTGTATGTGTTTGATCGTGATACAGGCGCTTATTTAATGACACTTTCCATGAAACAGGGCAGTCATCTGGGAGGCATTTGCTATGACGGAGAAAGTCTTTGGGTCTGTCATTCCAACTATCGAACGATCGAACGGCTGGACTATGGGCTGATAAAAGAACTTGCCAGACACAGTCCAGGCAGAACCATCGAACTGTCACAAGAACACGAAGAGTACCGTGTATTAAATTCTCCGTCATGCATCACGTTTTTTAGCGGAAAACTGTGGATTGCCACACATACACGTTTTTTTAAATCCGTTATGAAATCTTATCGCTTTCATGACGGTACACTGGAAGAATGCGAAGAATTTGCCATACCGGATAAAGTGCAGGGAGTAGCATTTGACGAAGACGGACATGTATATTTAAGCACCTCCTTTGGGCGGGAAAAATCTTCTTACATTAAAGTTTACAAATCCGCCTATGATCTGAGCAAACATCCGGAAAAACCGGCAGAATGTGTTGAAATGCCTCCCTGTTCCGAGGAACTGGCAATTGCAGGAGACGAGCTGCTAGTATTATTCGAATCAGGAGCGCAGAAATATATGGAAGGGACAGACGGTAAAGGAAAGTCGCTGGCGCCGTTAGACCATATGGTGGCGATACATCTGGATTCTTTTTAATGGTGTTTTTATTGACAAATAGGTATGATGTGGTAGAATTTAAGTGTTTCCGGTTCCATCTCGTTCCATACGTATAGAAAGAAAAACAAATATCAAATTCATACACATTCATAAAAACTGAAAATGGAGGAAAATATGTCAGAAGTATACAACCACAAAGTCGTTGAGAAAAAATGGCAGAAAATCTGGGATGATGAGAAAGCGTTTGCTGCATCCGACGACTATTCCAAGCCAAAATATTATGCGTTGGTGGAGTTTCCTTATCCGTCCGGGCAAGGACTGCATGTTGGCCATCCGCGGCCATATACGGCGTTGGATATTGTTGCGCGTAAGCGCAGGATGCAGGGGTATAATGTATTGTATCCGATGGGATGGGATGCGTTTGGACTGCCGACAGAAAATTATGCCATTAAGAATCAGATACATCCAAAGATTGTAACAAAAAACAATATCGTCCGGTTTAAAGAACAGCTTCATTCGTTAGGGTATTCTTTTGACTGGGATCGGGAAGTAAATACGACAGATCCGGATTATTATAAGTGGACACAGTGGATTTTTTTGAAATTATTCAAAGAAAATCTTGCTTATAAGAAAGAAATGCCGATTAACTGGTGTACAAGCTGTAAAGTTGGCCTTGCAAATGAAGAAGTTGTAAACGGTGTCTGTGAACGCTGCGGTTCTCCGGTTGTCCGTAAAGTAAAGAGCGAATGGATGCTAAAGATTACAGATTATGCGGAAAAACTGATCGAAGGTTTAAATGATGTAGATTATATTGAACGGGTAAAAACACAGCAGAGAAATTGGATTGGAAAATCAAACGGAGCAGAGGTTGATTTTGCGATTAAAAATAAAGATGAAAAACTGCGGATTTATACGACACGTTCGGATACGTTGTTTGGTGTTACGTATATGGTAGTTTCGCCAGAACATCCGATTATTGAAAAGTATAAGGATGAATTAAAAAATTGGGATGAAATTGACGCATATCGGGAACAGGCAGCTCATAAATCGGATTTTGAACGTGCAGAGCTGGCAAAAGAAAAAACAGGGGTATGCATCGACGGTCTGACGGCTGTAAATCCGGTGAATGGAAAAGAGATACCGATCTGGATTTCAGACTATGTATTAATGTCCTACGGGACGGGCGCAATTATGGCAGTTCCGGCACATGACCAAAGAGACTGGGAGTTTGCAAAAAAGTTTGATTTGCCGATGATACAAGTCGTATCGAAGAATGGAAAGGAAGCAGATATTTCAAAAGAGGCATTTACAGACGTAGCAACAGGAGTCATTGTAAATTCAGATTTTATAAATGGTCTGGATGTGAAGGACGCACAGAAAAAAATGATTGCGTTTTTGGAAGAAAAGAAAATTGGCACAGCAAAGACAAATTATAAATTAAGAGACTGGGTATTTTCCAGACAGCGTTATTGGGGCGAACCAATTCCAATTGTGCATTGTGAAACATGTGGCTATGTACCGATAGATGAAAGCGAGCTTCCGCTGGAGCTGCCTGAGGTAGACAGCTATATGCCGACAGATAATGGGGAATCCCCGTTAGCAGCAATGACAGAATGGGTAAATACAACCTGCCCTTGCTGCGGCGGGCCGGCAAAGCGGGAAACAGATACGATGCCGCAGTGGGCCGGTTCTTCCTGGTATTTTCTGCGTTATACGGATCCGCATAATCAAGAAGCGCTTGCCAGTAAGGAAGCGTTAGATTATTGGATGCCGGTAGATTGGTATAATGGAGGTATGGAGCATACGACGCTGCATTTGCTGTATTCCAGATTTTGGCATAAATTCCTCTATGACCAAAAACAGGTGCCATGTGCGGAACCGTATCAAAAACGTACTTCACATGGAATGATTTTGGGAGAAAACGGAGAGAAGATGTCCAAATCCAGAGGCAATGTCGTGAATCCGGATGATATCGTAAAAGAGTACGGCGCAGATACGCTTCGTACGTATGAAATGTTTATCGGCGCGTTTGATTTATCCGCTTCATGGTCTGAAGACGGCGTAAAAGGCTGCCGCAGATTTTTAGAACGTGTCTGGAAGCTGCAGGATCTTGTTACGGCAGATCGTGGATATTCAAAAGATTTAGAAACAAAAGTACATCAGACGATCAAAAAAGTCAGCAATGATTATGAAAATTTAAAGTATAATACCGCAATTGCTGCAATGATGGCTCTTATTAATGATTTTTATAAAAAGAACAGCCTGACCGGAGATGAATACCGGACATTGCTCTTGTTACTGAATCCAACGGCGCCGCATATTACGGAAGAAATATGGGAAAGCATGGGATTTGACGGCCGTATTTACGAGCAGAGCTGGCCGGAATACGACGAAGAAAAGACTGTTGAGGCATCGATTGAGATTGCAGTTCAGATAAACGGAAAACTCAAAGCGACGATTCAGATAGAGAAAGATGCTGCAAAAGAAGATGTAATCGCTAAGGCAAAAGAAGCGGTAGCAGATAAGCTTATCGGAACAGTTATCAAAGAGATTTATGTACCTGGCAGAATTGTGAATCTGGTGCAAAAATAAGGAATTGTGCTGAAACAACTTTTGAATCGTACGCCTGCTATTTGAGTGGCGCGTTGAAAGTGAACGATAAGTAATCATAAAGTTATTTTTAAACAGTTCCTTCTGTACAGCAGGAAAGGAAACTATGGGCAGTATAGGAAAAGAAAACAGACATATCCAAAATTTTAATATCCTTTTTTTTAACAGAATGCTTGTGATATTTTTGGCTGTATGTTGGATCGTTTCACTGACGCATGTTTTTCAAATGCATGCTTTTGCAGCCGGAAAATCAACAGTAATCACGTTGAATCATGCTACGTATCAGCTGCAGACGGGGAAGAAAGCTAAGCTAAAAGCGTCTGTTTCTGACGAACGCTACCAGTCGGAAAAAATCGTCTGGACGAGCAGCAAGAAAGAAGTTGTGTCTGTGAGCGGCGCCGGCACAATTCAAGCCAGGAAAGAAGGCAGCGCACAGATTACAGCGTCTGTCGAGGGAACACAAGAATCTGCGTCTTGCATAGTTCATGTAGTAAAAAAGACCGGACAAAAGAAAAATGCGAAAGATGTGGCTGCGTTAAAAGCATTGATAAATGCGCAGCAGGATGCATCTGTGAGCAGTAATTTGGATGATTTGGACCAGTATACGTGGACAGAGATAGGAAAAGAGCGCAGACTGACAGGAATTGCCTGGCCGGATAAACAGCTGCAGGGAGAGATTTCTTTTGACGGACTGTCTGCGTTGGAGTATTTGGATGTTTGCGGCGGTCATTTGACTGGTCTGGATGTTCATAAAAACAAGACGTTAAAATATCTGGACTGTTCAGATCAAGATCTTACAGCGCTGGATCTGAGTGAAAATAAGGCGTTGGAAACGCTGAAATGCGATCGAAACCGTTTCACGCAGCTCCAAGTGCAAGATCTTACAGCGCTGACAGAATTAAGCTGCAATGAAAATCGTCTGACAGAGCTGGATATTCAGAACAATACCGCATTGACGGCGCTTAGCTGTGAAACGAATCTTCTGACCAGCCTGGACACGAAAAAAAATGCAGCATTAAAAGAGCTAAACTGCGGAGCAAATCAACTTACCAGTCTGAATATCAGCAGTAACGCTAAGCTGACCGATCTGCGCTGCCCGTCGAATGAGCTTACCAGTCTGAAGATCGCCAATGTGAAAACATTGGTATCTTTGGATTGTTCTTACAATCGGCTGACGAAGCTTGAAACATCCAAAAATTCGGCGCTCACATATCTGAACTGCTCTTTTAATGCGCTAAAGACGTTAAATCTGGGCGGTACAAAGAAGCTGGAAGAGATATACTGCAGCAGAAACAAAATTTCAGCGCTGAATTTAAAAAAGACGCAGGCATTGACGAAATTAATCTGCAATGAAAATCGTCTGTCCGATTTAGATCTTCGGAAAAGTCCGTTGCTGGAAGTACTGCATTGTGCAGGCAACCGTCTTTCAGATTTGGATCTTCAGACGAATAAAGCTTTGACCAGTCTGCATTGCAATGAAAACGAATTATCAGATTTGAACGTCAGTGAAAATCCGGTTCTGACAGACTTAAAATGCGGGTCGAATGCATTGACAAATCTGAATGTCAGTGATAATCCTTCACTCGTGAAAGTAAGCTGTGAGGACAATCGGTTAACAGAGCTTGTTGTGAATACAAATGCTGCGCTGAAAGTTATGAATTGCGCACACAATGCATTAACATCACTGGATGTTCGGGCAGTTCCTTCACTGGAAGCGCTTACCTGTTCCTACAACCGGCTTACGGAACTGGATATTCATGAAAATCCAATGCTGAAAAGACTGGGATGTCAGTCAAATGCGCTTACAACATTGGATGTGAGCGCAAATCCTGCGCTGGAAACGCTGTTTTGTCAGGAAAATTCGTTAAAAGATATTGATATTAGCGCAAATGCTGCATTGACTGTTTTTTATCGGGATAAAAATGTGGCAGTAACAGGTTCCAACGATCAAAGTGAAAACGCAGATGACTGAAATGCGTGAAAGAATGAAAAAGGAACGCGTTGTAAAACCGTATGGTTTTGCAATGCGTTTTTCGTGTGTAAATATGGTTGTAAAATGTGCAAAAAGAGATGGAAAATTGTTTGTATTTTACTTGCAATTTTGGTATTTTATGCTAAACTGTATTTATATATTTTCTATTCTAAACAAAAGAAAAGTATAGTATATATGTAAGTATTGTATATATATTACAGTACATACTTTTTCAGCTTTCGTTATTCTTACTAAAATCTTTGAATAATATCATAAATTTTCAAAGATAATGCGCAGGAAAAGAAGCAGGATAAAACGGCAGCTTAAGCAGGCTGTTTTTATCGGTTAGGCTGTTGTAAGATTCACAGCGAAAGGTGATTCTTTTCTGCATCTTACCATGAGAAGGATATGTTCCATCCCTTCACAAGTATCATTTATTGCAGGTAATACAGCTTTTATTTTCAGCAGGTCAAGGACAGCAGATTGTATTCAAGCGGCAGAGCAATTCGTTGTGTCTGTTTTGTTTGCAATAATCTATCAAGTGACTGTTGAATGATTATCAGTTGCATGGTAACAGTCCGATGGGTTATCAGAGCTGTTACGTTACATTTCAGGTAGACTGAGTGATGATGGCTATTATGAGTCTTGTATGAAAGGAGTTATGTACAGTCTTAACTTTTTGCAATGGAACAGCAAATCGGGGGATCAAAATAATATAAAGGAGGAATTACAGTGATAAGACTGCACTGTGGCAAAGGAGGACATCATGGGTAATCAATTCATATGGCAAGATCGGTTTAATATCGGAGTGGATGTCATCGATAAAGAACATAAAAAACTTTTCGGCATTATGAACCGTCTGCTCGTATTCAGTGATCAGGAAGATAAGAGTCAGTGGGTCTGCCAGGAAGGGCTGAAATATTTTAAAGATCATGCAATGAAGCATTTTTCAGAGGAAGAAGTCTATATGGCGTCTATTTCATATAAAGGATATGAATCACATAGGCGTGTACATGACAACTTTCGGAAGAATACACTTCCGGCGCTGGAACGTGAACTGTCACGAACGAACTATTCTCCGGACGCAGTGAGTCATTTTTTAAGTGTCTGTGCCGGGTGGCTGATTGGCCATACGCTAACGGAAGATCGTGCGATTGTTGGGGAAGGAGACAATACGTGGGACAACCTGCTGCCGGAGGAAGAAGAGCTGGCCGCTAAGCAGCTGATGATTCGCATGGTGAAAGACATGTTTCAGTTAGATGCACGTTTGATTAGTGACCGTTACAGTGGAGAAAAATTTGGAAAAGGTATTTACTGCAGGTTTATTTACGCAAACAACAAAGGCGAGAAGTGGGAAGTTTATATGATTATGGAAGAAAAACTGCTTCTCGAAACAGTTGGAAAGATGATGGGACACAAGTCGGGCAAAATGAACGTTGTACTGATGAACGCGTCCAGATATACGATCCGACAGTTTATCGAACGTGTTTTAGAGCATCTGCCGATGGCGGCAGGATTCGAACTGCAGGATGAGAATCTGTTATCTTATGAGCAGTTTCAGAAAGTATTTACAAAGCCGCAGTGCAGCCTTTTGTTTGATACGGGCGTCGGTTACTTTGCATATTGTGCAATGCTGCCTCGTGCATTAAAGAAGGCTGGAACTTCTATCGTAACAGAAAATGCCGTGAAAGAAGTCAGCGATTATTTGTTAAGCAATGAAAAACAAAGTGAAGAAAACTTTAAAAAGAAGATTCTCGTCATTGATGATTCGGATACGGTTTGTCTGGCGATGCAGGAGTTACTGGGTGCAGATTATGAAGTTACGTCGGTAAAATCCGGTTTGGCAGGTATCCGGTGCATGACGCTGAACCGGCCGGATCTTGTTTTGCTGGATTATGAAATGCCGGTTTGTGATGGCGTGCAGGTATTGGAGATGATTCGTGCAGAGGAAGATTTTGCGAAAATTCCGGTCTTTTTCCTGACCGGAAGGGTAGATAAGGGGAGCATTACAAGAGTTATGCCTCTGCGTCCTGAAGGATATCTGATAAAGAATCAGCAGCCGGAAGATATTAAGAAAAATATTGACGGATATTTTAGAAAAACATCCGGATGAGAAGATACTAAAAAAAACAACAGAACGAGAAAGATAGGCGCCTTACTTATAACAAAGAGCTGCCGCACGAAGTAAAATACAGGCAAGATATAGTAGTTTGATATTTCAGATTACTATATCTTGCCTGTATTTTACTTCGTGCGGCAGCTTTTTGTTCATTAAGCGAGACCATGCGGCAACGATTCAAAAAATTTTTTGATAAAATGTAACCTTTTTATGGTTTTATTTGTATTATTAGTGAAAGGACCTTTCAAAGAAATAAGAAACTGAGGGATCGCTCATGAAACAAACAGTAGAGGAACTGTCAGTGCGTTACCGTGACAATTTGTTTGCCGCAGCGTTTAACGTATGCAAAAATGCAGCAGATGCAGACGATATTGTACAAGAAACGTTTCTGCAGTATTATGTAGCAAAAAAAGAATTTGACAGTGAAGAGCATATTCGCGCATGGCTGCTTCGGGTAGCAATTAATAAAGCAAAAAACGTGAACCATTCTTTTTGGAGACAGAATAAAGTGCCGTTAGAAGAGTATATGGAGACGCTTGCTTTTGAGTCGCCGCAAGAAGAGACGTTGTTTGAGACAGTGATGAAGCTGCCGGAAAAATACCGGATTATTATACATTTGTATTATTATGAGGAGTATTCTGTCCTTGAAATAGCAAAGCTGATGAAACTGACACAGAGCAATGTCAAAGTCAGGCTTTCGCGCGGACGCAAATTATTGAAAGAAGCATTAAAGGAGGACTGGGAAGATGACGAATAAAGAAAAGTATCAAAAGGCGTTTTCGACTCTGCATGCCTCCGACAACATTTCTTTGGAGGTAGAGATCATGGAAAAGAATAAAAAATTATATCGAATGAAAAAAGTAGCAGCTGCCTGTGCGGCAGTGGCAGTAGTATTTGGCAGTATGACCGTGGCATATGCATCCGATCTGGGCGGCATCCGGCAGAAAATTACTGCATGGTTTCATGGAGAACAGGCGCAGATGGATGTAACGGATAACGGAGATGGCAGTTATTCTTATAAGTATGTCGATGATAATGGTCAGACGTATGAAGGTTCCGGGGGAGGAGTAGCAATCGATGATAATGGAAATGAAATACCGCTGACTGCAGATGAACTTATGGAGCATGTAGGCAATGAAGTGGAAAAGGACCAGGATGGAAATGTTTGGATTTATTATTATGATAAAAAGAAGAATATAACGGATTTGTTCGATGATGACGGGATTTGTAAGGTTGCATTTGAGCACGAAGGAAGAATGGTATACTTCAAAATTCAGGAAGGCGATGAACTGGAAGGTCTACCGGGCAACTACGGCTACGAGTGTGGAATGGAAAAGCCAAAAGATGTTGAAAATTACACGATTCTGGAATAGTCAGAGAATCAAATGGTTACTGGCAATGCGGTACCGGCGTCTGGTCATCAGGCGCCGGTATTTTCTCATTCGGTATCATTTTTCTTATTTTTTCATTCGTTTCATCATTTGAATCATGCCGCGGGCTTTTTTGCTTTCTTCGGGAGAAAGATTTTTCAGCAAAATTTCCAGCATCATATCACGTTCCGATTCGTTGAACGAAACCCCCTGTTTTTGCGCGGCGTTCGTAGCGGACATAAGCGCAGCCATCATATCTTTCGCGTTGCCGCCGGACTGTCTGGCAGACATAGCTTTTAAAAAAGCCAGTTTTTCCGGTGATATGCCGTTTGTGTTCTGGGCGGTAAATACATCGTCAAAATTCATAGTGTCCTCCATAATCAATGTAATAGCAAAATCTTATCTAAGATCAGCATATGTGAGAAATATAAAAAACGTGCATGATATTTAGGAGAACATTGTTTCATATGTCGAAAACATTGAAAAGATATTTAAGATCATATCAATGTTTTCCTGTTCCTTTTCGCTGCAAAACTGACGGATATCGCCAAGCATATTCAAAGTGTTTTCCATAGGATTTTCACTGGAGCAGATGGATAGAGAAGTATCGTCGCTGTCAATTAAGTCTATGGATTTTTTCAGCTCGATTGCCTTAATCAGTGTTAGAATTTCCTTCTGACGGGAGCCGCGCATATATGGAAGAGCTGTTTTTAAGATTTGTAAATCTTTGTTTTGCGTTTTTTCATCAAACGCAGTTGGTATGTAATTGTTGTCCATAAAATATCCTTTTTTATTTAGTGTATGTATGTAAGTCAGAGAATATGACACAATTTTGCAGAAAATCTATATAATAAAGGAAGGAGGTATTTTATATAGAAATGATCGTTAGAGCAATTAAATATTTTTTAAATAGAAAACAGGACAATTATGGGAAAATTAGTCATTGACGGAAATAAAGTATATACAGTGGATGAAACCTGTATGAAGAAAAAGAACCTGACGCTTGCGCAGATTCAGCTTAAAGAAACAGGCGAAAGTGAAAAACAGATGAAAACTCGTAACCGTCCGGGCAGATCTTCGTATTTACAGCGTTGACGGTATGAAAATATAACGGCTGAGGAATCCGGCCCTTTGCAAGGCGCCGGATTCCCGGCTGCTGTTGCGTGATAAACGGATGATATGGTAAAACGCAGGAATGTAAGACTCTTACTTCCCTGCGTTTGATTCCTGATGGGGTGCATCAGTTTTTTATTTTTCTGCGGAAAGCGAAATGCTTTCCGCAGATTTTATAAATGGATTAGAAGAATCCGTTTCCGCCGCAGCCACAGCCGCAAAGCAGCAATAAGATCAGCCAAATACAGCTGTTGTCGCCGCCGCATCCATTGCCGCAGCCGTTACCGCCAAAGAAAGAACCTCCGCCGTTGTTGCCACAGCAGCAGAATAACAGCAGGATAATCCAGATAAAGGAATTGTTTCCGCATCCGCATCCACATGCATTGCTTTCTCCACATCCACAGTTTGTAGCAGCTAAATCACTCATATTGATTGCCTCCATTTTTTTATTTGTTTTATGGTTTATCTTATGAGGGCGGCTTGTATAGGTTTCCAAAAAAAATAAGAGAATCCATCGTACATGCATTGACAAACGGGTACGTCTGTGCAAAAATGATTTGGACATGAAATATAGGAAACGCATACAATCAGGAGGATGGATAATGGAAAAGATTAAAATGACGACACCGCTTGTAGAGATGGACGGAGATGAAATGACCAGAATTCTCTGGAAGATGATTAAAGATGAACTGCTGCTGCCATTTGTAGACTTAAAGACAGAATATTATGATCTTGGCCTGGCCTGCAGAAATGAAACGGATGACCAGGTAACGATAGATTCTGCAAATGCTACGAAAAAGTATGGCGTTGCTGTAAAATGCGCAACGATTACGCCAAATGCAGCGCGTATGAGCGAGTACGATCTGAAAGAAATGTGGAAAAGCCCGAATGGGACAATTCGTGCAATTTTAGACGGAACCGTATTTCGGACGCCGATTAAAGTAAAGGGCATCGAGCCGTGTGTGAAAAATTGGGAAAAGCCGATTACGATTGCAAGACATGCATATGGCGATGTTTATAAAAACGTAGAAATCAAAGTGCCGGGTGCAGGAAAAGCAGAACTTGTATTTACAGGCGAAGATGGTACGCAGATAAGAGAAACTGTGTTTGACTTTGATGGCCCGGGCATTATCCAGGGTCAGCACAATGTGAACGCATCCATCGAAAGCTTTGCAAGAAGCTGCTTTACTTATGCGCTGGATTGTAAGCAGGAGCTTTGGTTTGCGACAAAAGATACGATTTCCAAACAATACGACCATTCTTTCAAAGATATTTTCCAGGAAATATTTGACAAAGAATACAAAGAGAAATTTGATGCGGCAGGCATTACTTATTTTTACACTCTGATTGACGATGCCGTAGCGCGCGTGATGAAATCCAAAGGCGGATTTATCTGGGCATGCAAAAATTATGACGGGGATGTCATGAGCGATATGATCTCATCCGCATTTGGCTCTCTGGCAATGATGACGTCGGTGCTTGTTTCACCGGAAGGTTATTATGAGTATGAGGCAGCGCATGGAACGGTGCAGCGTCATTATTACAAGCACTTAAATGGTGAAGAAACGTCTACGAATTCCGTAGCTACCATTTTTGCATGGACAGGCGCTTTGCGCAAACGTGGAGAAATGGACGGTCTCACAGAGCTTACAGCATTTGCCGATCATCTGGAAAAAGCATGTATTGATACGATTGAATCCGGAAAAATGACAAAAGACCTCGCACTTATTACGGAACTGGAACATCCGACGGTCTTAAACAGCGAAGGATTTATTAAAGAAATCCGTAAAGCGCTGGAACAGATCTATCGGTAACAGGCAGGAGCCTATTTGCATGCGTCAGGATTTTAAGAAACTGATACCGCCGGCAAAAATTTTTGTAACCGGAAGCGCCGGATTTATCGGTTATCATTTAAGTAAAACGCTTTTAGACTATGGATGTCAGGTTGTCGGTCTGGACAATCTGAATCCATATTATGAGGTCTCTTTAAAAGAAGACCGTCTGCATATACTAAAACAGTCCGGACACTTTCGGTTTCTGTTGGAAGATCTGTCAAACCGGCAGGCATTGGAACAGATCTTTTTAGAGGAGCGGCCGGATATCGTAGTAAACCTTGCTGCTCAGACCGGCGTTCGTTACAGTATAGACCATCCGGACTGTTATATACAGTCAAATATCATTGGTTTTTACAATATATTGGAGTGCTGCCGAAATCATCCGGTGTCACATCTTGTGTATGCATCTTCCAGCTCTGTGTATGGCGCAAATAAAAAAGCGCCGTTTTCTGCCGAAGACCGGACGGATCATCCGGTAAGCCTTTATGCGGCGACGAAAAAATCCAATGAACTGATGGCATATTGTTATAGTAAATTGTATGGGATTGCTGCAACCGGACTTCGTTTTTTTACCGTTTATGGCCCAATGGGTAGACCGGATATGGCATATTATAAGTTTGCAGAAAAAATTATGAAGGGCGAGCCGATACAGGTATATAACAAGGGCGATATGCTGCGTGATTTTACATATGTGGACGACGTCGTAAAAGGAATTGTAAATATTTTGCCGAACCTTCCAGAGGAGACAGACGGAGTCCGGCATAAAGTGTACAATATTGGCAACAATCATCCGGTAAAGCTGATGGATTTTATACATACGCTGGAGCATTGTCTTGGCAAAACTGCGAAAAAGGAATTTCTTGCTATGCAGCCGGGAGATGTTTACCAGACTTATGCAGATATCCAAGATTTGGAAAAAGATTTTGGCTTTCGTCCGGATACGCCGATCACGGAAGGGATACAAAGATTTACAGACTGGTTTTTGTCATACAGATAAAGCAGGGGGAACAGGCAGATGCGGAGTGAAGCAGAGGTAAATCGCGCAGTAGAAAAATATGCAGATATGATACGGCGCATTTGCCTTTATCATCTGAAAAATCAGGCGGATACCGAAGATGTGTTTCAAAATGTATTTTTGAAATATATGCTGCATGAAGAAGCTTTTTACGATGAGGAGCACGAAAAGGCATGGCTGCTGCGTGTGGCGATCAATGAATGCAAAGATTTTTTAAAAAGTTTTTTTCGACGAAATATGGTGCCTCTGCAGGCAGTTGCAGAGCTTGGAACGGAAATGCCGGATGACCACCGGGAAGTTTTAGAAGCGGTGTTATCTCTGCCCGGACAGTATAAAGATGTGATATACCTGCATTATTATGAAGGATATACCGCATCTGAAATCGGAGCAATACTCGGAAAAAAAGAAAATACCGTGTATTCTCTGCTTTCCAGAGGACGGGGGATACTGAAAAAAGAACTCGGAGGTGATGGCATTGGCAAATAAGATACATGACGCATTTGAAAATGTAAAAGCAGATCCGGCGCTGAAACAGTCTACCATACAGTTCTTGGAAGGAAAGCGCAAAAAAAAGCAGCCGATGTTTTCATATGTGCCGATTGGGAAAACAGTTGCCGCAGTCTGTGCGATGGTTATGGTTTTGATTGGAATCGGCGGTTATTCCTGGCTGCTGACTCCTGTTTCTTATGTGAGCATTGACATTAACCCCTCTATGGAATTGGCGCTGAATCGTCTGGATCGTGTAGTGTCAGTAACGTCATACAATCCGCAGGGAGAAGAACTGATAAAAAATCTGCGTCTGAAAGGCAAAAAATATATGCAGGCCATTTATATGATAACAGAAAGCGACCGTTTAAAGCAATATCTCCAATTTGAAGAAGAACTGGTGCTTACTGTTGCAGCAGACAGCAGTAAGACAGCATTAAAGACGGGTGTGGAACAATGCTGCAGCCATATCGGCCATGGAACGCGAAGCGTCAGTGTGGATGTGGAAGTGGCGTCTAAAGCGCATGAAAATGGACTGTCTGTTGGCAAGTATTCGGCCTATTTGCAGCTGTCACAATATGACGACAGCGTTACAATAGATCAGTGTAAAAAAATGAGTATGGCACAGATTCACAGTCAGATCATGGAACATGAGCATGGGACCGGACATGGGCATGGAAGCGGAGCAAATAATACTTCTGAAGATACGAATCAGACGGAACATGAACGAGAACATGAACAGGAAACAGAACCCAATGAGGGCAATGAGGAGCATGAACAGGAAACAGTATCAGAAACAAAGCATGAGCAGGAAATAAACACAAATACAGCAGCAAAACACGAACAGGAAACAGAACGAAAGCAGGAAGATGAGTTCGAAGAGCATCAGCACAGACGGCGCAGAGGACATCACGGATATGAATAAAATTTTGTTTTAAGAAAAAAATAAAAAATCAGGCGCCAAAGCATTTTACATTGCTTTGGCGCTTTTATTTTAAACCTGTTTGAAAAACCTGTTTTTTCCCTTATAAAACAAAATACCAAGCAGCGATACGATGCATTCTGTACAAGGAAAAACGCACCAAATGCCTGTCATTTTCCAGATGGTGGAAAAAAGCGCTGCAAGCGGCAGAATCACGATAAACCCACGCAGCACAGAAATGATATTTGCAGGCAGCGGACACGCAGTAGATGTAAACCAGGTGCAAATAATCAGATTAAATCCAACAAAGGGACATGCCGTAAAATAAAGCTTTAATCCATCCACAGCAATATGCTGCAGCGCCTGATTTTGCTCTTTGTTAAAAATACTGCTGATTTGCGGAGCATAGAAAAAGACTGCCGCATAGATCAGTATGGAAAGTATCAGCATAGTAAACATTGCATACCGCAAAACAGCGTATACTTTGTCAAAGGCGCCTTCTCCAAAATAGTTACCGATCACCGGCTGAATACCTTGTGCAATGCCGTTATAGACTGCGATAACGACGAGAGACAAATTGGCGATAATGCCATATGCCGCAACACCGGTATTGCCTGCCAGATTTAAAAGAATGATATTAAATACGATCATAACAATACCCGAAGATACTTCGGTTACAAGTGAAGGGATTCCGCTTGATAAAATAGCGGATATCCATTTCTTTTTGGGGCGGCATTTTATCAAATGAAACTGGTGGTTCTTTTTATAAATATGCGGAAGCAGCAAAAAAATGCTGATGACAGGAGCCAGACAGGTAGCAAATACAGCTCCAAATATTCCCATGCGGCAAGGAAAGATAAACAAATAATCCAAAACAACATTTGACAGACTGCCGCCAAGCATGGCGCGCATCGACAGCTGCGGAGCTCCGTCATTACGTGTAAAGCATAACAGTACGTTATTCATTAAAAAAAGCGGGGAAAACAGCAGTATCATTTTCAAATAGATCCGAGTCATTTCATATACGGCTTCGTCGGCCCCCAGCATCGTTACAAGTCTATCTGTAAAAAATATGCCGATACATAAATATGCCATAGCAAATACGGCAGCGATCATGACCGCGTTTGTAAACAATTCATTGGTTTCTCTTAAATTTCCCATGCTTTTTTGGATCGAATATCTTGTCCCGCCTCCCATACCAATCATTAGTCCGCTTCCATGTATAAAACTATAGATTGGAATTGCAAGATTTAAGGCTGTAAGTCCATCGGCGCCAAGCCCTCTGCTGATAAAATAAGTGTCTGCCAATATATAGCAGGACAGGCCAAGCATTCCAAATACGTTCATGGAAGCATATCTGGCAAACACACGAAAACAATTCGATTGGTTCATCATACACCTCATCGTTTTAAGCAATTTTTATAGTGCGCAACTTCTTTCAGACCATTCATCCGAAACAGCAAGTTCTTTGGCCTGCTTTCCGCTAAGATGCTCTATCGTCATTTCCAGCATATCAAAGGCATTCCAGGATCGTTCAATCTCAGCTTTCCGGTTTTTGGCAGGATCGTTTGGCGCATATTTTAACGCGAGCTGTTCAATGGCTTCTCGTTTCTCCTGTTCACTCTTTAAAATTCGAATGGTTCCAAATGCAATGACGCTTTTATAATAAGTGGTGTATTTTTTTGGAACGATCTGGTCCTGTGCAATGATACAAAAAGAAACTTTGTCATGCGCTCTGATGGCATCTGATTTGTGTCCGTCTAAAGCGCTGTGAAAATAAATTTTACCATCGATAAATACATAACTAAGCGGTACGGCGTATGGATAACCATTATCTCCGAAAACAGCCAGAACGCCGGAAGAACTCTCTTTTAAAATCTCCAGACATTTTTCATACGACAGCATCTGTTTTTTTCTTCTCATTTCGCGAAACATAATAAAATCCTCCCTGTGTGTTTGTGACAGGTTTATTGACGGATACGGACAATAAAAAACGCTGCTTCTCCATTCCTTCTATGGCCTAACGGAATGGGAATCAGCGTTACCCGGCGGCAATGAAAACCTGTGAAAATATGATTTATTATAACACGTGCGAGCGCCAAATACAACAGTTGAAAAAAGTCTTTTTACCATTTTGGCGCTACGATCATATAATTTAGTATGGAATAAATGTATATTCACGAAATATAAAATAGCAATGAGGTGGTTTCCGTTGAATAATTATTATGCAGGCCGGATGTCTTATCCGCCGGATCCGTCAGGAATGATAAGAATGCCCGAAAAAAGCACTGATGAATGCAGAGAACCAGGTCCGCAGGGCCCAAGAGGCGAACCCGGGCCTCCCGGCTGTCCTGGTGAGCGGGGTGAGCCTGGACCTGCACTGGTCAACAAAAATTGGACACTTAAATTGTATTTTTTGACATACAATC
>CAJUBQ010000003.1 GCA_910584595.1 uncultured Eubacterium sp.
TGTTTCTGCCCTCAATTATGCTTTCGGGAATTATGTTTCCCATTGATTTGTTACCAGTTTTTCTTGAAGTGATAGGGCATTTTTTCCCCGCTTCTTGGGGATACCGATTGATGCTGGATAATGGCGTTTGTTTTGAAAATTTGTGGTATCTAATCCTTGTATTTTTTATAGCTGTAATTGTATGTGGCATACTTTTGAAGAAACAAAAATCGAAATGAATCTGGGAATACGGAAATACACTTTTGCGGAATTGTTTGGGGCAGTCCCAAATCGTCCGCCAGCGGGCGGCGTTGTAGATATAGATTATGACTTTACCGCATTGAATGAGATACTTCCCCATCCGGCTGGCCTTCAAAAACTTTACACACATGATAGTGAAACGATTATGTAAAAATTAATACATAATCGTTTCGGTAATCTGATGCAGAGGATGAAAGCGGACATTATTTCTATGGCAAAATTTTGGAACTTGACGGATGGATACACTTGAAGTCTTGATACTATCGAAAGCATATACAGCTTTATTATGGGTATGTTATCGGTAAAGAAAGGCGGCGGCAATGATGAATAGGACTGATATAGCAAAGGCAATAGCCCTCGTCTTTGGTATAGGACAAACCCTCTATCATATCATAATATTTTCTTGGTACCTGCCACTTTTCAAGCATCCGCTCCTGTTCCACATTAAAACCCTGCTTCTTTTCTGCCATTCTGCTTGCACCGTCCGCAAGGTCATTACAGACAAGCTTATAAAGATACTCATTGACACTTGCTCCTATTTCAGAACATATTTTCTTTATTCTGTCCTTTTCACCTTTGGGTATGACAAGGTTTATCCTGTCGTACTGCTCTTTAATATGCCGGTTCTTATACGCTGTTCTATCCATGAAAACACCGCCTTTTCTTTGATAACCGCATTATACAAAAGTCTTACGCAAGACACAAGATTTTTATACCCTCGTTTGTGTGCTACTCTTCAAAATTCAGCACTTTTTACCACGATTTCAGAAAACGCAAGCATAAAGAAAACCCTTGAAAATACTGGACTTTCAAGGGTTTTACTAATTTCATTATTCTGCTCGTAATTATCTCTTGGATAACTCCGAACGCCGTGAAAACGCTATTTTTAAGCTGTTTGTCAGTTACGTGTTCGTTACCCATATACGCTCATATGTTCGCATACTGTCTCCAAACCATATATTATGCTATCTTTTCTGCCTCCATCGGTAAATCATACAGTGTATCCGGGTCAATATCCAAACACTTCGTATTATCTCGGTTTCCCCCGATATCCCATGCCAATGTATCATTCATCACTGTACAGGCCTCTTTAAAAACAGTGATATCTTTCAATGGACGAAATACCTCTTTCTCAATCATTTGAATCATATCATAACATACGATTTTACCATCTTCAAAGTATACATATACCGAATAATTTTCCATTGGTATTACCTGCACAACCTTCGGAAACATAATGTTCACCTCACTTTTAAACTAACGGGTTGATTTGGTTCATCGGTTTTCCATCCTTCGATAATTCCCAATTCTGCATCAGTTCATCCTGACGCAAAACACACCATGCTAAAATCAATTTGAGTTGCCGGGATGGCAATGCACCTTTTATACACCTTGCTGCATCAATTTCAATAATCGCCTTATTTCCATTATATTCCGCATGGAAATGTGGAGGATTATGGTCATCATAATACATTGTAACCCTGATTCCGTAAAACAACGATATCTCTGGCATTATACTTCCCTCCTCATTTCATTCTGTATCATATATAGTTGACTATATATACTTGACTATATAAGTTTACCACAGTTATCACTTAAAAAAAACCCACAAACACAATGTTTGTGGGTTTACCATGCAATAAAATATGCAATTTCCTATCTCTTACTGAACTGCGGAGCGCGACGGGCCGCTTTGAGGCCGTACTTCTTTCTTTCTTTCATACGCGGATCACGTGTCAAATATCCAGCGCTCTTCAATGTCGGACGGTAATCAGAATCAGCTTCCAGCAAAGCTCTTGCGATACCGTGACGGATTGCGCCTGCCTGGCCGGTAAAACCGCCGCCTTTTACGTTTACGAGTACGTCAAATTTATCTGCTGTCCCTGTAGCTTCTAACGGCTGGCGGACAATTACTTTTAATGTCTCTAATCCGAGATAGTCATCAATATCCCTTTTATTAATTGTAATTTTACCTGTTCCTGGCAACAGATACACTCTGGCAACAGAGCTTTTTCTTCTTCCTGTTCCATAATATCTTGCATTAGCCACTGTAACTTACCTCCTATTTCCGATTAAAATGTGAGAGCTTCCGGTTTCTGAGCTGCATGTTTATGATCTGGTCCTACGTATACGAATAATTTACGATACATCTGTCTTCCCAAAGGTCCTTTTGGAAGCATTCCCTTTACTGCATATTCCACAACTCTTTCCGGATGCTTTACCAGCATATCCTTTAATGTGGTTTCTTTCATTCCACCAACATAACCGGAATGTTTGTAGTAAATTTTTTGCTCGAGCTTTTTACCTGTTACTTTGATCTTTTCAGCATTTACTACGATTACATAATCGCCTGTATCCATATGTGGTGTAAAAATTGGTTTATGTTTTCCCCTTAATACCTTAGCAATCTCTGATGCTAAACGTCCTAATGTCTTTCCTTCTGCATCTACAACATACCATTTTCTGTCAATGGTATCTGGACTAGCCATAAAAGTTTTCATTGGTCTGCCTCCTTGAAAATTTTGTAAGAACTCCAAAAACTCAGCCATGTCCGGAAGCTTCGTCTTCTTCCTTCTCCGATAATTATATAGTTAAAATGCAGTCATGATAATTCCTGCATTTCTTCACTATGTCAGACTTAAATATTATAGTACCCGCTGCCGTGTGTGTCAAGATTTATTTGAAATATTCGCCAAAAATTTAATCCCGATCATCGTAAGTCCATGTGCCGGCGCTGTTGGTCCTGCGGCAGTACGATCCTTCGCCTGTAATATTTCCTGCATCTCGTTCGGACTGCGCTCTCCGGTTCCTATCTGCAGTAACGTGCCTGCAACAATCCGCACCATATTATATAAAAATCCGCTTCCTGTCACACGAATCGTAATCAAATCCTGTTCCTTTTTTACTGTCAAATCATAAATCGTACGTGTCGTCGTCTCAGCCTGCGAATGTATCGAGCAAAAGCTTTTAAAATCATGTTCTCCAATCAGATATTGTGCAGCTTGCTGCATCTTTTCCACATCCAGCTTTCGATAAGTAAAATAACAGTCATGCCGATTTAGTGGCAGCGGAAACGTCCGATTTAATATTTTGTATTCATATGTCTTACGGCTTTCACATCGTCTTGGATGAAAATCCATTGGCACTTCACAGGAATCTTGAACGACAATATCTTCCGGCAGCCACTGGTTCAGTGCATAAGATATTTTTTCCGGTGGAATCTTTGTATTCGTATCAAAGACCGCTATATTGCCAAGTGCATGTACACCGGAATCTGTGCGGCTTGCACCGATGACGGTGACAGCTTCTTTGGTCAGTTGTGTCAGCGTCTCATTTAAAACACCTTCGATCGTAACTCCTGTAGGCTGTACCTGCCAGCCATTGTAATTCGTCCCATCATATGCAACGATTAGCTTAATCCTTTTCATACGCAAACTCTCCGAAATGTTACAGCAAAAACTCTTTAATTTGCACGATTGCCAATCGAAAAACATTTTACTATAACATCTGTCAAATCAAACCGGCGCAGCATAAGCACTGCTGCTAAAAATGCAAGCAGCGTCAAATAGGCCAATCTGTCCTGCGTCGCATATTTTAACGGCTTCATTTTCGTTCTTCCCGCACCACCGCGGTAGCATCGCGCTTCCATTGCCATCGCAAGATCATTCGCACGACGAAATGCAGCAACAAACAGTGGAACAAGCAGCGGTATCATCGCCTTTGCTTTGCGAATCAGATTTCCGCTCTCAAAATCAGCGCCGCGCGCCATCTGCGCTCGCATAATTTTGTCCGTTTCTTCGATTAAGATAGGAATAAATCGCAGTGCAATCGCCATCATCATCGAAATTTCATGTACTGGCACATGTATTGCCTGCAACGGTTTTAACGACTTTTCCAACCCATCTGTCAGTTCATTCGGCGTTGTCGTCAGCGTCATCATAGATGTGCCTAAAATCAGATAGATCAGCCGAATTACCATTTTAACTGCTGTGTATACCCCTTCCTCTGTAATACGCAGCCACTTCCACTGCCAGATAATATTGGGACTATTTGTCAAAAACAGATTAAACACTGCGGTAATTACCATCAATACCCAAATTGCCTTCAGGCCCTTTATCATATAACGAAACGGTACTTTTGACAGGCGGATGATTCCTGCCAAAAAAACAGTAATCAGCAAAAATCCTGCAATTCCACGAAAAGAAAATACCGTAATTAAAAAAAGCATTGTTCCAAATAATTTCACACGCGGATCCAGTCTGTGTATGAGCGAATCAGCCGGATAATATTGACCAATTGTAATATCTCTAATCATAATTTTTCATCCATTTATTTACTGTTGCAATCTTTTCCAAATACCCTTAATATTTCTTTTTTCGCATCCGCTATTGTTGCTACATCTGTACGTACCGCAAATCCCATTTCACGCATTTCCTGCATCAGATATGTTACCTGCGGCGCCGCAAGTCCGATCGATTCCAGCTGCCTGTAATGCTGAAATACGTTTACCGGAATATCGTCATATACGATCTGCCCCTGATTCATTACAATCATACGGTCTACATACTGTGCCACATCTTCCATACTATGTGAAACAAGAAGAATCGTCATATCGTTTTCTTCTTTCATCGCGGCAATCTGCTCAAAAATTTCATCCCGCCCTTTGGGATCAAGACCTGCGGTCGGTTCATCCAGAACCAGCACCTCCGGCTTCATTGCCAGTACACCCGCAATGGCAACTCTCCGTTTCTGACCACCAGACAGGTCGAATGGGGACTGATAGTATAATTCCTCCGGCATTCCCACATTTTTTAACGCTTCAAATGCACGCAGCCCTGCTTCATTTTTCGATAATCCCTGATTCATAGGCCCAAAACAGACGTCATCAAAAATGGTTGTTTCAAACAACTGATGTTCCGGATATTGAAAAACAAGTCCCACTTTGCCGCGCAACTGTTTCAGATCATAATCGTCCGCATAAATATCTTCTCCGTTATAATAAATCCCGCCGCTTGTCGCCTTTATCAAACCATTTAAATGCTGAATCAGCGTAGATTTTCCAGAACCGGTGTGCCCGATAATTCCAAGAAATTCCCCATCTTCTATTTTAAGATTTATATCTTTTAACGCCTGCACTTCATATGCAGTTCCTATACTATATGCATAATTTACTTTATTTAAAATGATTGACATGTGATTCCCTTCCGGCAGCTGTATCACGACGAAATCCTTTTTAATTGCTGCAGCAGCTCATGCCTTGTTAAAATTCCCTGCGGCAGATCCAGTCCCGACATTCTCAGCTCATGCGCAAGCATTGTTATCTGCGGCACATCCAGGCGATGCGCTTTCAGTTCATCCACCTGCGAAAAAATCTGCTTCGGCGTTCCCTGCATGACTACTTTTCCCTGATCCATCACATACACCCGGTCTGCATCCGTTACCTCTTCCATATAATGTGTAATCAGTATAATGGTAACTCCTTTTTTCTGATTCAGCTCATGCACCGTCCGCAACACGTCTGCCCGTCCGACCGGATCCAGCATGGCAGTAGGCTCATCCAACACAATACATTTTGGCTGCATCGCAACTACTCCTGCAATCGCCACGCGCTGCTTCTGACCGCCGGATAATTTATTTGGTGAATGTTTTTGATATTTTAACATCCCTACGGCTTTCAGACTGTCCAACACACGAGTCCAGATCTCATCTGTAGGAATCCCTATATTTTCGGGCCCGAATCCAACGTCTTCTTCCACCACACTTGCAACAATCTGATTATCCGGATTTTGAAATACCATCCCGGCGCTTTGACGAATATCCCATATATTTTTATCCTCACCGGCATTTTTTCCGTCCACCCATAAAGAGCCCTCAGACGGCGCCAAAATTGCATTGATATGCTTTGCCAGCGTTGATTTTCCAGAACCGTTATGTCCCAATATAGCAATAAACTCCCCCTGCTGAATATCCAAATCCACCTGGTCAAGAGCCGTCTGAATCATTTCAACATTGCCTTCCTCGTCACGTCTGATATATTCATGAACTAACTTTACAGCCTTGATAATATCCACGTTTTATTCCTCCCAGCACAAACGATGCAGCTGCCCTTCCATCCTCATATTCGGAAACTGATTTTGTCGTAATGCTTCATATAATACAATGGCTGCGGCATTGGACAAATTTAGCGAACGTGTCTGTTCCAGCATAGGAATACGCACACACTGTTTTGGATGGTCTTTTAAAATCTCTTCCGGTATCCCTCCGCTTTCTTTTCCAAACATTAAAAAACAATCCTGCTCATAAGATACATCACTGTAAAGCTGCCGCCCTTTCGTAGTCGCATAATAAACAACAGCGCCGGCATTTTTTTCCAAAAATTCTTCATAGTTGACATAAGTTGTAACATCAATATCCTGCCAATAATCCATACCGGCTCTTCGCAGCGCTTTTTCATTCAGCTGGAATCCCAGAGGTTCAATTAAATGCAGCCTGGTTCCTGTCGCTGCACATGTACGCCCGATATTTCCTGTATTTTGCGGAATCTCAGGCTGATGCAGTACGATATTCAATGCCATATCAGATCTCCTGTCCCAATTTCTTTTGCTGCTTCTCAATAAATCTTCTCACCCGCGCCAATGCTTTTTTCAGATTATCCAAAGAATACGCGTAAGAAATACGAATAAACCCTTCGCCGCTCTCTCCAAATGCCGTCCCCGGCACAACAGCTACTTTTTCCTCTTCCAGCAGCTTTTGGGCAAATTCCTCGGATGTCATTCCAAACTGCTGAATACATGGGAATACATAAAAAGCGCCAAACGGTTCAAAACACGGCAGACCCATTTCTTCAAATGCATGCATCAAATATCTGCGTCTGCCATTATATTCTTCCCGCATTGCTGCGACGTCACTGTCACCATTTCGCAGCGCATCGACTGCAGCATACTGGCTGTTTGTCGGTGCGCACATAATCGCATACTGATGGATTTTCAACATCTGCTCCAAAATCATCTGTGGGCCACAGGCATATCCAAGCCTCCATCCGGTCATAGCATGAGACTTGGAAAACCCGTTAATGACAATCGTACGTTCTTTCATACCCGGAAGAGCTGCGATCGATACATGATTTTTTCCTTCTACATAAGTAAGCTCTCCATAAATCTCATCACTTAAAACAAACAGGTCATGTTCTTTCACTACCTCTGCAACCGCCTCTAAATTATGCCGCTCCATAACTGCTCCGGTCGGATTGTTCGGAAATGGAAGCACCAGCAATTTTGTCTTTGGCGTAATTGCCGCTTCCAGTTCTTCTTTTGTCAGGCGAAATTCATTTTCTGCCTGAAGCTCAATAATGACCGGCGTACCATTTGCCAGCCGGCAACACGGTTCATAAGATACATAGCTTGGCTGCGGAATCAATACTTCATCCCCCGGATCCAGCATTGCACGCATTGCAATATCGATGGCTTCACTTCCGCCTACTGTAACGAGCACTTCTTTATGATAGTCGTATTCCAGATCAAACCTGCGCTTCAAATATTTGGCAATTTCTATTTTCAGTTCCTTCAGTCCGGCATTGGAAGTATAAAATGTCCGGCCTTTTTCCAGTGAATAGATTCCTTCATCACGGATATGCCATGGCGTATCAAAATCCGGTTCTCCAACACCAAGAGATATGGCATCCTTCATCTCACTGACAATATCAAAAAACTTCCGAATACCGGATGGCTGAATATTTACTATTTCCTTTGATAATGGATTTCTCATGGCGTTATCAGCATCCTTTCATCTTTTGGAGCATCTGCAATAATCGTTCCGTGATCCTTATACTTTTTCAGAATAAAATTCGTTTTCGTACTAAGTACAGAGTCCAGCGTTGACAGCTTATCCGTTACAAACTGCGATACTTCACGCAATGTCTTGCCTTCCAGCGTAACAAGCAAATCAAATCCGCCGGAGATTAAAAATACTGCATTTACTTCAGGATAATTGTAAATGCGTTCTGCCACTTTATCAAAACCCATATCTCTTTGCGGCGTTACACGTACTTCAATCATTGCCGTTACTTTTTCCACACCTGTCTTATCCCAGTCGATCAGTGTATGATATCCGCAGATGATATGTTCTTCTTCCATATTTTTCAACTCCTGCGCTACCGTCACTTCATCCACACCGATAATAACCGCCAGTTCTTTTAGATTAATCCGGCTGTTTTTTTCTATAAACGTCAATATTTTCTCCCGCATATGCTCCCCTCTCTTTTATACGATTTTATATAATTCATCTGCTTTTGGCGGTTCCAAAAATCTTTGCTCCTGATCTGTATACAAAATACGATCATTTCCTTCTGTTGCTTTGCCTGCCACTACCGCAGCGATGCCAGCTTTTTCCAGTTCACGTACGATTGTATTTCCATCTGCCGCTGCCATCAGCATACATCCGCTGGAAATCAGCTCATACGGATTGATCTCAAAAAATTCGCAGATTTCTACCGTTTCCTGTCGGATTGGTATTTTTCGCAAATTAATTTCCAAGCCAACGCCAGACGCTTCAGCCATCTCCCACAATGCTCCGAATATCCCGCCTTCAGTCACATCATGCATCGCAGAAACCCCATGCTGCACAGCAATCGATGCTTCCGGCAGTACTGACAGCATTTGGTCAAATGCTTTTGCCTGAGCTAAAAAGGTTGGAGTAAAATGTGTCAGAAGCTCCTCTTCTTTTTCTTTGGCTAATATCGCAGTACCTTCGATGCCAATCCATTTCGTAATGATAATGTCCATTCCGGGTTTTGCTCCGGCCGTTGATATAAGCTTTCCTTTTTTTGCCTTACCAACGCCTACAACAGAAATGAGCGGCTGATTCACCGCTTTTGTCACTTCCGTATGTCCGCCCATAATCTGTACATGAACTTTTGTACAGGCAGCTTCAGCCTGCTGCATCATATATCGCATTTTTTGCTCGCTGATACGTTCCGGCAGCAAAACCGTCAGCATAACGCCGATCGGTTCCGCTCCCGCGCTTGCCAGATCATTGATGGTGATTTGTATCGCCAGATCCCCAATGTCCTGAACCGTACCGGTAATCGGATCCGTAGACATTACAAGCATCTCATCTTCTGCCACCGCAACCGCTGCACAATCTTCTCCAACTGATGCTCCCAGCAGCACTTCCTGCCGGCGGGTATGAATCTGGTTCAATACAGATCTTTTTAATACTGTCTCCGGTACTTTTCCAATCTTCATCTTTTACAGCCTTCTAACTCTTATTTTTTATTTTCTGCAATGTTCTTACTATTTACAGAAGCTTCCTCTGCATCCTGCGTCTCTTTGTTATTTACAGAAGCTTTGGAACCTTCTTCACTGTTTTCCTTCGGCGCATCTGCTTTATCCTCTTTTTTAGAATCTTCCTTCTTAGACGAATCCTTCTTAGAGTCTTCTTTTTTAGACGTGTCTTTTTTAGAATCCTCCTTTTTAGAATCCTCCTTTTGGGAATCCCCTTTATCCGGCTTTTGCGCATCCGGGTTTTCTCCTTCCGGGTTTTCTCCTTCCGGATTTTCTTCAGCCGGGTCCTCTTTTGGCGGCTGCGCCGCTATGGATGCCGCCGTCTGTGCCGCTGCATAAATAGCGCCTTCATTCTGTGAAGCAATCGCATTCTGGATATAAGCCCTTGCCTCATCGCTCGCTGTATTCGTACCGACTACGATAATTTTTGGTGATGCACGATAATTACTGTTATTAAACTCTTCACGGCTCTTTTCTACACCGTCTTCTTTCACAATTTTCCACAATCTTGCAACTTTACCGACATGCGCAGACTGCTGTACGGATACATAACCCACGTTATAACTGGAAGAACCCTGAATCTGTACCGGAGGATTGTTCTCACTCACAATCTCGCTTTCAAAAATGACTTCCCGCTTTGGGCTTCTCGTTTCTTCGCCATAAATCGTAAAGGTTATCACACCGCCGCCTGTAACTCCCTCTATATAAATCGGAGCCTCCGTATTATTTTCAAATTTCAGGTCTTTCACTGTTCCCGCAATTGCCGCATCCATGGAAGGTTTTACATAATTGACAATCATTGAATGCGCATACCGTTCATTAATTTTTAATTCTGCACGAATAACCGCATTATATAACGTTGTTGATACCTGGCAAATGCCGCCGCCATATGTTTCCACAACCGTTCCGTTTTCATAAGATCCTGCCAGCGCATATCCATGTTCCGCGTCAAACGGACTGACAGCCTCATATACAGAAAATACATCTCCCGGATACAGTAACGCCCCGTTAATTCTGCTGCATCCGTTCGACACATTCATTGCGCGGCCGGAACTGGAACTGCTGTAATCTGTAGAAAATGTACCAAGTACATCTTTTACTTTAGAAAGCTGCTCTTTAGACCCCCTTGGCTGCACGACATCCGCGCTGAGCGCAATACTCGCTTCTTTTGTATCCCATTCATTTGCGATATAATCAGCAATCGCCTTTGCAGATTTGGTGACATTCACTGCGATGCCTTCATCTCCTCCGGTAATCTTAAAGCTTCCATTTTCACGCACAAGGCCGCCGTCTACCGCTTCCTGATTTACCTTATCTGCATTGGCAGACAAATATTTTTCTATATCCTCTTCTTTCGTGCCAAACGTAATTTCCAGTTTTTTCGGCTCATGTTCGAGATCTTTTTTATCTTTATATCGCGTAATCAGACTGCCGCTTTTACCTATCATTACGGCTTCCTCTACAACACCGGTATTCTCCCAGTCAACGCCAAGCTGCTTTGCTGTAGCGGTCATACTTTTATCGTTTACAGTCAAAGTAAATCTGGTATTCTGTATTTCATCTACATAATTCTCAACTGCCTGCTTCGCTTCTTCCCCGCTCATACCGCCGACAGCCACATCTCCAATATAAATATTATCTAAAATTTTATCGCCCTGCTTCGCTTCTGCATATGCCTGTCTGGCTGCAAATCCAGCCGTAAAAATCCCCACCGCAGCAAGCGAACCAATGATACATCTTTTTAAATACTTGTTATGCTGAAATCTCACTTTCATCTGTCCCTTTCTAGAAAATATAATCTTTAACATTTTATCGCATATCGTTGTTTTTTTTCAAGCAAAATAGTCACGAATATATTTGACATTACCGCTCGTTTTCTGTATATTATACACGATATCTGCTTTTTTGTTATACAAGAGCTGCGACCAAAAGCGGCAGAACCATAGCAAATGCCAGAATAATACAGATGACCGCTGCTGCCGTCCTCTTCTTTTTGGATGTATAAATCGTTGTTTTCGTTTTTTTAGATTTTGACATAGTACCCTCTTTCCCAGACCTTCATTCGTCTGTTATAATAATTGTTGTTAGTTTATGATAAATATGAAGAAAGGATGCGAAAATTATGCCTTTAATGATTTTGCCTTTTGTAATTATTCTACTGTCCCTGTTTAACCTGTTCCGTAACCGCTCCAGACGTTCGATGAAAGAAAGCCAGGATGCTTTTTGGGAAAAGGAGCAACGTGCAAATCAAACACGTAAACAAGATATCAGTCATCTGGATTACATTCAGATTCCATTAAACACATTTCCGATTGGAAAATACGGCGATGATAAGCTGTCCGAATTAGAACAAACTCTGCGTACTTTAAGCAGCCGTAAAATACTGAACCTGTCCGGTATCTCCAATACTGACCTAAAACTACAATATGGCGCGGCAAATCTTCCTGTATTATCCGACTGCGATACCCAGTTTACTACATTAGCCAGAACATTGTCCGCCTATGGCGAACAGCTCGCTGCGCTTGGCCATTGGCAAGACGCTGTTCGTGTACTGGAGTTCGGCGTTGCATGTAAAACAGATATCAGCAAAAATTATACGCTGCTTGGAACTTTGTACCGTGAGCACAATCAATCCGACAAATTAAATGAACTTATAGAAATCGTCCGCAGCTCAGACATGCTTTTAAAAAATGCAACGCTAAAACAGCTTACATCATAATTCTCTACTGCTGCAAAACTTAGGAACTGTCCCGAAATTCCTTACTATGTATGTTTCTCCGATTTTAAATCGGCGCTTAAATGATCGGGCTTTGGCATTCTGCCGTACTTTGCTATAAGACGGTCAATTTGTCTGGAAGCCTCATTTTTTGTCAGCGTCTCCCAGGAAATATTTAACACAATGTTGTGATAATCTGCCAGCTGCCGCAGGTGGTTTTTCTGCCTGCCTGTTGCCGGCGATTGCTTTTTTGCCTTGTAAATAAGCGGATATGGGACAAATACTTCCGGGCGCTGCATCTCGTATTCTTTTTCAAAAATTTCATACAATTCTTTTGCTGCCAAAGCGTCGTCTAACGCCCGGTGCCGGTGCACCCGGTGAATCTGATACCGGTCACATAACAGCTGAAGCGTTTTTTTATCTTCCGGTGCCAACAGCTTTCTTGCAATTTTAAGCGTATCGATACCCTGATGCTCAAACATCATATTTCGATTTATCGCCGCCTGTTTTAAAAATCCATAGTCAAAACCAACATTATGCCCCAGCAGCAGAAAATCTCCGCAAAAGTCTGCAATTTCAGGAAAAACGTCATCCAGCTCACGCCCCTTGCCTGCCATATCATTCGTAATTCCTGTCAGTCTTGTAACTTCTTCCGGTAATTCCATATGCGGATGTATCATCGCCTGATAAGTATCTACCACCTTTTTTTGTTTCACCCGTACTGCTCCGATTTCTAATATGCTGTCCCGCTTCGCATTTAATCCCGTCATTTCCAAATCAATTGCTACATAATCTTCAATCATCAAACTTTCTTATCCCCTGCCTTACATAGATCCTGCAGAAAGCATTCACTGCATTTGGGACTTCTGGCAATACAAATGCTCCGACCAAACGTGATAATTTGCATATTATACAAGATCCAATGGTCCTTTGGCAAAGCTTTCATCAAATCCTGTTCTATTTTATATGGATCTGACTCTTTTGTAAATCCCAAACGGTTAGAAATCCGTTTGACATGCGTATCCACAACAATACTTGGCTCATGATAAATATTCCCCCGTATCACATTTGCCGTTTTACGCCCCACTCCGGCCAGACTGGTCAGATCTTCGATCGAAGACGGAACTTCCCCACCAAACTTTGTTATCAGATCCCTGCAGCAGGAAATAATATTTTTCGCCTTGCTGTGGTAAAAGCCGATCGAATGAATATCCTGCTCCAGCTGCGAAATATCGGCTTCTGCAAACTTTTCTAATGTATCATATTTCCGGAAAAGATCGGCCGTAACAATATTGACCCTGGCATCCGTACACTGAGCGCTTAAGATAACTGCAATCAAAAGCTGCCAGGCGTTATCATGGTTCAAATAGCAAAGCGCATCCGTTCCATACGTCTGATCCAACCGTTCCAAAATCTTGGCTGTGCGTTTTGTCATGGGTTTCCTCCTTTGTTCCTGGATTTGTCAATGACACTGATAATCAATATATACGAAAAAGAAATGAATTTTTTGTATGTATTGCTGAAAAAAAATAAAAATTAGAAAAAGAGCCGATGTTCCGGCTCTTTATCCAATGCTTTTTGTTTATTTTTATTCTGTTTTAATCCCATCAGTACGAATAATGAATTTTGTCGTCGCATCCATATTTTTCGATGCCCCGCCAAACGTCCGATAATCCTCACCCGCACGTACAATCTCTTTGATCCGTTCTGTCAGCTCTTTCACATCTCCGTTATAAGCATCCAGCATCTTTTGTACTGCCTTTTTGTCAAACTCATTTAATCCGTCACGCAGTTCATGTGCCCCGCTGCCAAGTTTTCCAGCGCCGTCGCTGATTTGTCCGGCCCCGTCAGATAACTTTGTCACACCGCTTTTTAAAGCTGCATTATTTCCGGTTAGCTCATCTGCTCCAGATACAAGCTGGCCAATTCCATTTTTCAGCGTCGGAACTTTTTCAGCCAACTGCTGCGTTCCCTCACTCAACGCCTTTGTTCCTGATACAAGACTGTGGCCGCTTTTTTCGTCCTTTGCTTCTATCGCTGCCGCAATCTGCTGCTTTGCAGATTCCGCACCGGATACCGCTGCTGTTTCTCCCGCCTGCTTTGCAGCCATTTTACACGCGCCTGTAACCGCTTCCCCGACTGCGGAAGATCCCTGACTGGCGATGCCTGTTGTAATGCCGCTTGCCAATGCAGAGGATAACCCACCGTTTAGTACGGCATTCGCAAAAAACGCGGCGTATGTCGTTTCTGTGCCCGGTACATTTGACTGACATGCCTCCGCGGAATAAGTCTGTCCGGATGCATCCGTAAATCCATTTGCAGCATAATACTGGGCTAACGCTGCAACAACGCCTTCTGATGTCAGTCCTTGCGCCTGCAGCCCGGCCTGTATTCCCGTCTGCACCGTCGAAACAGCTGTATCATTCGTCATCGTGCTTTCAAAATTTTGTACTGCCGCATTGTAAATCATCTGATACGTATCCGTTCCCTTTTGAAACTGTGCGTCGATTGTCTGATCTACTTCTTTTTTTACAGCAGCCTTTTCTTTTTCTGACATTTTTGTATGCAACGTCTGATCCAGCTTTTGCATTCCGTCGCTGATTGTTTTTGCACTGGCGTTTAGTGTATTAACGCCGGATTCCAGCGCTCCGGAACTGTCATTTAACGTATGAATGCCATCCGCAAGCTTTGAAGCTCCGTCTGTATAAGCGCTGACGCCGGCCGCCAGAGAATTTACCCCATCCGAAAACTCGCCCATGCTGTCATTTAGCGTATCCAGGCCGTCTGACAATTCTGAACCGCCATTTTTTAACTGATCCATGGCATCCGCCATATCATCTAATGTTTGATCGAGCTCACTGAAATCCAGGCCATCCGAAAGTTCACTGTCTGATAAAAGCCCTGCCATAGCTGCCGTCGCTGTCATTTCCAGTGAAAAATTTTCCACATCAGCCGTCACTTCTACAAACTCCGGGAACTCAAAATCTTTGTCAAAATCGTTTTCGTCAATGTCCAGGCTTTCTTTTAAACCTGGCATCGCAACTCCAACAACTGCAATTTTATCTCCATCAGATAATATCCTGCCGTTATTTACACGCACATTGCGAAAACCATCCTTTAATATCATACCGGATACTACGGTAAACGGAACATAAATATCTGTTTTCTTTCCATTGATCTTTGCTGTTGTTTTTGCGTGATTTGTATAATCAAAGCGAATCTTAACTTTTCCGCTTTTCCCTGCCAGCTCTTGCGGAGAAATTTCCTTTCCATCCAAATAATAAGTAACCTTTTCAGAAATCGGCGCCTCCTTCGTCGTTGTTCCGCGATAATAAATATCCTGCCCGTTTGCCTGCCAGATAATCTCATTGCCATTTTGGGTAAACGTCTCATCGCCTTTTACATTTTCAATCTCTGACAGCTCGGAAACATCTTTTATTTCCGCATTTGCAGAACCGTTTTTGAGCCAATTGCTGACTATCGTCTGATTGACATTGCCGTTGGCGTCTGTAATCAAATATACCGTTTCTTCTTTTGCGTTATTTGCATTTTTTGCATCCGAATTTTGTTTTGTATCCTGATCCAATACAGATACTAACCGGTCTGCCAATGTTTTTTCGGTATCCTTTTTTGAGGATTCTTTTTTATGTGTATCTGCGTCGTCTGCTTTTGCAGTTCTTTCATCTTCTTCGACAACTGCCTGCACAGCCTTCATCTTTCCTTCCTGCAGCTGGTATATACCGAAACTGCCCCCTATCAATGCCACACATAAGACTCCGGCTATCATACGTATGGAAAATCTGTTTTTATATCTTTCTCTTAATTCCTTATACTTCATCTGCCACTACCTCCTGTTTATTCTCAAACTGCTGATTTCGTTTAGGATATCACTGATTTTGCTGTTACTTTCTGGTCTTTATTCAAAAATCCGGCGCTCGTTTTGCAGATGATTTTATCAAAAATCATAAACATTGCCGGCAGTATAAACGCTACTACCAAAAGACTGATAATCGCTCCTCTCGCAAGCAATACACACAAAGAACTAATCATATCAATACTTGAATACAGTCCAACGCCAAACGTAGCTGCAAAAAAGCTAAGCGCACTTACAAATACCGACTGCAAAGAACTGTTTAGTGCATACGAAACGGCCTCCTGCTTTCCTGCTCCCTGGTATCTAGCTTTTTTATATTTATTTGTCATTAAAATTGCATAATCTACCGTCGCGCCAAGCTGGATGGTCCCTATTACGATCGATGCAATAAACGGCAGCACCGTTCCCGTATACGAAGGAATACCCATATTTATAAAAATTGCAAACTCAATAACCGAAACAAGTATGATTGGCAGTGAAACAGACTTTAATACAACTGCAATAATAATAAAAATTAATACGATAGATACCGCGCTGACTGTTTTAAAGTCTTTATCTGTAATGGTAATCAAGTCCTGCGTACAAGGAGCTTCACCAATCAGCATTGCAGATGCATCATACTGTTTGATAATGCTTTTAATCTCGTCACACTGTGCATTTACTTCCTCTGAAGCCGTCTTATATTCGGATGCCAGAAACATCATCTGATATTTGCCATTATCCAATACTTCCTTATAAGCGTTCGGCACCATTTCTTCCGGAAAAGCCGGGCCTAATACAGAATCCATTCCCAGTACAAGCTTGATTCCTTTTACCTCTTCCAACTCTTGCAGCATCGCTCTAGCCTGTTTTGCATCCAGATTACTATCTGCAATAATAATATGCGTCGCACCCATCTGAAAATCTTCTTCAAGCTTTGTATTTCCCATTACGCTTTCAAGATGATCCGGCAGCGTACCAGCCAAATCATAATAGACCTGATTATGCGTATAGCCATACAACGCCGGTCCTAATATTACGAGAAATGCTGTTGCAAAAATTACATATTTTTTCGTTACAAAATTTCCGATCCTTCCCAAATCTGGAATAATCGCACGATGCTTTGTTTTCTCGATTGCCCGGTCAAATACGAGAATCATAGCCGGCAGTATCGTAACGCATCCGATTACACCAAATACAACACCTTTTGCCATTACAATGCCCAAATCCAGCCCCAGCGTAAATGTCATAAAACACATTGCAAGAAATCCTGCAACGGTTGTAATCGAGCTGCCCACAACAGAAGAAACCGTATTGGAAATCGCATGTGCCATCGCGCGCTTTTTATCACCAATATAACGTTCCTGATTTTCCTGATAGCTGTGCCACAGGAAAATCGAATAATCCATCGTAACCGCAAGCTGCAAAACTGCTGCCAATGCCTGCGTAATAAAAGAAATCTCCCCGGCAATAAAATTCGTGCCCAGGTTATAAACAATTGCCATTCCTATGCTCAATAAAAAGAACAGCGGTATTAAAAAAGAATCCATCGTCAGTGACAATACGATCGCAGACAACACTGACGCAATTACTACATACATAATTGCCTCACTGTTACATATTTTTTTAATATCAGCTACAACTGCAGACATTCCGCTCAGCAAACACTGCTGCTTTGTAAGCCCTCGAATCTGCTCTACCGCATCAAGCGTTTCATCTGCCGACATAGAGGTGTCCAGCATGACGATCATGAGAGTAGAATTTTTTTCTTTGTTTTCAAACGCTTCCTCAATATCGACTGGCAGCAGCTCCATCGGTACAGAAATATCCGCCAGTGAATCGTACCAAAGGACGGTTTTGACATGGTCGATCTGTTCGATCTCACTCTTTAGCGCTGCCACATCTTTCTGATCCATTCCTTCTACTACGGCTACCGAAAACGCTCCGGTCCCAAACTCTTCCAGCAAAATGTCCTGTCCCTTCATCGTCTCGATATCTTCCGGTAAATACGATAATATATCATAATTAATTCTCGTATTTACATAACCAATTATGGATGGAACCAGCAGCAGGAAACTGAGAATTAAAATCGGTATTCTAAACTTAACAACACTTTTACCAAATTTTATCATGCTCTTGCTCATCTCTTTCTTTATAATTTCTACACCAGTGCAAATAGAAGTATATAAAAAAAGATTGAATATGAAAATATTCAATCTTTTCTATTTGTACCCATTTTTTTACATTTTCGATTTCCTGTGAAATTTGGTATACAGATTTATGAAATTGTATATCTGCCTGCAAATTATTATAACCGTTCAGATCATCCGTGGAACTGTTACAAATCTTTCAATGCATCTTCCAGCGAATGGCTCATCACATACTGATACAGCTCAGCCAGATCTTCCGCCGAAATCGTCATCCCGCTCTGTATCCATTCAATTAAAATAAATACCATCGACTGCCCATAATATTGTGCCAGACGTTCCGGTGTGAGCCATTCATATTTCGGCTGCTTACGTTCGCTGTGTTCTACACACACTTCTTCCAGTAAACTTTGCATACAATGCTGGGAAATACTGTAAAAAGAATTCTGCCCCTCCAGTCTGCTGACTTTTGTGTAAAACTCTTTTTCTTTCTCAACATTCATAAATAAAAATGTCATAGCCTGTGTCGTTAATCCGCTGCGGACAAACGGTTTTATTGGCTCGATCAGATCATGGTTAATCATCCATTCCAACAGTTCATACTTATCCTGAAAATGATTGTAGAATGTTGTACGTATTACACCTGCCCGATCTGTAATCTCCTTAATCGTAATTTTCTCGATTGGATACTGACATACCAACTCCTTAAAGCTATCTGCAAGCAGCTGGTCAATCTCTCGTTTCCCCTGATTGGCCATGAATTATTTTTCCTCCAGTTTATTCTTCCACAAGTCTTCCGGTACCGGAATCATCTCCTTCGTACCTTCTCTCCAACAAATTAACTGATGTGTCTGTTCTACGAGACATACCCACGTATTGTCATAAATACCGCTGATTTCCAGATCTTCCTTTCCAAGCAGCCATACTTTCTGCCCCTTAATCGTCAACGCATGCACCTTTTCAAAAACAATCGTACCCGCGCCGCTGCGTTCCGGCTCATCTACGCTCACGATAAATGCCTGTGGTATCAGCCTCAATCCGTTTACTACAAATCCGTTTTGCAGACGGTACTGGACACTTAAAATATCCAGCGTGCCGTTATCTAAATATGCTGCCATAAAAAATCCCTCCTTTTCTAATATGCTGTTGCTTTATCAGATATACTTCCATCATGACGATTTCTACTCATCAAATGCAACCGTAACAAAAAAACCTTTCGGCGTTTCCTTTACTTCCAACACTTTGCCTTCTGTTGATTTCAAACGATCTCTAAATGTATAATTGGCTGACATTGCAAACGCGTTTCCAAGTGTATAATAATAAGAGTCCGGCAGTTTTCCTTCTGTAACCGGCAGTATATCGCCTTCCTGCAAAAGCCCTGTCCGCTCCATTTTAAATTCCATTTCCCGCATGATTCACCTGTCTCCTATTCATCAATCTCATGCGCATCCACATCAATCGGTTCTATTTTTTCCGCAGCATATTTGATCGCCTGCGCCGTATGATACACAATTATCATGTTGGATATCCCATCGTAGACAAGTGCAATTCCAAGCATACGTACCGCCAGTGAGACAACGCCAAAAGAATCACAGATACAGATCACTCCGAACACACAGTTTAAAAGCGCCAGCAAAAACAGCAATCCCCACCGTTCACTTCCATTCTGCTTTGCTTCCGATGCCATCTGAAAATCCCGCAGACTGTGCACAAGCAGCACAACGCCGATTACGATTGGCACCAGTGTTGCAATGGACTGCGGTGTAATAAAAATCCATACACCAAGCAGCAGAAACAGCAATCCACCGGTAATCGATAATATTCCCCTGCTTTCCACAAAATACCCAAAAATATAAACCGCTCCCATTATCACAAGCAGTACACCAAGTATTCTGCAGATTAATCCTGTCACTTCCATCGGCCACGCAATTAATATTCCGCCCAGCGCAATTGTAAGTGCGGCTGACAAATATGCAGCAATACGAAGCTTTTTGAAAAATTCTTTCATGTATCTCACTCCTTCTCGTTTCGTTTTGAATCATGCTTATATCTGGTCATTATAGGTTATTTTGGGTAAAATGACAAGATATCTTTGCAAATTTGTCATAGCAATCTTTGCGATAAAGCAGCAGTTTAGATCATGTGCTGCATGGTATGGATTCCCGGACGCTGAGAGAGGGCGTTTGCCTGGTCTGCCTGTGTCCGTTCCAGAATGCTAAGAATCACTAAGCATTCTGCATCTACACTATGACAACCGGACGGTCGCGGTGCCTTTAGCTGCTGGCGTTTAGCCAGGGCGAACTAGGCGCTGCGACCGTCCGACTGTCACAGTTTAAACGCAGAGTTCTTAGCGCTTGTTGCATTCTGGAAAAGGAACAAGAAGCCAGCGCAACTCCCTGTCATCCGATGTCCGAGAGGCCAATATGCAGCATATGATCTGAACTGTTACACAAGGAAAAATCCAGATAAATTTTCTTTTGACATGCTTTATCCCGTACCTCGTGTGCATTTGTCTGATTTTTCTTATTCTCACTAAAAAAATCTTTGTGCATTTTAGACTATTTACAGTCTTCTTTTTTCATGATATTATCACCCTATCGATTCGGTGCGCAGGATACCGCTGTAACAGTATTTTTTAAGGAGGTATCCCACATGACACGCAAATCTATCTATTCTATTATATCCGTCATAATATTGACAATTTTGTTCCTGTTTACCCCGTTAAATCGTATGACTATCAGCGCTGATGCTGCAGTTTCATCTATGCAGTCCATGCAATCTTTGCAATCTATGCAATCTTTACCGCCTGTAATTATACTCACCAGGTATTCCAAAACTATGGCCATTGGTGAAGAATTCGGTCTGATCGCAATCGCTTCAAACGGAAAACAGCCCACATTTAAAAGCAGTAAATCTTCGATTGCCTCTGTAAATACTTATGGACGAGTCACCGCGAAAAAAGCCGGAACGTGCAAAATTACTGCAAAAGTCAGAAATGCCGAGGCTTCTTGTAATATTACGGTAAAACCAACGACTCTGACTATCACTCCGGCAAATGTTACTCTATACAGACAAGGAACCAAGCAGCTTCATGCATCTGTCTCAAACGGTCATTCTCCTGTCTGGAAATCCGGTAAAAGCAGTGTCGCCACTGTAGATGAAAATGGATTCGTTACTGCGGTCAAACATGGCACAGCCAAAATCACTGCAAAAGTAGATGGCGTATCCAAAACCTGTACCATCACGGTAAAACAGCCAAAAATCAAACTTTCTTCATCTTCTGTCTCAATGACTGTCGGCAGCGCCTATACGCTCTCTGCCACAGTTTCCTCCGGAAATGCCCCGGAATGGAGTACAAGCAACAGCAATGTACTTTCCGTCGATCAAAACGGCAATATCACCGCACTAAAAAAAGGACGGGCATACGTCTATGCCCGTGAAGATGGAATCAAAACAAGCTGTGTCGTAACTGTAAGCGAACCAAACGCATAGCAGGCGCTTCGTCACAGCTGTCTGTCTATCTCATATTTCATTACACTGTGACAGCATATCCGCACACCGTATCGAATCAAAATCCGCCATATGGCCTTTCTGCCATCCTATATCACCCAATCCCAGACCCATTCCTCTTCGCCGCCTTTTGGCGGATCTGCCTGAAATACCATTTCCGGCGCTTTCAGTGACACCTTTGTATATGCCGGAACGGATTCTGTAATAAATGTATTTCCACCAATGATGGAATTCGCTCCGATAACCGTTTCACCGCCCAGAATGGTCGCCCCTGAATAAATCGTCACATGATCCTCAATCGTAGGATGTCGCTTCACATCTGCGAGCAGCTGGCCTTTTCTGGTCGACAGCGCCCCAAGCGTCACTCCCTGATACAGCTTGACATTATTCCCAATCTGTGTTGTCTCGCCTATCACGACGCCGGTACCATGGTCAATAAAAAAATATTCCCCGATCACAGCTCCAGGATTAATATCGATTCCCGTACGGCTGTGCGCATATTCTGACATAATACGTGGAATAAACGGCACCTGCCTGACATACAGCTCATGCGCCATCCGATACACAAAGATTGCAAAAACACCCGGATAAGATGAAATAATCTCCTGTCTGCTCTTTGCGGCAGGATCCCCGTCAAATCCCGCCTGCACATCCTTTAACAGCATATTCTGGATATCTGCCAGCTTTCCGATAAAATACTGTGCAGTTTCATCTGCTTCTTCTGCAATCTGTTCCCTTGTTTTACTCTCATTCGTATACAGCAGCGCAATCTCCACTTGCTGCCGCAATTCTCTTCGGATACTGTTCAATGTATTTCCTGCAAAATACCTGGCATCCATATATTCGAAATTTTTTTCTTCAAAATATCCCGGAAACATTAACGACCGCAGTCTTTTTATCAAAATAATAATATTACTTCTGCCCGGCAGACGTCGATTCTCCTTCGTTACAAATACTTCATCTGAAATATAATTCTGTGTAATTTTTTTAACTACCAGATCAAAATCCGTCCTGTTTTCCATCTTCACAGCTACCTCCCAATCTGAATATCTTTCTGTCTTTCTCTATTTTATGCCTGACAACTATTTCCTATCTCGATTCTACTATGTTTTTATCAAAATGCAACCTAAAGTTTTTTATTTTGCATCAAAACGTAACCGTTCGCTACTGTTCCATAGGTTGTCCATCTGATATCAGAAAGGAGGATTCTGATGAATAAAAATCTAACAAGAGATTTACAAATATTGCTAAAACTGTTAACCTATATAAAAAAGATGCAAACTGCACTTCAACAATATGGTTGCAAAACCTCTTCACAATTTATCGCAAATGAAACATGCATGGATCTGTGTTCCTTTTACATTCTTCAAATCAGCAGCCTATGCAGACAACTATCAAAAGAGTCCTACCAAGCTATTAATTTTATCAGTACAGGAAACCTGATTCCTGTACGAAATATGATTGCTCATGATTATATTCAACTGAATCGGCAAATCTTGTACTCATTCGTACAAGATTGCTGTAGACACAGCAGTTATGTACAAATCCAAAATCAAATAATATTCTGTAAAAAAAATAAATAATATCAGAAAAGAGGAAATTAACATGTTAACGCAAAAAGATATCAGCCATATATTTGACCGTTTAAAGCCATTAAACTTAAATTACCGGCTCGGGTATGCAGGCTCTTATGCGAAAAACTGCGCAAAAGAAACAAGTGACCTGGATATTGTCGCATCAGGAAAACATATGATGTCAGCAGAAGACTACTTCAAATTATACTATGCTCTCAAATCATTGATGCGCACTAAATTCGATATCGTTGACCTGAAAGCTCTGCAAGAAGACGATATCCGAATGGATCAAATGTTATTGGATATGGGATTATCCATAAATGAAAGCAGCGCATACAAAACAATCAAAAAGGAAACCATATGGATGGATATTTAAATCTTTTGCAGCCGATACCTCACATGACGCACCACACAGACAAAAATACTGAAAAACAGGAGAAAATAAAAGCTGACCCCTCTCGTTACACACATGGACGGCACAACATATTCTATTGTAAAAACATCCCGAAACGCACGACGATACATCAGCTCCGTAATACCCTGTGCTCCGGGCAGCGGAAGCATATCGACAGCCAGATAGATAGACATTTGTATCATCAATATTGTCAGGGCATCGGCTCCTTCCAGTCCAAATCCGCGATATACAATATAAGGCAAAATAAATACGAGACATCTTTGCCCAAACGTCGCTATCAGGACGACAGCTACCTGCTTTTTATTGTGCAGTAAAAAATGCACAGCATTTTGATAACTTTGAATAAACCGATAGATTTTATCGGTTCTGTATTCTGATTGTTTCATAATCCGCATTTTTACCAAAAGCTTTTCGATTGCTAAAATCATCCACCTGGCAAATGCCGGAAACACCATGACAACGAACAATATCACAACAAGCGCTGTATTTAAAAACATTCCGAGATAAAATAAGTGCAGATAACTCCCCAGATTCTCTTTCAACACAGAAAATCCAAATAATACCATCGCAATCCCCATCAGCACAAGCACAAGCTTATAAACGAGCGCTACTGTCATCAGTACAACCGTACTGGCAGATAAGTCATTGCCGTCACGCTTCATATGATAAAGCTGCATCGGCTGTCCACCGGTTGCAGACGGTGTAATGCCCGAATATAAAAATCCTACAAAAGAATAGCGGATACAGTCTTTCAAGACCGCTCTGCCCTGCAGTCCACGTAACAGATACCAGATCATAACGCCTTCCATCATTGTAAAGAGGAGCGCCATGCCAGCCGCAGCCAACAGATACGACAGCTTCATTTTTTTCAGCGACGCTACAACCATAGCCATATCGTTATCCCGAAATACCGTATAGAAAGCAAGTATTGCAAGCAGTATAAAAAACAAATAACTAAGCTGGTTTTTCAGTCTTGCATTCATTCCGCAGAACCCCCTTTATTTTTATCCATAAATATTATAACACCACTTTACAACTTTTTGAATATAAGTTGCAAAGTGGTGTTATAATATTTTTTATCGTAATGATATCTATTGCCTGCTTCTATCGTAATCTCCTTTACTCACACTCAGCAAATGCAGGCTGTATCTTCCCTTGTTCGATCCATCCGTAAACAAGCTTTCCAATCTCTTTCCAGTCATCATTCATTGCAAACGCAATCATTTTTTTCTCACTGACCAGGTACAGCATGTCACCTACATAGACACTCCTCCAATACTTTCTGTCAGCACATGTTCCATTCGCCAGCGTACGTTCAATTCTGCTGATAAATTTGCCGTCTTTGTATGAAAATACGCGGTAATCCTCCTGATACTTTTCTGCATACGTTTTCGTCGTAAACGCAATCAGATTTTTTTTCTCACTGACCAGGACAGACTTATAATCATACATTCCTTCACAGTCATCAACTCCTTGCAGCACAAGCTTTGCTTCTTCCTTTACTTTCAAAGGATCTGAAATATCAAACATCGAAAGCTTTACGCCAACCGTCTCGCCGCTGTCAGGATCTGTCTCATAGCCGATGCCAAGCAGCTTATCGTCACTCCAAAAATGCAAGTATTCTGAGAATCCGGTCACTTTTAGCTCGCCAATAATTTGGGGATTCTTTGGATCCGAAAAATCTACGGAAAACAATGGATCTGTATTGCGGTATGTTACAAAATATCCGATATCGCCCGCAAATCGCGCCGCATAAATCTGCTCTCCTTTTGCCAATCCGGTCAGTTTTCCGGCTGTCTGCATATTTTCATCCAGCACATATACACGATTTTCCCATGGATCTGCACTCGTCACCGAAGTAAGCACAAGCAAATATCCTCCCTTTTCATGAATGGCGAATGTATCAGTAATATTGCCCTTTACTGTCTTTGCAGCTACCGCACGTATCGTTCCATCCGCTTCCAGTGCGAATCTGGCAATCCTCGTTCTGGAAGCTTCATTTACATAATCGTTAAGATACAGATACACCGACGTGCTGCTGACATAAAGATTCGTATATTGATGAATCAGAAGCTTTTTATCCAGAATACGGCTGTGATCTGTCAGATCAATCGCTGCCATCAAAAGTCCATAGCTGCCTCCTTTCTGCAAATAAATACAATCCGAAGGAACAACACTGCCATTTACACTTGGCAGCCATTGTTTGAGTCTATCATCTGACACCGCATCCTCTCTGAGCATATCATCCGTAATCCCCATAGACTGATTCGTAAAAAGATACAGGCGGCCGCCCACTTTTCTGGATGTCTGATACCAGCCATCCTGCACAGCCGTATCTTTCAGCACAGGATTCTTCGGATCTGAAAGATCGTATGTTATTATTTTTGTAACCGGTTTTGTGTCAATATATCGAACATCCGCTGCCTTTTGCTCCTCTTCCTTCTGCTGCAAAGATGTTTTTTCCGTCTGGACGATGATCGTCAAAAGCTTATCTGCTACATACATTTCACAGATCCGATCTGTATCTTCGTCCATATCCGGCCGGATAGTCCCTGCTGCATATGGAACCGCGCTGCTTACATCCAACGTCTGAATCTGATTTTCCTGCGCCACATAAATAAAATTGCCGTCTGTCTTTACAACATCACTTTCATCGATACCATCCACTTGCAGATTTGTGGTGGAAAAATCCTCCTTGTCTGCTGACTGACTGCTGTTTGATCCCTCTTTTTGCAGATCTGATCTTAGAGGAGACTGTACATTCTCATCGTAATGAATATTATTTGCATAATCTGCATCGTCACGTGCCGCACCATCCGTCATCGCTTCTTTCTCTTGTTTCATCTGCCATGCCGACGCCTCTTTTACTGCATCATAAACAGCGCCATAATCTGAAGCCAAAGTGTACATTTTACCCAATTTCTTAACGGACACTTTCTGCTGCATACTGACTGCTTCGCTGTCTTCCCCCGTTTCTGCTCCAGCCTCGTCGTTTTCCAATATGCTGAGATTTGTATCCTGCTTTTTTGCAGCCGATATCCTGTCTTTCTGCTCTTGTGCGTTGCTGCTTTCGCCGTCCTGTACCAGACTGCCTGACATCTTTCGCACATCATTTTGTGAAACAAACAATCCGATTCCAAAGCACAGGCACAGACATGCCGCTGCCGCTATCATTCTGTAATGTTTCCCAGTTTTATATGGTCTTCTCTTTAGCTGCCGTCTCACCTGATCCGGCTGTAAATGTTTCGGTACAGTCAAATCCTGCGCTGAATCAGCAATTTTTTCCAACATCTCCCGTTCATCCATATTGATACCCTCCAGACTTTTTCTCTAAACTATCCTTTACTTTAACTGTTCTTTCATTTTTTTCAGCGCCCGGCTTTCTTTGGAACGGACTGTATTTTCATTCATATGTAGCTGCTTTGCAATCTCCTTGCCCGTATATCCTGCAAATATATGCATGGCAATAATCATCCGTTCTTCAGACGATAATTCCTGATAAAGCATCCGCACCTGCACATGCTCTGCCGCATCGGCATCTGTCCCGGGTGCAGTAAGCTGCTCTGACAATTCCCCGGAAAGCTCCACTGTCTTGTTCGTGTACTCTTTGAGTTTTCTTTTGCACTTCGCAGACAGTATTTTAAATATCCATCCTTTGAATGCGTCTTCTTTCCGCAATCTTCGAATAGACGCAAATGCATCCGTAACTGTCTCACTGACTACATCCTGTGCGTCCACAGGATCTTTTAACGTATAAACTGCAAACCGGTATAAATCTTCATAAACTTCCTGATACAAATCAGCAAATGCATCTGCACTTCCATGCTTTGCCTGACGCACCAGCTCCAAATATTGATCCATGACATGCCTCCCGGATTCTTTTCTGCAAATAATTACTGTACACTGATATAGTGTCAGATCCTGTGCATTTTGTTGCAGAAAATTCAAAAAAATACAGCGTGTTTAAGAATTTATCTTAAACACACTGTATATCTTCTCTTTCTTTATCATTCATGCTAAGGAAAACTAACCTGTTCCACCTTTTTCCAAAACAGGTCAATCTTTTCGCCTCAACACTACTGAAGAATGTTTTGGCAGCATAATCTTTAATCGGCCTTCTGACACCTGATACACAACAGGTACTACTGAATATCCATTTTCATTTGTAAAAATCAGCTGTTCAAGCTTCGTAGACATCGGTATTCCTGCTGCCCACACGGAAACATCTGCTTCCCTGCTGCCATCTGCATTGTTTACAAGCACAACAAGCTGTTCTTTTCGATTAAAACGCGCATAGCACAACAGATTATGTTCTCCCTGCAAAAACTTCACCGAACCGGTGCGAAGCGCCTGATGCTCTTTATGAATACGGATGATTTCTCTGTGAAATGCAATCAGCTCTTTATCTTCTCTGCCCCACGGATAGGTTCTGCGGTTATCCGGATCGGTAAAACCACATACGCCCGCTTCATCTCCATAATACAGCGTCGGCGCTCCCGGCCATGTCATCTGGATAACGACCGCCTCTCGCAATACACCTTTATTGACTCCCTCAGAAGCAGCCTGCGCACCTAACGTATCGATACGTCCCGGTCTGTGATTTGTTCTGGTCAGAAAACGGGAGTGGTCATGATTGGACAGCTGATTCATAGAGCAATACAACGAAGACGTCAAAAAGCTTGTCATATAATGACTCATAGAACCTTCAAAATTGCCTATATTCCCAAGCGTACATTCCTGAAAACTGTCGCTGTGCTTTTCCATTCCGGTTAAAAACCAGGTCACAGGTTCCATAAACGCATCATAGTTCATAATTGTATCCCACTGATCGCCGGACAGCCAGTTTTTTGGATCTCCGTAATGCTCCGCTAAAATAATTGCATTTGGATTCGCTGACTTTACCGCTTTGCGGAAATCACGCCAAAATTGATGGTTAAACCGCTCACTGTATCCCAAATCCGCGGCGACGTCCAATCGCCAGCCATCCGCATTGTACGGCGGGGATACCCATTTTTTTCCAATCTCCAATATATATTGATATAATTCCTCTGATTCTTCATAATTCAGCTTAGGCAGTGTATCATGCTCCCACCAGCCGTCATAAGATTTATTATGCGGCCAGGCATTTTGGTCATTGAATTTAAAATATCCCCGGTACGGACTTTCCCCGGATACGTATGCTCCCGGCGCGTACCCTTCCTGTCCGTTGTACAGCTCCTCTCTGTCCATCCACTTATTAAATGAACCACAGTGATTAAATACACCGTCCAATATGACTTTCATGCCCCGCCTGTGTATTTCTTCTACAAGCTCTGCAAAAAACTGATTACTTGCCTCCAGATTCCGCTTATCTGTAACTCTCTTTATATACCGTTCTGCCAGCCGGTTATCAACAGATCCTTGCGCCAGCAGCGCTCCGCCATCTTCTACAATCTTTCCGTAATGCGGATCTATATAATCATAATCCTGAATGTCATATTTATGATTGGATGGCGATACGAACAACGGATTAAAATAAATAACTTCTATGCCAAGGTTTTGCAGGTAATCCAGTTTTTTACGCACCCCTTCCAGATCTCCGCCATAAAATTCTGCGACACTAAAACTGGAAGGCACTTTATCCCAGTTTTCAATTTTCTGACTCGGTGTGCGGATATAGAAGTACTCATTTGTCTCTACATCATTTCCTGCATCCCCATTATAAAAACGATCTACTAAAATCTGATACATAACTGCGCCTTTCGCCCAGTCCGGAGTCGAAAATCCCGGTACAATCCGGAAACTATACTGCGGACGCAGTTCCTTTGTCGGTCCATAATTATCATAATACAATGTCAGCATTCCGTCTGCTACCTGAAAATAATAATCAAACGGCTGATCTGTCATCACAACTGTGTATGCATAATAATCAAATTCTTCACAGGTCTCTATTTTTTTCATCTGATATTCCTGTCCATTGCCGCACAAAAATACCGCATCAACATTGTCTTTTTTCGTGCGGAAACGAATCGTTACTTCTTCTCCTTCTTTTGGCTCCGGCGGCTCCCTGTAATCCGCCGTCCCGTCTGAGAAAAGCACCTGCTTATATAGCACCGGACGCATCTGCATCATGTAGCGCTGTATTCTGTTTAGTTCGTATATTGATTTACTTTCCATCTCCACAAGCTCCATATTCTCTTTTTCGTCTTCTTTGTTAAGTATATCCTATCTTTCCAAAATAATCTATAGCATATCTGAACAAAAATCAACCTGCGCGAAAAAATAGCATTGTTATGCGAAAAATCAGGGAATAAAAACATCATTTTTTTACAAAAAGTAAAACAGACAGCTTACGCTGTCTGTTTTAGGAGAAGGTATTTTTACTATGGGGTATAGCAAAAACTATATAATGTATTGGGGGGTTTTTACGTTAATTATAATACCATCTTTGCTCCGATAAGTGTGCACAAACTTCCAAAAATATCTATATTTTTTTTGTGCATTTCATCTATTAAGTTTCATTTACCAATACAGTCAACTCCAAATTTTGCACAGCTTTTATCCTTCCATCAATGGTATCTCTTTCTTATCCGCAAACAATGCTTCAAACTCTTCTCTGCTGATTTTCTCTTTCTCCAAAAGCAGATCTGCACATTGATGCAGCACCTGCTCATACTGATGAATAATCTCTCTTGCTTTGACATAGCATTCATCAATAATGCGCTTCACTTCATTATCAATCAGCGTAGCTACATTTTCCCCATATCCTTTTGTATGAGCCAAATCTCTGCCGATAAATACTTCATTATCATCTTCATCATAGCAGATCAGCCCCAGATTTTCAGACATGCCATATTTGGTAACCATTGCCTTTGCCATTGCGGTTGCCTGCTTAATGTCCTGCGAAGCACCTGTTGTAATATCGTCAAAAATCAGTTCCTCCGCAACACGTCCGCCCAGATCTACTACTATTTCCTGTAGCATACGGCCCTTTGTATTAAACATTTCATCTTTTTCCGGCAGCGGCATCGTATATCCTGCAGCCCCGGCTCCGGTCGGTATAATAGATACTGAATACACCGGCCCGACATCCGGCAGCACATGAAATAAAATTGCATGCCCCGCTTCATGAAATGCTGTAATTCTCTTTTCTTTTTCACTGATAATCCGGCTCTTCTTTTCTGCCCCAATTCCTACTTTCACAAAAGAATTGCGGATATCGTCCAGCCTGATATACCCACGGTCTGCCTTAGCCGCCCGGATGGCAGCCTCATTTAACAAATTCTCCAGATCAGCTCCGGTAAATCCTGCTGTCGTCTGCGCAATCTGTTTCAAATCCACATCATCGCTCAGCGGCTTGTTTTTGGCATGTACATGCAGGATCTCTTCCCTGCCGCCGACATCCGGCCTGCCGACATGGACTTTTCTGTCAAAGCGCCCCGGACGCATAATCGCCGGATCCAGAATATCCACACGATTTGTCGCCGCCATAACAATAATGCCTTCATTGACGCCGAAACCATCCATCTCTACTAACATCTGATTGAGCGTCTGCTCACGTTCATCGTGTCCGCCTCCCATACCGGTTCCACGACGTCTGGCAACAGCATCAATCTCATCAATAAATACAATACAGGGAGCATTTTTCTTTGCATCTTCAAACAAATCACGTACACGTGAAGCTCCGACACCGACAAACATTTCCACAAAATCGGAACCGGAAATGCTAAAAAACGGCACGCCTGCTTCTCCCGCAACTGCCTTTGCAAGCAGCGTTTTACCGGTTCCCGGAGGCCCAACGAGCAGTACTCCCTTTGGGATTCTGGCTCCCAGCTTTGTATATTTGCCCGGTTCACGTAAAAAATCTACAATTTCTTCCAGTTCTTCCTTTTCTTCTTTCAGTCCGGCAACTTTCGAAAAGTTGACAGATTTTGCTTCATCTGTATACATTCTGGCACGACTCTTGCCGAAATTCATCATTTTCGGGCCGCCCCCTCCGCCTGCAGACTGATTGATATTATTCATAATGATAAACAGAATAAACATCGCTCCAAAAATAATCAAATATGGAAGCCACGTAGACAGCCAGCTTGCCTTTGGAATATTTTTCAGCAAATAATTATAAAAATCATTTTGCTTTAGGTATTCCTGCTCCTGATTCACATCTGATACGATGATCTCATGCCTGTCGGCATCATCCTTGAGCGTCACAATAAGCGTACCTGTCGGCGTCTCGGCATTCTGCTCAATAATAACAGAATAAACTTTATCTGCTTCCAAATCTGTCTGATACTGATGATACGTATACGTATCCGACGTAATATCAGTCTCACTTAAAAAATACCATATGCCAACCACTCCTAACACAAGGATGGCATACAAGACAAAACCTCGATAACCTCTCTTCAAGTTATAACCTCCTTCTACTCACCCTCTACGACTCCAATATAAGGAAGATTTCTGTATTTTTGCGCATAATCCATCCCATATCCTATTACAAATTTATTTGGAATCACGAATCCGTTATAATCCACCGGCACCTGCACGATGCGCCGTTCCGGTTTATCTAACAGCGTACAAAGCTTCAGACTTTTCGGTTTGCGTGCCCGCAGATTGTCTAACAGCAGGCTCAGTGTTCTGCCGGTATCTATAATATCCTCTACTACAATCACATGTCTGCCTGCAATATCTTCAATCAGATCTTTCGTGATATTCACCTGCCCGCTGGAACTTGTACCTGCGCCATAACTGGACGCTTCCATAAAGTCCAGTATCACCGGTACGGTAATCCGCTTGGTCAGTTCCGTACAAAAATAAACTCCGCCGCGCAAAATCCCAATTGCAACAATCTCTTCGCCTTTATAATCTTCATTGATCTGCGCAGCAATCTCTGCAATTCGTGCATTTACCTCTTCCTCTGAAATCATTACATGAATCTGTTCTTTCATCTTCTCTTCCTCCGCAAAAAGTAACCTCCAATATTCTTCTGGTGTGTTCATTCACTTTATAATAGCTGCTGATTCTATAGCCGACTACCCACATAATATGAGAACCGTCAGCCAGCAGCAGCAGCCGATCTCGTTCCTTTACAGGAATCTTCTCATTAACCAGATATTTTTTAAGCTTCTGATGATTCCCCGAAGCATCTATTGCCAGATAATCTCCCGGCTGTCTGTTTCTTACACAGAATCCATGCTTTATCTTATCATAATCAAAGCATTTCGTATACTTCTTTTTGGAAATTTGTGACATATGCTCAGAAATATCTTCGATTATACGAAACGAAAACTGTTTTTTCAGAAAATCACTCTTATTTACAGCAGTATTCTCTGCATTTTTCACATTTTTTACGAGGCGAATTTCTACCCCGCTGTAAACTCTTACTGCCTGCATTTTATAAGGAAGCTGTATCTGTCTTCCGTTTTGCCGGTTAAAAAGTTCCCGAACCTGGCGGATATGGTCCCTTGTAAGATCTTTTCTGCTGCCTGCTAATATCCCAAGCAGCCGATACAACATTTCACCCTGAATCACCGCATCCAGATTTAAGAATAAGTCTTTTCGAATCTCTGCGCCATCCGCAAACATTCGGCAGCATGTTTCCTGTGCAGCTGCCGCCTGTTTTTGCAAATAATTTCCGATCTCACGCAACTGCTGTGCCGTCTGATACATATGTTCTGCTGCGCCACCATTGATTTCATGCAGTGCCGGTAACGCCCGATGCCTGATCTGATTTCTGCTATATACATCCATCTCATTCGTCGCATCGGTGCAAAACTCCTGCCCCATCTGCTCTAAATACGCTTCTATTTCCTGCCTGCTGATATGCAGCAGCGGCCGTATCACATCCCCGTTTACCGGTGCGATAGCCGCCAATCCATGAATCCCTGTTCCTCGAGCCAGATGAAACAGCATCGTTTCTGCATGATCCTGCAGATTATGAGCAACTGCAATCTTTACATTCTGTCCGGGATACTTTTGCTTTTCGTCCCGAAAAGCCTGATATCGTAAAACTCTGCCAGCCTCTTCCTCACTCATTCCATGCGCGTGCGCATACTCCGGCACCTGATAATGGCAGATATGACACTGTATGCGGTGTTTTTCACAAAAAGACCTGACAAACTCTGCGTCTTGCTCAGCCTCTGCCCCACGGATGCCATGTTCCACATGTACGACAGATATTTGATAATCTAAAACGTCACGCAGCTTTTGTAAAACAAGCAGCAGGCAGATGGAATCAGCCCCGCCTGAAACTCCGACTACAAGATGATCTCCTGCTTCAATCATCTGATGCTGCAGAATAAACTTTTTTACCTTTTGTATGATGGTACTGCTATTTACATCCATTGTTCCTGTTCCTTATTTTTTCCAGATGCCGCAGACGAGAATTGTCATATCGTCTGCAGCTTTTCCTCCTGTCCGCTCCAGCGCTTCCTCCAGTATTGCATCCGCCATCTGTCTCGGATGCTTTCCCTGCAGATTCTTTATAATCTCACACATTGCCAGATCCGGATCTTCTTCCTGCAGATATTCTAACACACCATCTGTCATCATGACAAGAAAATCCCCATTTTCCAACTGTTTTTTCGTATTGCCTGTCTCCAGCCGATGTGTTACTCCTACCGGCAAAGAACTGGATTCCACCCTCTCAACATAGTCCCGATGTTTGATAAACGTTGTTGCAGCGCCTATTTTGTATAAATTGCAGCGCGCAGTATACAAATCCAGGGAACAAATATCTACCGTAGAATATAAATCATCTTCTCCACGGATTACCATAGCGGAGTTCATCATTTTAAGCGCCGTTTCCTCTGAAAAGCCAGCTTCCATAAACTTTTCCAACAACTCCAGTACAAGCTCGCTTTCCTTGCAGGCATTGCTTCCAGAGCCCATCCCGTCGGACAACATCATTGCCATCTGTCCGTCGTCCATCTCCAAAAATGAATAATTATCGCCCGAAACACGGCCGCCATCTTTCACCATACGTGCTACCGCATGTGTTTCGTGAAAACAGGTATCTTCCTCAAATACAACTACCGCTCCCTGCGGGCTGACCAGTGCACGTTCATCTCTGTGCGGACGCATTTCTCTTTCAAGTCCTGCCGAAACAGCCTTCGTAAGTTCCTTCATACTGATACAGCTGCCGTTTTTTGCATATGCATCACACGAAAACTGCCAGCGATGCTCCTTGTTTTCATATAAATGCAGCTTTTGCACAATCACACCGCGTTCTCTTGCTCTGTATTTTATTTCTGCCATCATCTGACGGTTTTCCTGTGTAATCTCGTTCTTCTCATTTGCGCAGTCTTCCATAATATATGCCATTGCATCTAACTGCTGCGCTATAATCTCACGATTTTCCAACAGACGGTTATACCATGCCAGATTCAGCCTCGCTTTTTCAAAAATGCGGATACTCTCCTGTATAACAGCATCCGTATAAGGGCAATACTCCTGCATCTGCACTACAATTTCCTCATCCGGCTCTCCGGTCCGCTGCAAAGACTGCAGCATATAGGCAAGATAAGAATACATAGGGCTTTCTTCTTTATCCCAGCACAAAGCACACTGATTGCAGTTCATGCAAAGTGTTCCCGTCAGTTCATTTTGAATTTTTCCCATCTGTTCCGCCGAAAATCCTTTCTGTACGGAACTCATCCGAGAAAAAATCTTAGACAATCCGCTAAAGGAATCTGCATAATTTACAAGCCTGACTTCCTGATAATGATCCGTATCTTCCCTCTGCGGCAAAATGCTCATCTGCATAAAAAAATCCACAAATCTCGTACCAATCATAATCGCTGAAAACACAAATACAGATTCTATCACACTCACCATAATCCCTGATGCATCACGCACATTTAACAGTTCTCCGGACAGCGCCATCATAAATGTCGCGATGGAAGCAGCCGATGCGGCACATATGACTGTACATCTCCCTTCTGCCCATTCAAATAATTTAATTGTAACTAATATTACAAAAACAGCCATCAAATATTTGACTGCCGCCGCAATCGGCACAAACAATACAATACCAATAAACATAGCAGCACAAAGCGCTCCGCGGGCTGCATCTTCCAGACATACCGCTGTAAAAAATGCCGGTATCAATGGAAAACAACCCATCCACGATATTTGACACATCAAAATTCCTCCTACGTATAACATCACTTGCTTCACACTCAGTCTTTTCATTCTTACATCCATCCTCCAATCACTCGATCATAAGGAGCCTGTCCGCTCCCTGCGCCGCCATTTTCACATCTCTTTGCCAGGCACAACCGGCATGGCAGCGGCGACATATGACAGCCATTATAAAAAGAGTGTGCTGCAATGTTTGTCAAACTGTGGTTCGTTTTTCTATTTTTATTCGTGTTTATATCTGTTCAAAACAAATATTGAGTCGATTCTAAGTCCTTCAGGTTTTCGAAGTCATCAAACAAACAGAAAAGACCCGGCTGACGCCGGATCTTTTCCATACACTTACTTTTCCTTGAATATAATTTCATCTTTATATACAAGCCCTAATTTACTTTTCGCTATATCTTCAATATATTCCTGTGTCTTTGTATACGCCTCGTAATCCTCGATCTCCTGCTGTCTGACCAGTTCTTCCTGCTTCTGTTTTTCAAGAAGCGCTTCCTGTGCAATAAACTGCTGATCCTTTTTGTATAGAGTTACAATCTGCACAGACATCACCCCAATCATTGCCAGAACGATCACTGTTATACAAATCTTTCCTGTTTGATTTGCCCTGCGGCTGCTATATCTGTGACTCATAAGTCTCTCCTCATCCTTCCGGCGGCAATTTCTGCCGACTTATTTCTTTATGAGTCCTATTTTAATCAATTTGCCTGCCCTTTTCAACCGCTTATTTAAATATTTTTTAAATTTTCTTCCTTTACCCGCCAAAACCGAACCTTTGTTTGCTATTTTGTTCGCAGCCTTTCGAAATGGCGTTAATATAAATCTGCAAATTTTCTGTATCATACGGATGATCTTTTTTAACACACGTGCAATGTGCCTGACCGTATAAACACTGATAAACTGATTATACAGAAACATGCCTAATACAATCCCGCCAATGGAAAAACCACGTATAAGCCCGTCATTTTTCTGATACAGCATAGCAAATATTACAAATGCCGTAAATACCCAATAGCATAAATCTTCCAATGAAATCCATAGAACCCCATGCCGGACAAGCCGCCGTAAAATCCGCAGGCAATCATAAACAAGCACCAGCACGATTCCCAGCACAAAAGATACTGCAAAAAAATCCATTTCCCGAAATATATCTTCACTTACCGTCATCATCGGAAAATTCTTCCTAACAGACTTTCTGCTGCTTTCTTTCCCCCACCTGCATCTGAATAAGCCAGACTGTCAATCCTTCCTTCTACGTCCACCTCACCTTTTTCCAATGTCAGCCGGTTTACATGCAGGTCGTTGCCTTTGATCAAAAGCATTCCCTGCTCTGTCTCCAGCAGTATTTCAGATACATCAAAAGAAAGTACATCCAAAACTCCTGTAAAGGCTACCGTCTTCCTGTTTGTAAGCAGTATTTTATGCGCTTTCGACTGATTTTTTTCCATTCTCTCATCCATATCCTTATCCTCCATTCTTGTCCTAACTGTCGTAATAAAATGACTGTTATACGCAGCCCTTACAACATTTTGCCAAAGCCCTAATAAAGTATATGAATGCATTTAAGATGATATGACAAAAGCAGCTGTCAGACTTCAAATCAACAGCTGCCTTTCTTTACAAATATTCAAACAATTCCTTTGCCTGTTCTTTTTTCGTTGTATCCTGAATATCCAATACACGTACCTTTACCGATTTTGTGCCAAACAAAATTTCAATAATATCGCCAACCTTTACTTTCACAGACGCCTTTGCCGGTTTATCGTTAACCATAACCCTGCCGGCGTCACAAGCTTCATTTGCCACAGTACGCCGCTTAATCAAGCGTGAAACTTTTAAAAATTTGTCTAATCTCATATTATGCCTTTCCGTTTTTTACCAACAAAAAGGGGCCGCATACCCTGCAGCCCCTTTTACAAAGATTTATTCGTTCATTAAATCCTTTAATGCTTTTCCTGCCTTAAATTTTGGCGCTTTCGATGCCGGAATCGTCATCTCTTCGCCTGTTTGTGGATTTCTGCCCGTTCTTGCTGCCCGTTCAGATACTTCGAAAGTTCCGAAGCCGACTAACTGGATCTTCTCCCCTTTCTTGAGCTCTTCAGCAACAACATCTGTAAAAGCCTTTAAAGCTGCGTCCGCATCTTTTTTGGATAATTCAGCCTTGTCAGCAATAGCTGCAACTAATTCCGCTTTGTTCATTTCTACTCCTCCTGTGGATTAATTATAGTATTGTTATTAAATAAGAATCGGAACTCATCTTCTCCAAAATACTTACGAATATATTTATACTAACTTTTCCATGGTTTGTCAAGCGGAAAATGCCCAATTTCTAGCATTTTAACAAGCTTACTGTAACAGTTCGCACATGTTAGATCATTTCCTGAATCATGTCCAGTACCTTCTTGCCTAAAGAAGCCGATTTTTCGTCAGCATCCGCCATAGAGCTGCCTTTTACGCCAATATAGAACTTCACTTTTGGTTCGGTTCCGGACGGTCTTACACATACCCATGCATCATCTTCCAGTTCATAATAAAGCACATTAGATTTCGGCAGCCCGGTCGGTCTTGTCTCGCCGGTGACAAAATCCTGAATCGTATCTGTCTTATAGTCTCTTGCAGCAAGCACTTTTAATCCGCCTACTTCTTTTGGCGCATTCTCACGCAGCGTATTCATAATCTCCTGAATCTTGGCAAGTCCTTCGATGCCTTTTAATGTAATAGACTCTACATGATCTTTATAGTAGCCATAGCGCTCATACATTTCCAGCATTGCATCCCAAAGCGTCATATTTTTGGTCATATAATAAGCTGCCGCTTCACACAATGTCATAGAAGCTACCACTGCGTCCTTATCTCTTGCATAAGTACCCGTCAAACAGCCATAGCTTTCTTCCATGCCAAATAAATAAGCGCCATTGCCTGTCTTTTCAAACTCTAACATCTTCTGACCGATAAATTTAAATCCTGTTAATACTTCTACAAGCTGAATGCCATAATATTTTGCTATAGCATCCGCCATATTCGTAGAAACGATGGAACGGATAAATGCGCCGTCCTGCGGCAAAGAACCCTGAATTGCCTTCCGCTGACCAATCACATAATCACCAATCAGACAGCCGGACATATTTCCGGTCAGTGTATGGTACTCACCTGTCTTAGAATCTTTAACATATACGCCAAGACGGTCTGCATCCGGATCTGTAGCCAATACTAAATCTGCATTTACTTTTTTTGCAAGGGCAAGCCCCAGTTCAAATGCTTCTGCTGCCTCAGGGTTCGGATAACTTACCGTCGGGAAATCACCGTTAGGAAGCTCCTGTTCCGGAACCACATGCACATTCTGAAAACCAAGCTCTTTTAATACGCGGCGTACAGGAATATTTCCGGTCCCATGCAGCGGAGAATAGACAATCGTCAGCTTATCTTTTACCGCATCGATACTGTCCTGATGCAGTACAAGCCCCTTTAACTCTTCAATATAAGGATCGTCAATATCCGCTCCAATAGTCTGATAAAGTCCGGCTGCTTTTGCTTCTTCCAACGTCATTGTCTTACATGCTGCATAATCAGTCACTTTCTTTACTTCATCCATAATGCCGCTGTCATGAGGCGGTGTAATCTGCGCACCGTCTTCCCAGTATACTTTGTAGCCGTTATACTCTGGCGGATTGTGGCTTGCAGTAATGTTGATGCCTGCAGTGCAGCCCAGTTTGCGCACCGCATAAGATAATTCCGGCGTCGGTCTTAAGCTTTCAAATACATAAGCCTTAATCCCATTCGCTGCCAGGCACAAAGCTGCCTCATCTGCAAATTCCGGCGACATGTGTCTGGAATCATACGCAATTGCTACGCCTTTTCCTTCTGCCTTTAAAGACAAGATGTAATTTGCAAGTCCCTGTGTTGCTTTTCTGACTGTATAAACGTTCATGCGGTTTGTCCCGGCACCGATCACGCCACGCAGTCCTGCTGTACCAAATTCCAGATCCATATAAAAGCGGTCTTCGATTTCTTTCTCATTGCCTTCAATCGCCTTTAATTCCGCCTTTGTTTCCTCATCAAAATAAGGGTTGTCCAGCCATTGTTGGTACATTACTTTGTAGTCCATGTTATGTCCTCCCATTCATTTATTTCTTTTTATTATGATATCAGGTCTGCGGCGTCCCAGTATACTGACCAGGTCCGTATCCCCCAATATTCTTTTGTTAATCCGAATTCCGTTTCAGCCTGTCCAGCGAATCAACCAGATCTGATAATGTATCCAGATAATCTGTCGATTCGCCCCCTGTGATAATGCTTGCTAAGGAAGAACCTAACGCTGCATTTGCAAGTGCACTGTTCACATTATTATCGCCGGATGTCTGGCCCGTCGATTTGTCGTCGGTATAGGAACCTGCTTTTGAGCCTGCCTTTGACCCTGCTTTCCCTTGTTTCCCGGATGCCGCCTGACTACCCGTATTATTTTTTTCATTTGTATTATCTGTATTCGTATTATCATCATTTGCATTCGCATGTGAATCAGATTCTGACTGCGTACCTGTGTCATTGCTTAACAGTATTTCAATATTTGCTTTCGCAGAATTGATAATCAGCTGTCTGGTCCATGCATCATAGCCTTCTGCATATACGCCCAATGTATGTACACCATACCGCAGTTCTATTGGCTTTTTATGATTGACCTTTTTCCCATCCACAGTAAGAATTGCTCCTGAAACGCCTACATCAAACGTAACTTTGCATATTTTCGGACCTTCTCCTTTATAATCATTTAAATCAATCGTCGTAATCTTATCGCGCCGTATTCGGATCTCCCCGGAATCCCCATATCCATCATTGGCAACAGAAAATTCATAAATGCCTTCCGGCAGTTCCATCGTCATATCTCTGGTCACTTTTGCATATACTTTTGTACCTAAATTTACCCATCCGCCTTCAAATAACTCCGTGTTAGACAGCGACAGTGTTCCATGTCCGGTCTTAATTACAATCGCATATATCGTACGATCAATCCCGTAAACATTTAAAATATCACTGTCCCCAACAGCAGACAGCTCTTTTTGCTCTCCTTCTGAAAACACCTTTACATTCGGATCCAGCTGATAAGCCGTATCTGCAATATCCATCCGCATTTTTTCTACACTTATATTATAATTACAAATATCTTCATAATCCCATGTGTCATCCGTAAATGCTACAGCTCCCAACGTATCGTTACTGTTCATACGTTCAATCACTGCCAGTTTTCCTTCACTAAAATCCTGACGCAGCGTATAATTCCCATATTTATCAAAAAACTCGGTGCCTTCAGTATATTCAAAAAAGCTCTCTTCACCATTTGATAAATCCATCAGAGCAATTTGATAGTTTTGGATATCATGCTTTAAAATCATATAATAGCGGTCTTTGACCGTTGGAAAATCAGCCGTACTTTGCACTTCTTCCTCGCCGACTGCATGAACTGCCGCAGATGAATTTTGGCTTTTTTTGGCTGTTAACCTTTCTGCATTCGGTTTGCTGCAGGCAGCGCCTGACATCATAATGCCAACCAGCAAAAAGAGTATCTTTAATTTTATGTTGCGTTTTATCTTTAAACGATCCTTATTCATGTTCTTCATCCTTATTTATTTTTATATTGCTATTTATCCTTTTTCTTTCACTGCCTGATCCTTATCCATTTTATCCTGAATCATTTTATCCTGAATCATTTTATCCTGACAATTATATCCCCCGCTGCCTTTCATTGTATTATATCATGGACATTTCTCAAGTGCAAGCCTTCTGCCCGCGTGTTTCTGCTTTAACCCTTCACAAAATAATCCAGTATCTTTAAAAATTCTGTCCGTTCCTGCTCCTGTGCACAAATTTTTGCAAGCTTTTCACCATCTCTGTTATTCGCCCAGCTCTTTTTCGAATTAAAGTAATGATTCGCAACCTTCCAGAACTTCTCAGGATAGCTCATCCGCACGCAAATCTGGTGCAGCTCCCATGGTTCCAGCCTGCGCACTTTATCATAGGCGCGGATCATATCCATTCCCAACCCCGTATTCCAGTTATGTTTTTCCATAATCTTTCTGAAAAAATGTGCAAAATCACTAACATATGCGTCTTTGCATAAACGCTCATAATTGATGATTACCGGCCCTTGTGCCGTGAACAGCAGATTATGCTGATTATAATCCCCATGACAGATGCCAAAAAACTGCCCGGATATTTCGGATGATGTATGCCGCAGCCTGTCAACGACTTCTTCTGCCTGGTTCAGATAATAATTATATTCTTTTAAAAAACCTGTTTCAAATTCATTTTTCTTCTTTTTCGCTTTTATGTAATTATATACTTTGTGAAGCTCTTTTGTATGCCTGCGGTATTCCTGTTCTAAAAAATCCGGCGTCCTGCACATCGTCTGCGGCAATTCCTCTTTAAAATCTATCGTATCTATATGGAACTGTGCAAGCCTGCGGACTGCACACAACACATCTTCCCGATTTCTCGTATCACATTCTCTGCCTTCAAACCACGTTCGCATATAATACCGTGTCTCATCAGCATCTGTAAAGAGCACCTGTCCTTCTTTCGTATAAACAATCTGTTCCGCGATACATCCATGTTCGTTTAAATAACGCAAGAACCGATCCAGCAGTTCGGCTTTTAAGGATGAACCTGTAAACTCTTTCAATATTTTTCTGCTGCCATCCTGACAATAGCAAAAATAAGCCCCTCTTCCTTTGAAAATATCACTAAATTCGTATGGATATGCCTCTAATATGATCTCTGTCCGATTATACACAACAACACCCCTCCAGCTAAGATGAACAATCACGCATGAACAGAAACGATGTTACTGTTACCATTAACGTGTCCATTCATCTTATGAGAAGGGGCGTTACATTATGCATACAAATGCGTATGAATTTATATTCCATTTAATCTGTCTCATCTGTTTGTCTGTTATGATTTTTGATATATGCCTCTGCCTGTTCCAACAGATAAGTCCGTTCATTTTTCAGCGGCTCTTTCATCACCTGTTCCAAAAGCAGCTCCAGAATTTCTCCAATCTGTCTGCCCGGCCTTATTCCTAAAGCTATCATATCCCGTCCCGTTACTGCAAGCTGCTTTAAGCTGATACAATCTCCTTTTTCTTTCATAACCTTATACAGCTGCTCATAACGATCAATATACTCCAGCTTTTCCTTCTGCTGATACTCGCTTTGCGCCAAAACATCCGCTCGTTTCAGCGCAAATATTGCAGGATACTGATCCTGCCCTGTTTTTACAACTGCACGCCGTATCTGTTCTTCTGTCAGCGGCGGATTGTAATCATGCCATCGCACAAGCGCACACACATGATCCATCGTGTCACGGTCAAATTTCAAACGGCGAAAAATCTTTCTTGCCAATTCAGCGCTTTTTTCCGGATGCCCATAAAAATGATCGATTCCCTTTTCATCCGTTGTCTTACATAACGGCTTTGCAATATCATGAAACAATGCTGCAAGGCGTAAAATCTTATCCGGCGCAATATGACACATCGCAGTAATCGTATGCTCTCCCACAGTTTTGCAATGATGCGGATGATTCTGTCCTGTTTCCATCATACGATCAAATTCAGGCAGAATCACTCCTGAAATGCCAAGCTGATACAACTCTTTCATATATTCGGGATGCGGAGATGCAACCAGCTTCACAAGCTCCGCCTGAATACGCTCCGCACTGATGCGGTTCAAATCATTCGCTAATCTGCGGACTGCGTTTTGTGTACTTTGTTCCATCCGAAAATCCAGCTGTGCCGCAAATCGGACCGCACGCAGCATTCGAAGAGCATCTTCCTGAAACCGCTCCATCGGATCTCCCACGCACCGAATCATTCCTGCCGCCAGATCACTTATTCCGTGAAATGCATCCACCAAACCATGCGTTTCATCATATGCCATCGCATTAATCGTAAAATCCCGCCTTTTTAAATCTTCCAGCAAACTCGGCGTAAAAATAACTTCTTTTGGATGCCTGCCATCCGTATACTCTCCATCAATCCGATACGTAGTGACTTCAAATCCCTCTCGTCCTATGATAACGGTTACTGTTCCATGCTGCAGTCCGGTATCTGCCGTTTTGGGAAACAGCTCTTTTACCTGCGCAGGAACGGCAGAGGTCGTAATGTCCCAGTCTTTTGGCGTTCTTCCCAGCAAACTGTCACGAATACAGCCTCCGACCGCATATGCTTCATAACCATATGCATGCAGCCGATCAAGAATCTGCTTCACCTTTTTGGGAAGGCATATGGCAGCATCCGTTCGAATCGTTATTTTCTTTTCTTTATTCATAACTTAATCATAATTTATTCCTGTTTTAATTCTTATTTTTTCACGGTTTCCTGTCTTAATATGCTTTTCCCCAGAATACCAGCTTCTTTGCCGGTCTGCCGCAGCAAACGCATACATCTGAAATCTGCTCCTGCTCAAACGGCATGCAGCGTGAAGTTGCTGTTGTATCTTCTTTGATTTTGTCTTCACATGCCTGATCTCCACACCACATCGCACGAATAAATCCAGGCTTTTGATCCAATGCCTTTTGGAACTCTTCGTATGTGGCTGCATCTGTGATATGGGAGTCCCTGTGCTCTTTTGCACGTTCATACATATCTGCCTGTATCGAATCTAATAGCTGTGCCAGCTTTAACGGCGCTTCTTCCAATGCAGTCTGGTATTTTTCTCTCGTGTCCCTGCGTACGAGTACGCACTGTCCCTTTTCCATATCTTTTGGACCAATTTCAATGCGAACCGGTATTCCTCGCATTTCCTGCTCTGAGAATTTCCACCCGGGACTCTTAGCGCTGTCGTCCACTTTTACACGGAACTGTTTTTTTAATGTTTCATACAGTTCATTTGCTTTTTCTAATACGCCTTCTTTCTGCTGCTGAATTGGAATTACCATCACCTGTGTCGGAGCAATTGCAGGCGGCAGTACAAGTCCGGAATCATCCCCGTGTACCATAATAATCGCACCGATAATTCGCGTGCTGAGTCCCCAGGATGTTTGATGTACATACTGCAGCTGATTATCCGGATCAGTATATTGAATCCCAAATGCTTTTGCAAATCCATCTCCAAAATTATGGCTGGTTCCTGACTGAAGCGCTTTTCCATCGTGCATAAGCGCTTCGATCGTATAAGTAGCTTCCGCTCCGGCAAATTTTTCTTTTTCTGTTTTCTGCCCGCGGATAACCGGAATCGCCAGAACTTCCTCGCAGAACTTTGCATATACGTTTAACATCTGCTCTGTGCGTTCCTGTGCTTCCTCTGCCGTAGCATGCGCCGTATGACCTTCCTGCCATAAAAATTCTCTGGATCTTAAAAATGGTCTTGTTTCTTTCTCCCATCTTACAACAGAGCACCACTGGTTATACACTTTCGGAAGATCGCGGTAAGACTGTACATCATTTTTATAAAAATCACAAAACAGCGTTTCCGAAGTAGGTCTGACGCAAAGCCTTTCCTGCAGCATGTTTTGTCCGCCATGCGTCACCCAGGCCACTTCCGGCGCAAATCCTTCTACATGATCCTTTTCTTTGTTCAAAAGACTTTCCGGAATAAACAGCGGCATATATACATTTTGTACACCGGTTTCTTTAAAACGCCGGTCCAGTTCGCGCTGAATATTTTCCCAAAGCGCATAACCTGCCGGTTTAATAATCATACACCCTTTCACAGAAGAATAATCGATCAATTCAGCTTTTTTTACCACATCTGTATACCATTGCGCAAAATCCTCCTGCATACTCGTAATGGATTCTACTAATTTCTTGTCTTTCGCCATGTTTTTCTCCTTACTTATGATTCTTATGATTGATTTATTTTAGCGTCATATTTATTTTGTGTCAAGCGGACATTCCAACATTCCCTTCTACTGATATGCTATATAAATTCCCCCGGCTGCCCGAAACCTCGCATCTGCCTCTTCGATCGTACTTTTCACCACTCCTCCTGCCTGCGGATCATACAGCCATACATTTAAGGCGTCATATCCCGTCACAAGCATCGTTTCCTGTGCTCCTGCCGCTGCCAAAACCGGCGTTGCACAGTTCACATAATAAAGAATCTGTGAAAGAGAACAGCCTTCAATCACGATTACTTCCCGCTCAGACAACAGCGATTCCAAGATCCCCTGCGGGGTATCTCCCCTCTCCAGCAATTCCCCGGCGCTGACTTCAATGCCTTCATGTCTGAGCAATGCGCTGACGCATTTTACAATGGATGAACCTAAAGCATCTGCATCCGAAGGCTGCACTTCCGGAGATACCTGTACATTTTTTCGTGCGCGCTTCCAAATATAATTTTGCTTTTCATCTACTACAACTCCCATAAACTCGTCCGCACTGCGAATGGCATCTGCAACCACTGTCGTGGCTGCCGTTACTTTTCCTTTTGCATAAGCAAAGTACATGCGCTGGTCTTGCGCAGATTTTAAAGCTATTTTTTTATCTTCCTGATTTAAAATCTGCTTTGCAGCGACATAAACCGGCGGATTTTCTTTTTTCATCTCTGAAAGCGTCAGCTGCATCTGCGTCTGCTTTACTTCTGTAACCGTAGAGTGAATGATTTTTTGCACTTCATCTTCCTGCGTGCGATTGACAATGGAATCCTGCGGAGCCTGCACATAGCCTCCTTCTTTTGCCATTAGCCGCTGCATAATAAGTACGCCGTTCACAAACTCCACACTGTCAATAAAATACCCTTTTTTCCGGTATTTTTTTAACACTTCCATATTGGATGTATTTACGATACGAAGCGCATACATTGGCGTCTGCCGAATGCCTGCCATTCCACCCGACCTATGTTTATCCGATGCAATGCCATACACAAGATCCTCCTGCAAAAATCCAAGCACCTGCAAAGACTCGCCGCCTTTTACATTAATTTTGCGAATTTGCGCTGTTTCCAGATCCATGACCGATATTTCATGGGCATCGTGATCTGATATCCATGAAAAATACCGGTTTGACTCTGATACAGCATACTGGTCTTCTTCCAATTTCGAAGCGACCTCTTCCATTTCCATCGAAGTCAAATCAATATGGTATACCGTCCCGTTAAACAGCAAATAAATATCTCCTGCTGCATTTTCATACAATAACTTCCCAATCTCTGCCTGCAATATTTGATAAGATTGGTCAAATGATAAAAACAGTTTTTCTTCATTTGTATTTGCCTGACTGGCATAATGCAAAAAGCAAATGCCCATCTCTCCTTCATGAATTCCACGGTTCATATATCCGTATACTACATAATCTATATCACCTGCTTCATCCACATTCAGGATCCTGATATCATGCTGCATATTATTTTCACGTGGTTCAATTCCTTCATGTCCGCGAAAGCTAAATACCTCTGCCAGTCTGTGAAACGACTGATTGTAACTCCAAAGATCTCCTTCCTGCACAAAACAAGTGACTGTTTTTGACTCATTCTGCATATATTCAATCTCTTTTGAACGAATGCCAAGCTGCAAATAATTTTCATACAGAAAATCATTTTCTCCGTTAAAAATCTGATTCATTGTCCGCTCAAAATTCAGCAGATACATCCGTTCATTCGTATAACGGATCCGATAATACTCCTCCACATTATAATATTCCAGTTCCCCTTTATTCTCATGAGATGTTACAACATAATTCAGCAAAATCACATTATAGGAACTGTTCATTTCTTTTACAGACGGTACAGGCGTCGTAAGCCTGTCACATTTAAAGTCAGCCCAATTTGCCTGCATCAGGCTCGAATGAATCGTTACTTTATGCAGTGTCGAATTATCTCCGGACGCATTCGGCTCCCAATAAGTAGTGAGCTCGTCCGGTGTATCTGAAAACGTAAGTTCACTGATCTGCTGTGCAAATTGAACGCTTTCTGCTACATAACAGTCTCTTGCATCTGCGATTCTTGTATAATAGTAACAAATCGTTTCATCCTGTCTTAGCTTTAATGTCAATATATACTCTCTGGACTGTTCCAACAGGCTTTGCACCGGAATGCTTGTCCGTATTTGTCCTTCACTTTCTTCAAAAGACGAAATATTGCCGTCTGAAATCAGACGTTCCCCGTCTATACTGCGGATTTCATATGAAATCTCATCGATCTGATACCCATATGTCCGTATCTGAAGCGGGACTTCCCTGCTGCTGGAAAGCGGCGTAATCGTATCCCGCATGCCAATCGCATTCATCTGCGATGTATATCCATGCAGTTCATTAATCTGCTCATCCTCATTGTACAATACTATGACAGGCAGTGTTGCCGCTTCCATTTCTGTCGTCAAATCCATCTGGTTTTTATTTGTTACATTACCGGATATTACCAGCGTTAAAATAAATATGATCGTCAGCGCTGCTGCCTTGATTAATCCTTTTTTCATCAGTTTTTCCTTTCGTAAATAGATACCGGACAGAAATGCAAACGAATCCGGCGCCTTTTCATGCGCCGGCGGCGTAGCGCCGGATTCATTCAGATTGCTGTTACCACCAGCGACGGCAGCGGTTGTGTCTGCACCGTCTTTTATACATCTCATTATAAAGCAGCACTTCAATCAGATTTCCAAGTCCCGGATTATGTGACGGCGGCCTGCCTGGCGGTGGTGGCGGCGGATATGGCGGCCTGCCCGGCGGTGGCGGTGGTGGAAACGGCGGTCTGCCTGGTGGCGGCGGATATGGCGGTCTGCCTGGCGGTCCCGGATTCCACCTAAAGTCAAGTTCTTCTACCTGTTTCGCTTCAAGTTCCGGTTCTGTCTGCTCCTGTGGTTTGGAAGCAAGCAGATAAATCCTGTCACAGATTACTTTTAACATGACTCTGTCCGGATATTCATCAAACATCATACTGCCTTCATATTCCAGCTTATCGCACTCTTCTTCTACAAGCTTTTGAATGCGTTTTGCTTCCTCCGGATACAGCTCCTTCATACGTTCCATATCCCGTTCATATTCCATCTCGGTCATATAAATATTCTGAATCGGATAGCTCATATAAAACGGCATCTGAGGCGCGTATTGGTACTGCTGCATACGTATAAACTGTTCCTGCTTATGATCCACGTGTCTGTCTCCTGCATTTCGTTAATAACAATATATGCCGGAACCAAACTTATGGTTACCATATCAAAGGGTATTTCAGTAAATTATAACCATCCTGCGGCAATTTATACCAAAGCAGAAAGATACCGGTATCCGTCTTGTAATTATAGATGATTATAACGCACAAAAAGCCTTGTTTCAAGGCAATTTACGTTGAATTAAAAAATGGTTTATTCATAATATCCCGAATTTAAGCAAATCTTAAGAATTTTTTATGATTTTTACCGATTGATTTTTTGTCGATTAGGATATATTTTATTCTCAGTCAGAATAAAGTGATGTTAAGAAATTACCGGAGGAGGTTTTCCGTATTTATGAAAAAAATTTATAAAAATAAATGGCGTAAGCAGGAACATACCGTTGGAACAGCAAAACGCGATTATAGCCGCCAAATTGCTTTTCTGAACCGTTACTCTATTTTGTTCCACGCGCTATTGTCATGTATGCTTGTGTTCATTATTGAAATATGCTCCAGACGCTCCCTTGTGGATGCCTGCGTTTTCTTAGGCAGCCATGCGTTTGCATTTTTATTTAACGCGTTGATTATCTTTTTTACATTGTCTGTTGTTTACCTGTTCCGACGCAGAATGCTTATGCGTATTATCATCAGCTGCGTCTGGCTGCTGCTCGGCATTATCAACGGCTGTGTATTATCCCAGCGTGTGACTCCGTTTGGCTATACGGACTTAAAGTGTATTTCTGATCTGTTAACTATGACGAATACACAGTATTTTACAAAAACACAGGAAATATGCGTCGTTATTTTATTAAGCATATTAGTAATATTTTTAGTGGTTCTCGCATTAAAAGGACCAAAATTCCAGGGACATCCGCATAAAATCCGCGCTGTGTTCTTTTGTGCAGGGATGGGAGTTTTCATGTCATTTGCAACAACAATGGCACACAGCTCTGAGCAAATGGCTTCCTATTTTGCCAATATTGCACAGGGATATTCTGACTATGGTTTTGTATATGGCTTTTCATCCAGTGTTATGGATCGCGGCATGAACAAACCGGATGATTACTCAGAGTCAACGATTAAAGCAATCACACAGTCTGTCGCACAGGCAAAAGAAGATGCTTCTTCTTACACAGTAGCTAAGTCGGATCAGATTGTATCTGATTCTGTCAATAAACAGCAGCCAAACGTTATCTGTGTTTTGCTGGAATCTTTTATGGACCCGACAGAAATCAATTTTATGGAACTGTCAAAAGACCCGATTCCAAATTTTCGGGCATTAAGTGATAATTTTACATCCGGCTATCTGACCGTACCTGTCGTCGGCGCCGGAACTGCTAACTCAGAATTTGAAGTACTGACCGGTATGAACCTGCGTTTTTTCGGCACCGGTGAATACCCATATAAAACCATTTTAAAAGAAACAAACTGTGAAAGTATTGCTTCTGACTTGTCAAAGCAAGGTTACGGCACACACGTTGTCCACAATAACGGCGGTAATTTTTACAGCCGGACAAATGCCTTTTCACAGTTCGGATTTGATACATTTATCAGTAAAGAAATGATGAATATCCAGGAATATACACCGCTTGGTTCATGGCCGACCGATGATATTCTGATCGGTGAAACAAAAAAAGCTCTGGATTCGACACCGGACCGGTCCGACTTTGTATACACCATTACCGTACAGGGCCATGGCAGCTACCCGGACGAAAAAGTCATCCAAAATCCTGAAATTACAGTATCGGGTGCGGAATCAGAAGAAAAAAATAATCAGTGGGAATATTATGTGAATCAAATTCACGAAGTAGATAAATTTATTAAAAATCTCACAGATATGCTATCCGAAAGAGATGAAAATACGATTCTTGTCCTGTTTGGCGACCATCTTCCTACTATGGGGCTTACCGACGAGGATTTAAAATCCGGTGATATTTTTAAGACCAAATATGCAACATGGAACAATTTTGGACTGGAACAAAAAGATGCGGATCTGGCTGCATATCAGCTGCTTGCCTATACGACAGAACAGGCCGGCATCCATGAAGGCACCATTTTTACGTATCATCAGGCCGAAGAGTATGATACAGATAACGAGCAGTATCAGAGCAATCTGGAAAATCTGCAGTATGATATTCTTTACGGCGAACGCTATTGCTACGACGGCAAAGATTTATATCCGGCTTCTGACCTGCAGATGGGTGTTGACCAGACGCATCTGAAACACTATCGTAAAAATACTGATGGCAGTTTATCCATCTTCGGTGACCATTTTACAAACTGGAGCCGCATTTATATCAATGATGAAAAAATATCTACCACTTTTGTATCGGACAAAGAACTGCTTTTGTCTGCAGATCATGCATCTGATTTAGCAAACGGCGATATTTTAAAAGTATGTCAGGTTGGTTCCAGCAATACGATCTTCCGCACAACTGAAAACTCTCTCATTTATTACGGTGCGCAAGACGACAGTATGCAGACTCAATCCGAATAAGAAGCACAAAAGGGAATGGAAATTGTAATTTTCCATTCCCTTTTGCCTTAACTATTCCCTTGTTCAATCGTTCCGTCCCGGTATGCTTCTAATAATTTCTTTAATCCTTCAATATCTTCTAATATTTTCTTCCCGTTATCCGTATGTTTTACCATCAGCCGTTCTTTTTCTGTCTCTACCAATTCGCTTTCCGATTCGATATCTTTATTTTCCCGCAATGCCGTATACACACTTTCAAACGGCTGATGCGCTTTTATTCGGATACCATGGGAATTATAGATTAACGTATATCCTGCAATTCCGGTTGTCTTATGGTAACTGCGGCAAAATCCTCCATCAATCACCATCAGCTTTCCATTCGCCCGTACCGGCATCTCGCCTTCCCCGGTACGAACAGGGGTATGCCCGTTAATAATATGTGAAAAAGACGAATACAGTCCGAATTCACGTAAAATCATATTACAGGTTTTTTCCGTCTGGTAAAACTTATAGTACGGATCAGATTCTTCATGCCAGACCGATTGATCCGCAATATAGCTTCTCTCAAACGTCTTGATATTACGCCCGCATAACGGAGATTTTCTGCCGCACCATAAATACCACATAAAATCCAGGTCACTCTGTCTGCGGCCGGATAAATATGCCCGTCTGCTTGTCTTATCTGCATACTCTAAATAAGCGCGCCCTTTGTACATTCTTCCATCTATACAGATGCCTTCAAAATTTCCTTCCTGATCTAATGGAATACAGCCGTGATACAGCAAATTTCCATTGAAAGTCTTATACATTCCACCCTTTTTATACAAGAATCGGATATGTTCGTTTAAACGGCTGCTATTTACAAACGCCATACACAGTTCATCTATCACCTCTGCTTCTTCATCAGACAATCGATAAACATCATCCGGGTCAATCGTAGGAAATTCCTTCTCTTCCAGCTCATAAGTCTTTCCTTCCAATTCGATCGTATGATCTGCCCAATGAATGCGATGAAGCAGTCTGCGGTCATCCATTTCATACTCCGGATGCCTTGCAATCACTTCTCCTTCCAGTTTAAAAAGCATGACTGTAACCGCTTTTACAGCAGCCTGCATAGGCTCTATATCCGGATAAAGCTTTTCTGCAAAGAGTGTTAATCTTCGCAAACTGATTCCATAGCTGTTTTCTAATATTTCCGTATTATTATATTTCAGGTTGTTGCGTACCACATTTGCAATACACGCTTTGCTCCCAGCCGCAGCGCCCATCCATAAAATATCATGATTGCCCCATTCAATATCAAGCGAATGATATTTCATCAGCAAATCCAATATCTGATCCGCACAGGCGCCCCTGTCAAAAATATCTCCGACAATATGCAGCCGGTCTACCGCCATCCGCTTAATTAAATCCGCAAGCGCAACGATAAATTCATCTGCATTATCCAGTTCAATAATCGTTGTTAATATTTCCCGGTGATAAATAACCTGATTATTATCTTCATCCTTTTGTACATGCAGCAGCTCATCAATAATATAGGCAAATTCTTTGGGCATTGCTTTTCGCACTTTCGAACGAGTATATTTAGACGATAGTGTCTTTGCAATTTCAATTAATTCTGTCAAAATCTCACGATACCATTCGCGCAGATTTATTACTTCCTTTTTAATTAACTCCAGCTTTTCACGTGGATAATAAATGAGCGTACAGATCTGCTCCCGCTCCGCATCTGACAGCTTTTCTTCAAACAACATATCCACCTTTTCGCGAATGACCCCTGAACAGTTATTTAATATATGATAAAAAGCCTCATACTCCCCATGAAGATCACTCATAAAATGCTCTGTCCCCTTAGGCAGATTTAAAATTGCATTCAGGTTAATAATTTCCCTGCATACCGCCTGAATGGTTGGATATTTTTCTGCGAGCAGCATTAAATATTTCTCCTGACCAAATTCCATAATTTCCCCCTCTCCTTTTTCAATAAATATACTATCGTACACGTTCCGTTAAAGCCTGAAAATCTCCACATATCCTATTAGCAATAAAATTATATCAAATTTAAATGGCGCTGCCAATTACTTTTTCTCTTTCATAAATACTTAAACTTTAGAAATATGAAAGTCTTTTCTTGGATGTTTCGTTACTAATATATCTCTTTGTTTCTCCATTGCTACATGCGTATATATTTCTGTAATATTGATAGAGCTATGTCCCAGCATTTCCTGAATATAACGAATATCTACATCAGCTTCCAGCAGACTTGTTGCAAATGTATGGCGAAACATATGCGGCGTGATATGCATCTCTATCGCGGCAGACGCCGTATATTTATGAATCATTCTGCGGACTGACTGATCGGACAATGGCCTTCCGGCCTGGTTTACAAAAAAATACCCACACTCATTTATTTTATCTGCAAACGTCATCCTGTATTCATCCAAAATAAGGATCACATCATTGTTTCCGATCTGTATTTTTCGTTCTTTGGATCCTTTCCCATAAATCAGAATATTTTTATCTAACAAATCCACATCTGACGCTTTTAAACAGCACAATTCCGAAATACGCATTCCCGTTGCAAACAGCAGTTCGATGACCGCAATATCTCTGAGCGTCGTCTGCTTCTTATAATCGGACACTGCATTCTCATGTTCTTTATAAATCACGCACAAAAATTTCTCAACCGTACGAAGCGGTATCGTCTTTGGCAGCATCACAGGCTCCCGGAACTTCACCTGTATTTTATGAAACGGATTCTGTTCTATCATTTCTTTATATTCAAAATAACGAAAAAGCGCTTTCAACGAAGCAATTTTTCTTTTTACCGTTTTCGGCTTGTATTGTTTATGGAGTCCGGCTATAAAATCTTCCAATACCGCCGCTGTTATCTCACATAGCTCCGCATTTGATACTGCTATGCAAAACTGATGCAAATCAATCCGATACGCTTTCAGCGTCTTTTCATCCAGCCTTTTTTGATACTGGCAAAATTGTAAATATTTGTTTATTTGTGTCTGTAAATCGTTCATGTTGTTCCTCCTCTTTTGTAAAAATAAAATGCCATTATAGCTTATGTATTTGAAACTGTAAAGAAAAAACAAAGAAACCGCCCATTGACGAAAAATCAAATTCATGATAATGTTTTAAAAGTTATAAAAATACATATTTTAAGCAGAAAGAGGTGAAAACTTAATGATTTACAAAGATTTTCAGGATTTACATTTATCAGCCCTCGGACTTGGCGCCATGCGTCTGCCGGCTGCCGGAGAAAACTTTTCCGAAATTGACGAAGCTGCTGCTGAAAAAATGGTTGCTTATGCTATGGAACATGGGATTAACTATTATGATACCGCCTGGGGATACCATGACGGACATTCAGAAACAGTCATCGGCCGGATTCTAAGCAAATATTCACGTGACAGCTACTATCTTGCGACAAAATTCCCGGGATACGATCTGTCTAATATGGATAAGGTAGAGACTATTTTCGAACAGCAGCTAAAAAAATGCAAGACAGACTATTTTGATTTTTATCTGTTTCATAATGTATGTGAAATGAATATTGATGCTTATCTGGATTCAAAATACGGCATCTTTGATTACTTAATGAAACAGAAAGAAAACGGCAGAATCCGCCACCTCGGATTTTCCGCACATGGCGACTGCAGTATTATGAAACGGTTTTTAGATGCGTACGGTGAGCAGATGGAGTTTGCCCAGATTCAATTAAACTGGATTGACTGGACGTTCCAAAATGCAAAGGAAAAGGCATCTCTTTTAAATGAACGTCATATCCCGATTTGGGTGATGGAACCGCTGCGCGGCGGTAAACTGGCATCGTTATCGGAGGAAGCTTCCACCCAGCTGCATACACTGCGTCCGGATGAAGATATGCCGGCATGGGCATTTCGTTTCCTGCAGGGTATTGATGGCGTTACGATGATTTTGTCCGGTATGTCTGATCTGAAACAAGTACAGGACAATATAAAAACTTTTGAGACTGACCGTCCATTAAATCAACAGGAACAAACGACTCTGCTTAACATTGCTCATCAAATGATACAAAATATCCTGCCATGTACCGCCTGCCGCTATTGTACCGCACACTGCCCAAAAGGGCTGGATATCCCTTCCCTGTTAAGCCTTTATAATGAACATTGCTTTACCGGCGGTGGATTTATTGCACCTATGGCGCTCATGGCTGTACCAAAAGAGAAACATCCGTCTGCCTGCATCGGATGCCGCAGCTGTGAAGCAGTCTGCCCGCAGCAGATTAAAATATCAGAAGCTATGGCAGATTTTGATGCCAAATTACAAAACGCTTCTTTTTAGCTATTTACAAAAAAATTTGCAGGGACCGGCGCTCTGCCATCCCTGCAAAACACTATTTAACTCTCAATTTCCCGAATCAGATTCACCATCTCTATCGCGCCAACCGCACAGTCATAGCCCTTATTTCCTGCTTTCGTACCTGCCCTTTCGATTGCCTGCTCAATATTTTCCGTTGTAAGAATGCCGAACATCACCGGGATACCGCTTTCCAGCGAAACAGCAGCGATTCCTTTTGATACTTCGTTACATACATAATCATAATGGCTTGTGGCTCCGCGAATGACTGCCCCCAGACAAATGACTGCATCATACTTTCCGCTCTTCGCCATTTTTGATGCGATCAGCGGGATCTCAAACGCTCCCGGAACCCATGCTACATGCACATCTTCTTCTTTCACATCATGTCGAATCAATCCATCCATCGCCCCGCCTACCAGCTTTGATGTGATAAATTCATTAAATCGTGCTGCAACAATACCGACTTTGATCTCTTTTGACACAAGTTTTCCTTCAAATGTTTTCATAATAATTTCCTTTCTTTTTTGTTTGTTCTCTGTTTTTCTGTTCTCAATTTTTAAATTTATTAAATATAGTTTAATTATTTCACCATACAGATTCAAGGCTTTGAGCTAAAATATTAATTTTAATATTAATATTTTAAAATATGTCCCATGCGCTGCTGTTTTGTTTTCAAATAAAACAAATCATGCGCTGTAGCATCCATCTGAATCGGCACACGTTCTGAGATTTCCATTCCAAACTCTGAAAGCTGATATACTTTATCCGGATTGTTTGTCAGCAGATGCAGGCTTTTTACCCCTAAATCCCGTAAGATTTGCGCTCCAATATAATACTCACGCTGATCTCCGGCAAATCCAAGCGCAAGATTCGCTTCCAATGTATCCATTCCCTGTTCCTGCAGCTCATAGGCGCGCAATTTATTAATTAAGCCAATTCCACGGCCCTCCTGGCGCATATAAAGCAAAATCCCACGGCCCTCTTTTTCAATCTGTGTCATTGCAGCTGCAAATTGCTGCCCACAGTCACAGCGTAAGGAACCAAACGTATCTCCTGTCAGACATTCAGAATGCACTCGGCAAAGCACATCTTTTCCATCGCTGATATCCCCTTTTACTAATGCAACATGATGCTCTCCGTTCAGCTGATTGACATAACCATACGCTGTAAAGTCACCATATTTTGTCGGCATTTTCGTAACCGTTACCCGTTCCACCAGCTTTTCATGACATTTTCGGTAATTCTGCAAGTCCTGAATCGTAATAAACGTCAAATCCCACTTTTTTGCCAGTTCCGCCAATTCCGGCATACGCATCATCGTTCCATCATCACGCATAATCTCACAGCAAAGTCCGCATTCTTTTAAACCTGCAAGCCTGCACAAATCTACGGTCGCCTCCGTATGCCCATTTCGCTCTAAAACACCGTTTTCTTTTGCCAAAAGCGGAAACATGTGTCCCGGCCGACGAAAATCTTCCGGCTTCACATCATCTGCTACACAGTTCATAGCTGTAACAGATCGTTCCGCGGCAGAAATACCTGTCGAAGTTGAAACATGGTCAATCGAAACGGTAAACGCTGTTTCATGATTGTCCGTATTGTCCTGAACCATCTGTGGAATTCTTAATTTCTGCACATATTTTGCTGACATTGGCATACAGATCAGCCCTTTGCCATATGTCGCCATGAAATTAATATTCTCTGTAGTTGCAAACTCCGCCGCACAAATAAAGTCGCCTTCATTTTCCCTGTCCTGGTCATCTGTCACCAAAATAATTTTTCCATTTCTCAAATCAGCCAACGCTTCTTCTACCGTATGAAACTGAAACATATCCACTCCTCCTAAAATCCATATTTCATTAAAAACTCTTTTGTAATACTACTCTTTTTTTCCTGACTTTTTTCCTGCTCTGCAGCAGGCTGCATCAATTTTTCCACATACTTTCCAATGATATCCGTCTCCAGATTCACAATATCTCCGATCGTACGCTCCTTTAAAATCGTCTGCTGCTGCGTATGCGGAATAACCGATACGGAAAAGCTATCCGTCCACACCCGGGCAACGGTCAGGCTGATCCCATCCACCGTCACAGACCCTTTTTCTACAATATATTTTAAAACTGCCGGCTCTGCTTCGATCGTATACCAGACTGCCGTATCATCACGGCTCGTACGAACAATCCTGCCAACACCATCCACATGTCCCGCGACAATATGGCCGCCAAACCGTCCATCTGCAGCCATCGCCCTTTCCAGATTGACACGGCTTCCCCGTTTCATTTGCGCAAGCGAAGACCGGTTTAATGTCTCATGCATGACATCTGCCAGAAAATATCCCTCAGACAACGCTGTCACGGTCAGACAGATTCCATTGACCGCAATACTGTCTCCAACTTTTGTCTGTTCCAGTACTTTAGATGCCTGAATCGTTAATATGGCAGAGCTCTGTCCTTTTTTTATCTGCTGAATGGTTCCGATTTCCTCAATAATCCCTGTGAACATCATCCGCCACCTCGCTTTCTATTAAAAAATCATCTCCCAGACGAATCATCGTGCTGTTTTTCAAATAAAACGCATCTGCCACCGCAGCAATACCGGTTCCCTCCACCGGAGTTTTTGCATCCTTTCCGCCAAACAGCTTCGGTGCAAGATACGCCTGCACTTTTCGCACAACCCCGCTTTCCAGCGCCGCCCAATGCAGCGTTCCGCCTCCTTCCAATAAAATACTGTCAATCTGCTCTTCCCCTAACATATGCATTAACTGACGCAAATCCAAATGTCCATTTTTTTCATCTGCTAATAAAATCCGACAGCCTGCTCGTTCCAAAGCATCCTGCTTTTTCTTGTCTGCAAAATGTTTCCCTGCTGCCAGAATCGTCGGAACCTGCCTGGCCGTTGCTACAATCTGAGAATTTAAAGGTATCTTAAGCTTTGTATCACATATCACCCGTATCGGATTTCTTCCGCCCGGCATCCTGCAGGTCAGCAGCGGATCATCTGCCAGCACCGTTCCTATCCCAGCCATAATTGCTGTATATCGATGGCGCTGCTGTTGCACATGATTTCTGGCAGCCTCTCCGGTAATCCATTTGGAATCGCCTGTATAAGCCGCTATTTTTCCATCCATCGTCATCGCATATTTCATCACTACGAACGGCAGACCCGTTTGAATATAATAAAAAAACACTTCATTTAAACGATCACACTCTTCCCGCAGCACATTTTCTGTAACCTGTACCCCGTGTTCCCGCAAAATCTGCACACCCTTGCCACTCACAAGCGGATTTGGATCTGCAGACCCAATTACAACCTTGCCAATACCAGCCTCTATCACTGCATTTACACAAGGCGGCTGCTTTCCATAATGACAACACGGTTCCAGTGTCACGTACATCACCGCCCCTTTCGGCGACTCCGTACAGGAAGCAAGCGCATTCCTCTCTGCATGAGGCTGACCATATGTTTCATGAAAACCTTGCCCGATCACTCTGCCATCCTTAACAACAACCGCTCCAACCATGGGATTAGGCGCAGTAAATCCACATCCCTTTTGGGCAAGATCTAATGCCATACGCATATATTCTGTATCATTCATGAAAATACCTCCAACATTTAAGGTTAAACTCACCTAAGGAACTGTTTAAACGTTAAATCTGAACAGTTCCTAACAAAAAAGCTCCGGCATGTTAAACAAACCAGAGCAGATGCTTTCCATACAGACTTTATCCGAAGACTTTCCATACAGAATGACGCAGAATCATTGTTCTGCATCTTACAATCTTCTTTCATCCAGACTATACTGTCGGCTTCGGAATTTCACCGAATCATGCCTTACGGCTCGTGGGCTTTACCACCGGTAGGGACTCACACCCTGCCCTGAAGATTTTATTCAATTCTGCAAATGATTATAAACCATTGCATGTGATTATGCAAGAGGGTATTTGCTGGATGATAGTGTAACTTTACTTGGGGGTTTGAATGAGCAGACTATTCCCTTAATTTTTGAATCTATTTTATTAACATACGCTGACAATCACATTATTAAAGAGGATTTTTCCTCCTTTTTATGCGGATGTTTTTGTGGTTAATTACATTATAGCATAAAAAACGGGTGTTCCCTATTATTTTTTGGAAAAATCCCCCAAGTAAAGTTACACTATCTTGACAATTCAATAGACTTTACACTCTCAACAACATACGCTATAATGATTATATCAGATAACAACTGCATCAATCACAAAGGCGGTGAGAATATGGAAGTATTAGAGGAAATGAACAACGGCGAAATAATTCAAAAAGGACTTGAAGATTTTAGAAATGTTCAACAGCATATGCTTTTAGCAAAAAAAGAAAATGCTGTTGAGACATATGCAAGCCTGAAAAAACAGTATTTGTCTTTAAAGACATTGCTTCATAGTTTAGGCGTGAATATGTCAGATATTGACGAAATTAAAGAATAACAAATAAATAACAACCTACAAAACCAGAGTGTAAAGTCTATTGAATTGTCAATATGCTTTACACTTTTTATTTAGGAAGGTTATGATTATGAATAAATATTTTGAAAATATTAGAACAAGTGTAAAGCCGCAGCCGTTCAGATAACCGATGGAACTGTTACAAAGCCTCACTAAACAGCGCCGCTTGTCCTCTATATAGAAATACAGACTAAATTTTTTTTGGATTTATGCCGATAGCAAATAAGAAAGCATTTTCATTTTTATGAACGGAGGACATCAAATGAAAGCCGAACCTAATGATTGGAGACCATATGGTAAAATTATTTATCAGAAACAACATTTCATAGTCAAGCAAGTAGCCTTACTGCCTGAAAAAGCAGCTGAATATGACAGTGCGCCTGATTATGCCTGCTGTCCGATTCAATCCTGGCAGTATACCGATTTACATAAGTTATTTGACGACTGGCGCCAACAATTTGCCAAATCATCTTCAAATGGCATCTGCAAACGCATTCCATGTATCTGTTATCCGGATACGATAACCTTTCGGGCAGCTTATTTAGCCGGCCTAAAGCATAGCGCCTTTATGAAGTCTATGAACGACAACATTGATCGCGGATGGGAATCTGCAAGAATTACCGCACATGATACCGTAACGAAAGCAACGAAAGCAAAAGACCTGAAAGAAATATGCAGAGCCATCGGTTACCCGCCGTTTATCATCGCTGCACTTGGGAAAGCCCTTCTCAAATTTGAAGATGGAGACGCCATCCCGCTGATAGCCAAATTCTACGAGGAATTGATTACAAGTATTCTCTATACGCCTGTAGAAAAGACAGACGAATTGGCATTAAAGATTTCTGATAAAACATGGGAAATCATCGATGCCACTGAATTTAATTACTAATATAACCTAATTTAAATAAGTATACGTTTGGCTGAGAATAAATTTTCGAGAGTACATGGCAAAAACCGGAGGTGTACCGGGCGTACATTGAGGATTTTTGTCATGCACTCTCGGGAATTTAGGCCAGCCAAACGTGTGCTTATTTAAATTGGGTTATACCTTCACATAAATAGTTTTTTATAAAAATAACTCTTTCATGCAGAGCATCCTTGATTTTAAATTTACATTTAACAAATATCGCTCTGCTGAAAGAGTTATTTTTTCCATTTAAGAATAACAAAACGCATTTTGGTTATTCTAACACTATGAGGAGTATCAGCCATGCCGAAACAAATTATTTTTCACATTGACGTAAACAGCGCATTTTTATCCTGGGAAGCTTCCTACCGCATTCATCATCTTGGCGGAACGGTTGACCTGCGTACGATTCCCTCTGCGGTAGGCGGCAATATATCCAAACGGCGCGGTATTGTTCTGGCAAAATCCATTCCAGCCAAAAAATATCACATCCAAACCGGAGAACCGATTACAGATGCATTAAGAAAATGCCCCAATCTCATCATCGTTCCTCCAAACTATGAATTATATGAAAAAAACTCAAAAGCATTTATGAACATATTGCGAAAGTATACCGATAAGGTTGAACAATACAGCATTGACGAAGCTTTTATGGATATGACCGGAACACAGATGCTTTTCGGCCCTCCTGTTGTAGCTGCCACCGCACTGAAAGATGAGATTCACCACACGCTTGGATTCACTGTAAATGTAGGCATTTCGGATAAAAAATTGCTTGCCAAAATGGCCAGTGATTTTGAAAAACCTGACCGCGTGCACACGTTGTTTAGCGAAGATATTCAGCAAAAAATGTGGCCGCTCCCTGTTCGAGATCTGTTTTTTGTCGGGAATGCCTCTGAAAAAAAATTAAATGCCATTGGCATCCAAACAATTGGTGATCTTGCAAAAACAGACCTTAAAACATTAAAAGCTCTTTTAAAAAAACATGGGGAGGCAATCTGGAATTTTGCAAACGGAAAAGATGTATCTCTTGTGGAACCCGAACCAGCTGATAATAAAGGTTATGGCAACTCCACGACAATCGCCTTTGACGTGGCTGACGCTCCAACTGCTAAATTGGTTTTACTGTCTTTGTCTGAGACGGTTGGCAGACGTTTGCGCAAAAACCACGTCCGCATTGATATGATTTCAGTCAGTATCCGATATCATGATTTCCATTCCGTATCTCATCAAAGTGTGCTGGAAACTCCCACCAACATTACAAACGAAATCCACGCTGCAGCATGCAAACTGTTTGATGAGCTTTGGGACGGAACCCCGATCCGTCATCTGGGTGTGCATACCGGACATGTAACAAAAGACGGTGCAAACCGTCAGATTTCTCTATTTGACGATACTGATTATGAAAAACTGGAAAAGCTGGACCATGCCGTCGATCATATCCGCGAAAAATTCGGCGCCGACGCAATCACGCGAGCTTCTTTTTTAAATCAAGATAAAATAGATCATATGAACGGCGGCATATCCAGAGAAAATCGCACTGTGGATTATAGTAAAATAGATTTGGATATTTCCGTCAAAAAGAAGGTAGATAAATGGGATTTCAATTAGGTGACATGATAGAAACGCGTGAACACGGCGTCCTGCATGGAATACAGCGAGAAATTGCCTGTGAATGCTGGTTTACAAGTAACGGCAGAAGTATTCCTCAAATTATAAAAGTCATGGATGAAGAAGGACGCCTCTACACAATTCGCGATATTGAACTGCTAACAGCAGAAACCAAAACATACAGTGGTATCCAGACTGTCGAACATTTATGCAGAATCCGTATTTATGGCAACGAAAGCATTGTGAAACTGATTTACACAAAAGAAAGCTGTAGATGGACAATCATTGAAGTATGATTAACCATTCTCCATTTCCAGCATTTCTCTAAACTCATTGCTTTTATTTAAAAGTTGATTATAATTTCCTGTTTCAATCATGCCGCCATTTTTCAATAAAATGATTTGGTCAACTTCACTTAAGATTTCCTGTTTGTGTGTAATCACAATCACTGTTTTCTCTTTTAATCTTGTATGCATCAGACTATGAATCTGATGTTCGGAATAAATGTCTGCATTAGAAGTCGCTTCATCAAAGATTATGATTGGTTTATCATGCACCAAAGCTCTGGCGAGCGCAATTTTTTGTTTTTGCCCTCCCGAAAGTGACGCTCCATTTTGCCCTACAATATAATCCAAAGACGCTTCTTTTATGAAATCTTCCAAACCACTGTCCAGGCAGGCAGCTTTTATCGCATCATCACTGATTTGTTCATAAAGACGGATATTATTTCGAATCGTATCGTTAAAAAGATAAATCTGCTGACTGACCACAGATACCATATCTCTGTAATTTTGCAATGATAATTTTGAAATATCTGTTCCATTTAATAGAATCTGCCCCGCTGATGGCTCATATAACCTTGTAAGCAAATGAATGATCGTCGTTTTTCCTGAACCATTCCTTCCAATTAAGGCAGTTTTGCTGCCTTGCGCAAATGTGATATTAACATCACTCAGAACAGCTTTATCGGAACCATAAGAAAAATATACATGACGTAAATCCAATTCCCTGAATACCGTTTCTGTCATTTTTCCGTTATCCTTCTCTTCCTGTAAATCCATAAATTCATAATATCTTTTTGTAGATGGAACTATACCGGAAAGCAGATATCCAATATTTAAAATCGCTGATATTGGTCCTGTTACATAAGAACTATATGTAACAAATGCAAAAACGCTTCCAACCGATAACTGAAAATCAAAAACAAGATTGGCGCCGACAATATACAATATCGTAGACAAAAATTGAATCATGATAGAATCTGTAATAATATTCCATTGGCCTAGCATATTCATCTTCTTTTGTTTTTTTATCACATTTTCCTGATGATTAGAAAATTCCTTAAGTTTGTGTTGAAACAAATGAAACAATTTTACTTCTGTAATCCCTCCAACTGTTTCACCAAACCATTTTGCATATTCCTGATGATACTTTATAAAATCTTCCATCACCATTTTTTGCTTCTTTGCAAAATACTTCATAACAATATATTTAACAGGAATAAACAAGAGCACCAGTATGGTCATTCTTGCGTCAATCAGGAATAATCCAACAATGCCTCCCATCATGTGAAAAACTTGCGTAATAATAAAAAATACGCTTTCATCCGCAATTGATACCATTTTACTGATATCCATATTGATATTATTCAGCAATTCAGCATAATTCGTTCGATGAAAGTAGCTGATCTTCATTCTCATCAGGTGCGAAAAGGACTGTTTCGAAAGGAAGTATTGTATGTCAGCAGAAATACCTACTCTCTTTTTCTCTTTTATAATATCTGTCATGGAGTTAATTCCATATATTACAAGCAAAAGAAACGCTGAGTCAATCAATAATTTTTTGTTTCCTCCTATAAAACCATCATCCATGATTTGTTTACTTATCAACGGAATACATAAATTTAATCCTGTAGATATCAGCAGGCAACAAATAATGACTGCTATTGTCTTACGATATCTTTTCAAAAGCTTCAGCAATTTTTTAATTGCTTCAAGATCGCTCATAATCTCCTCCTTCTTCTGTATCCCTATTTTCCAACATACTCCCTGCTAAAGCATCCATTGTTTCTTGTATTTCTTTTACGAAACCTTTAAATGTACAAAAGGCAGGATCTATTAATGATTTCTCATCAAATTTAATGTGAAATTCATTTTCAATCTCAAAGATAAGATCAATAAAATGTCTTGCAGCCAGCCCTATTTGGGGACTAAAAAAACTCGTACAAAACATGCTTTCTGTTAATTGTACAGAAAAATTATCTCTTAGTTTATTCAACACTGTACTTTGTATATTTTCCATTTAACTTCTCCCGTTTAATTAGTCAAATAATTAATTAACTCATCAATTTCTTTTCTAAAAGTTTCCTCATTGTTTATATTGAAAACTTTCTTTCCATCAAATGACGCTATCTTTTCATCCACCTTTTTCTGTTTCATATAAACCAATCTCTCCCCCTCATTTCTTTCATCTCCATATATATCATGAAACACATTTGCTAAGTGAAAACTTTGCACCGAATACTCATACCGATGCTGCATATAATCTGTAATAAATTCCCAAAATGAGCCTTCATATTCATTATAAGCCAAACAAAGCAGCGTTCCGTCAACTGATAATGCGTTGGAAACTAAATAATTTACGATGCCAAATCCGTTTGGATGATCCATATCATAAGGCATTACCCCTCCAGGCACACCTATGATAATGATATCTGGATGTTCTTTCCTTTCTATTTGTTTTACATAACTGTTAAACATATAGACCTTATCAATTTCCGGAATATTCTGAAACATAAATTGGGGAAAATTATGCATTTCAAATATTCTGCTGTATTTTTTACTTCCTATTTGAGAAACACAATAGCCCCTTTTCTTAAACTCATCTCTTACCCTTAACTGCACTTCAAACTTATTCGTATATTCTGATAATCCGCAAATCAAGAGGATAGGGACGTTCATTTCCTTAATTTTTTTCTCTTTTAGCATATCATAAGCTGCATACGAATCGCAATAATTTTTAAAATGAACTCCGTTTTCTATACATTTTCCTGTAATTGTCCTATTCATTTCATCTTCCAGCTCGAATAAACAGACAATATTTTTCTTATGTTCTATAGAATACATCATTTTGTCAAATACCACATCCGAAAATTCTGTAAAAATAATATCATCTACATCCTGCATACATATTTCAAAATCAGCCATAATCTCTATTCCAAGCGGTTTGCCTTTGACAAGCTCCCCTGCATCTCTATGCTCAATCCCTTGTCCACTTAAACATACCGGTATAATCTCTTCATATTTTTCCATCATCTCTTTGTATTTTAATATTTCTACATATTCTTTATTGATCGGATATATTACTGCTTTTAAACTGTTTTTCATCTATCTACCTCCTCAAAATGATACCCGTACTTTTCCAATATACAAATATCTTTCAGCGTATCCAACATAGACGCCTGCAGATCTGAACACTTTTCCAACCTGCATGCTGCAGATAACTCCCCACCATTATCCGCCTGAATAAAGCAGAATTTGCAATGTGCGATCATCCAGCAATTTTTACACTTTTCTTCTGTTATTTTCCCAATATTCAATAGTTTTTCACATTTTTCCAATGATAACCCATCTTCGATATTTCCAATCACAGAACATGGAGATGTCTCGTCGATCCTCTCACATGGAAAAAAGTTTCCTTCCACATTCAGAAATAATTTTTTTCTGCCTGGAACACATGGTCCTGCCGGATGATAACAGGCAGGTATTCCTGTAAATGTCTTCATTGTGTTATATGTCTTTTTCATTTCTTCAAATCTATTAAGCTGCATTCTCGATGGAAAAGTTTTTATCCTTTTCATCATATATAAAAAACATTTATACTTTTCAAATTCCAAATACTGTATAAACTGATCTATATCATTTTTATACTGCGGCTCATTTCTTATATAATTTGTACTATAAAAGGTTGTTATTACTTCACACTTTTCAAAAAGCGGATCATTTGAAAAAAAATGATCCACATCCATAACCCCAAGATCCTGAGCACAAACAGTATTGAACATTACATTCTGATTAAAATATTCTGTATATTGTTGTTTAAACTGACACAAATTTCTATATACTACAGCAAAACTTCCCCTGCCATCCGCAAATACCCGGGATTTATCATGGATATTCTCAGGACCATCCAGACTAATCGTAAGTAAAACGTTATTTTCACAAAAGAAACGCATAATTTCATCTGAAAGCAAAACCGCATTTGTAGTCAACGAAAATATTACTTTTCTGGATCCAAATATTTCTTTTGTGTATTGCATACACTTTTTAATTAAATCAAACTCTAATAAAGGTTCTCCACCATAAAACGAAACGTTGATAACATCACAATTCGAAGAATGATGATAAAGAAATTGAATGCCTTTTTTTGCCAGTTCAAAATCCATTCTTTTATTCGCATGTTTTCTGTTATTATAATAATTTCCTGTATACGGACAATAATCACATCGTAAATTACAGTTTTGCGTTACCTGAAGATTCATACTTTCGATATTATCATCCAAAATATCTTCCAGCATTTCCGTCATCGGATGCTGAAGTTTTTCGATGTACATGTTTGAAAAAAAACCTTGTTCCCGGCTCAGTCTGTAAAATTGCTGAAATTCATCATTATCTATAGAAGCTGCCTGTTGAAAAAAATCTGTCTTATGTTCATTTAATTTTTTTAAGTATGTAAAGCATACATTACTTATCTTTTGTATTTTATTTGCATAAGTATCAAACATATAAAACTCATGATTACTTGTCTGAAAAAGTGTATAGACCGGCTTTCCCTGTTCTATCATCGCTTGTAATCTCCTCTTATAGTTGTTCTTCTATATATTCATATATATCTCTATCTTCCACATTGGGAAGTAAATTTAACTTAAAATCTTTAGATACTCCATATCTCAGATTTAAGTCACTATCTAGCTCTTGCATTTTATGATCCATATCTATCAAAATTATAATCAGGTCAACAAGATGAAACTCTATATATTCCTTAATCCGAAATGCTTCACCACAATATTCAAAACCATACAAAACACCCGCAGCTCTATCCATAAAAATCTTACAGTGATAGCCATTATCTGCGAACTCCTGATTCGTTTTGACCATATTTTTTACTATTTCTTTCTTGTTATCGTAATATATAATAACAACAGGTATATCCAGATTCTCAATTTGTTCATCTATAAATATTTTTCCAAAATCCTGACGAAAGATCCTAAATGTTCTTTCTAAACAAACTGTTTTAGAAACTGGTATGACATCATCATGAATCATCAGTGTATAAGGTACAGAAGCTCCTTCTTTTTTTAACCAATCATTTATTTTCTCACAATTTCCCGCTATTATCAATGTATCCGCTATCCTCTGAGTGAATATGTCCTTAATATCTTCCGCTTTCGATTTTATTTCATCAAAAAAATATCTTTGAACAACCTCAAAACAAAAGCAGCGATCTTCAAAACGAAAACTTCGTGATTGTAGGATAACAGCTCTGCTGCACCAATCAAACTTTCTCAATTCCAAATGTCCAACGCCACATAATAAACATAGTTTTTGTTTAAGCTCCCATACGTTCTGACCATCCTGATATAAATTACTGACAATTGCTGTTATATAAGGTGTTGCGAAACTACTTGCATGTTGAGTTACAATCTTATTCCCTTGTACCTCAATGTCATGCTCCGATTTCCCGAACAATTCAATACCATCAAATTTATATTCTGTATTTAATAATATATCTTGATTTTGCGGGCTCGCACTGACACCTATCACATTTGTGAACGCTGCCGGATATGTTACAAAAGAATTATTATTCTGTGCTGCTACAATGATATGGCCCTCTTTCGCTAATTGATTCACGCACATTCTTAAAATCATTTCATCCTGAAAAAAAGATGTCCCCAGGCTTAAATTAATAATTTTAATTCCCATCTGGCGAACCCATTGCAGCGCAGTGATTAGCTTATCAGCACTGCATCGCTTCTTGCTGTCAAGAATTTCTACACTGATAATATGTACTTTCACTTTTACGGATTGTTCAAATATTTTCACACATATTGTCCCATGTGTAATTTCGTTTCCTTTGTTTCCATTCGAACATACTGCAACTCTTCCGTTTTGTACTGAATATAATTCAACCTTTTGCAAGTCAGATAACAAATTTGTATTTATACCATCATCAAGAAATGCCACTTTTATCTCATTCACCGTTTTCTCCAATTACAAATATATTTCAAAACGTGTTTGAAAAATCATTTCTGCAATCTGACCCAGAGAAACCTTTTTTCAAACACGCTTTAAAACGCAGGGAGCTGAACTCATATCAGCTCCCATCTGGCTTTTGTAAAATATTAATATACGCCTATTATTAAATATAATTATAATTTACTCTGCCATAAGATGCGTTCAGGTTGTTATTCAGGCTGCATCCACATACACATCTGCAATGTGCCATTACATGCTGTTTAGATGTTGCTTTAACCTTTTTCTTAAGCTGCTTTTTCATGATACTTTCCTCCTTTTTTGTCTTTTTATAAGAAATGCTGTACGCAATCTGGATGACATTGCTCAGCATCTTATAAACTTTTCGCTTATGTAACCTAATCGTTTGTTACTACTGTATTCTGACGTCTATAAGAATCATTATCTTTCTGTACTAATTCATTTTCTATTTGAGCTAACTTCTGTTCCAAATCTTTTTTCTTTTCTTCATCAACATTTGCATTTCGCAATTGTTGTTGTATTTGTTGCTTTTCTTCTTTTAATTTTTTGATTTCTTCATCAACTTTATCTGTATCTGATGTACATTTTTCCGCTTTCTTATCTCCGTCAGCTGATTTTATTCCATTCGCTGCATCTTTTTGCTTATGAGGATCTTCATAAACAATCTTTCTTTTTCCATTTTCATCTTTTGCAACTCCATACAGACCGCTCGGTTTATGACCGGCTTTTTTACTGCTGATATATTCATCCTGCGGTATTTTTTCAGCTGCACCATGTACCTCACTCTTCTGATCCTTTTCAGCTTTGTTTATTTGTTGATATGCTGTTGTATAATCAGAACGCACTCCATTTACTTCCATAGACATTTATTACACCTCCAAATTTTTGTTTTCTTTTTGCTCTCACCTTTGTTTTTTCCATTCAAAATACTCGAATGACCTCTTTTGTGATATCATTTGTTTTGAGTTCCTCCTTATATTTTATTCTATTACACTTGTTTCTGTAAGTAAATACTCTTGCAAATTATGGCTATTTCAGACCAGAAAAAGTACGATCCAGATATCTATACCGTTACAGATATTTCGGGTGTTCTTGTCTCAGAAACAGTTTCACTTTGCGCACTATGATTCGCCGTAACACTGCCATCCACAGCCGTAACCGGTTCCATATAACTGTTCTCTTTTGCAAGCTCTTTTCCTTCTTCACTAATATTAATTTCTACTCCACTGCTGTTCGCTGCTTTTTCTTTTGTTTTTTCCTGCTCTTTCTTTTCCTGTTCCTTCTTTTCGATTCTCTTCTCTTCCAGCTTTTCTTTCTGTAATTTTTCGAATTCTGCTCTTTCCTCTTTTTGTTCTTTTTCTAACTCTTTCTGAGCTTTTTCTCTATATTCCTCCGCTTTCTGTGAATATTCCTGTGCATACCCCATGGCTCGCTCCATAGTGCCAAGATCACCCTTTCTTTCTGCTTCGTGGTAAACTTTCATAGGAACATTCATCATCTTCATATTTTGACTTGCCCCTATTAATCCTTCCATTGATCCTGCTTTCATGCACTCAGCTCCTTTCCCATAATCAGTTTAATGATTGCTTCAATCGTAAAAAGACATTCATGATCTATATCTTCTTCAGTAATATGAATGTCAAATGTCTTTTCCAGATCAAAAAATATATAGACCAGATCACTTGATAATAAATTCCACTCTGACCCAACTAATGGTTCATTAAAATCCTTTTGCCCTATCATAATATTGAATCTGTCCTTAAATATCTCTCCTATTTTTATTACAATTTCCTCTCGATTCACGATACATTTTCTCCTCTTTAGATAACTGTGTTCGTACCGTATTGTTCTAATAGATTCAGAACGTATTGATACATTTTATCTATATCTGAAAAAACATTCTTTTTTGCTATTCTCTTAACTTCTTGTGTGACTTTTTCCGGAAAAACATGAATAAAGGAAACTTCCCCCTGTACATCTTCATTAATTAAATCTATCACACTATTATTTACAAACATACAATCTATTTCTTTTCCAAATCTGTATTTCATCAGTGGATTGATATAGTTAAAATAATTATCATCAAAAAAATTAAAGTGATTACACAATATCGTTACATCAGCCGGCAGTGCACATGATATCTGATATGCCATCATGCCAAACCGATTTGTATTCCTTTTATCAATCGGCATGATTCCTCCCGGGACTCCTATAATAATTACATCCGGATTTTCTTTCTTTTCAATTTCTTTTACAAATTTATTAAATAATAATGGTTTTTCATAATCCATCACGCTATTATCATACATAAAATTCGGAATGTCATAATCACCAAAAAATGAACCATATGTTTTACTTCCAACCAATACTGAGTGATACCCGGCCTTTTGAAAGTTTCTGTGCAAGACCAGCTCAACTCCATATTTATTTGTATTTTCAGATATTCCCATCACAAAAATAACGGACGCATGGAAATCGGATAATTTTATCAATCTTTTTAATTCATAATTAACAGACGGTTCATATTCGCTTATACATATTCTAAAATAAACACCCTCATTGTGTGCTGTTTCCTCTAATTCATTTTGTATTTTTTGATCCAGTTTATAAAAACAAATGATATTTTTCTTCGCTCTTAAAGACTCCCGCATCTTTTCTAGTATTGATATAAAATCAATAATCTCATTATCTGATTTGCAAAATAATACGGTGTCACATTTTGCCAGTTCCGTATAAAAATCATTCGATACAACCAGCCCTTTTGCAGCGCCATATATAATATTGCCAGCATCTTTTCCTATATATCCCCACCCACCAAAAGAAACTATTCCAGATACAATATATTGTTCCTCGTCAAGTATTCTATCTAACGCTGGCAGCATTTCATAGTCAAAAGGGTAGATTAATAATTTCTCACAAGCCATCCTGCTCTTCTCCTTTTGTCTGGAAGGAAATAATCTTCAAATTATCAAAATCGTAACCAAATTCTTTCAACATGCAATAGTATAAAAACCATTCTAATTGTGCATCCATAAATTCTTTACAGGCTCTCCGCTTCTTTTTTTCAGATAACTGCTGTCCATCATCTACAGCTACTGCACATAAATTACATAATCTGATTGCCCAGCAATTTTTGCATCTTTCTTCGGATAATTTTCCGATATTCAGCAATTGTTCTACATGCTTAATATAAAATCCCTCTTCCACATTTCCTATTTTCATTACCGGAGATGTTTCACTGCATTTTTCACAAGGAAATAAATTTCCCTGAATATCCATAAATAATTTTCTTGTTCCCGGTACACAAACTCCGCCATGATGAAAAACCTCCGGAAGCCTGTTTGCTAAATTGCGCATAGTAAACAAAGAATTTTTTATTGTATCAAAACTGGCTTCTGCGATTTTTGATACTTTATTTTTATCATAACGTCCTAATTTGGACAGAAACATTTTAAACATCTCATATTCATACTTACACGAATATATCTGTACAGATAACTCTTTCCTTTTAGATTCATCGAGATTATCTGTTGAAATAAAACTTGCATTTACAAAAGAATCTTTTAGCAGCTCATCCGTTGCCCAAAATTCATTCACACATGACATATCATTTCTCGGGTCAAGAACACAGTTAAAGTTAATCTTTTGATAATATTCAGGAAATTGTTCTCTAAACTTTTTCATTTTACTGACGATAACGTCAAAAGTTCCTTTGCCGCTAACCGCAAACTTCCTATTTTTATCATGTATTTCTTTCGGTCCGTCCAGACTAATCGTCAGCGATACATCATTTGCCATGAAATACTCAATATGTCTTTCATTTAGCATTGTCGCATTTGTTGTTATATTATAGGTTATTTTTTTACCTTCTGCCTTTACTTTAATATATTCTATACACTTTTGTATGAGCTCAAATTCTAATAACGGTTCTCCGCCATAAAAAGACAAGTTTAATAATTTTGAATTCTGGGAATGCTGAATCAAAAAATCAATCCCCTTTTTAGCTGTCTCAAAATCCATTGTTTTATCCGTATGTCTTCTGTTTGTATACGTTCCGGAATATGCACAATATTCACATCTCAAATTACATTGCTGCGTAACTTGAAGTGTTATCGTCTGCAGTTTATTATCCAATATATCCTCTATATATCCCGTTAATGAATGTTCTATGTTACGTACCCTATTCCCGGATAAAAACCCTTCTTGCATCATCATGTTTACTTCATCCGGCAGCTCTTCGATTCCTTCAAATCCAACATCCTTATATTTTTTTATAAAATCATATGTATTGTCACTTACATTTATTATCGCATTTCTATTTGTATCATAGATATATTTACTCATAGGAGTTTCAAAAACACGACACAATAATCTGGTTTCTCCCATTTTTTCACCTTCTCTGCCATCATTGTAATCAAGGCAGTTAATCTATTGCCACGATTAATTGCCTTGATTAGCGCCTTTTCAGCTTAAACAGTTCTGCTGCTTGTTCTACTCGTATTGCTGCTGTTCAATACAGAATAGTATCTGTTTGTTGCACCAGATGTATATGTAGAAAAGATGCCACAGCTGCATGTAGAACAGCTGCTGCAATTACAAATACATGCATATGCTGAAAATGTTTCATATTCAGAGCCTGCTTTCTTTCCTAATTTTTTCATCTTGTTTTCCTCCTCTCCTTATCGTTATTAATTGTACCTTTCACATAAAACGGATACCATGCAATTAACTCCGTAATACCTTTTTAATATAACATATAAAACTACATTTTCAACTATATTTGCAGAAAATATCATTTTTTTGCAGAAAAAATACAATTTATTTTAATTTATAGGTTCATCTTCACAAATATCTTAATCCAATAGTAAACTCAATATTTTCTGAAATAAAATCCGAAAATCTATTATCTCTGATCTGTAGCTGTTTTTCATTTGTCCTTCACACAAAATATTAATATTATATTTTTTATTTCCAGATTCAATGAAGACAAGCATATCTGCTGTTTCAAATACTTTTGTAGAATTCACTGATTCACAATGATACACTGCACTCACAATAACATCTGACTGTTGATAGTACGTTTGCCAATACCAAAAATCAAATAAAAGTTCCGGCGCATGATAAAAGATTTGTTCCGGCGCATATTCTATATCATACAATACACATTCCTGTTCCGTACTCACTGCATAAGCATTGTAACCTTTGTTTGCGAATCCGGCTTTCAATTCTGTCAGAAACAGGAACAAATCTATGTTTTTATCCAGTACACACATAACAATCGGCAGTTGTAATTCTTCCTTTCGGCTTTTCGATTCCCTGATCTGTTGTACTCTTTTCTCATAATCCCAACAGAAGCCCCTGAAATTTCTAAAATCAATACTCTCCTTACCTAAATAAATTAAATTTTTACCTTTTTTTCTATATTCTTTATACTTATCTGCTTCTTTAAATATAATCGTATCGATATATTTCTCGCAGCTGCCATAGCTGTCCGTATACGCTTCAAAATACATTTTTGCCATAGTACGGCCGCCAACTCCATCACACCATGCAGCCGTTACCCAATCTGGAATACACGTATTGATGTATTCGAACTTTTCATTGCTAATTATCTCATAAATTTTATTTTTTAACTCACAAATATCAGAAACATTTTTTTGCTGCATTACTTTTGCGGCCAATGCTGTAATATATGGCGTTGCATAACTGTTACTTTTGGATACGGAATAAAATCCAGACTTATTATCTGTTTTAAGTTCGCATGGGGCTAAAAAATCTATTCCCTGATGCAGCATAAAACTTTTGTTTACTTCCAGCTTATCTCCCGCTGCCACTCCGATTACGTTTGAAAAAGACGCCGGATAGGATGTATACCCACTATTCGCTCCAGCTGCAATAATTAGCATTCCTTGATTGGCATATTGATTGATTATTCTCCTGAGATTACATTTATCTATAAAATGCGTTGTTCCAAAACTTAAATTTACTATATATATATTATTTCTATAGCACCATTTCAACGCCGGTTCCAGACAATTAGTTTTTCCTTTTCCACGGTCATCTAAGATTCTGATACTGACTATACCGCATTCCTCAAAAATATTTTCTATTATTTTTGCGCAAATTGTACCATGCTGAAATACCTGTTGCGTTATTTTTTTCTTGTCCTTCACACAGTTCCCATCTGTATCAATCAATATACTGTTTTCCAGTTTTTTTTCTAAAACTAACTCATTGATTCCATTATCTATAACAGCGACTTTTATACGCTCATACATAAAGCACCTCAAACTATTACATCACAAAAAATTAATCAAAATCAAATACTCATATCTCTCTTTGATACGCTATAAATAAATCTTTTACTTGCTTATAACGCGCTTTTGGTATCCTTAATTCTATCCCGTTATTCAAAATTACTTTATATCTTTTCACTTCTTTTATATATTTCAAATTTGCAAGAAAACTTTGATGGATTCTAATAAACCCATATCCATCTAATTTTTGTTCCATTTTATTCAACTTCTCATACATGGTGTAAATTTTCATATCCTGTTCCATAACATGAAATTCCAGCTTATGTAATTTACTTTCGATATATAACAGACGGTCTAATGATATTTCTTTCTCTTCTTCTTTAAATTTAAATTTCCTCTTAATAATTTTATAATTCATTTTTTCGATAATTGCATCCAGGCACTCGTGAATTTCACTTTTCAGTTCCAAATCACCTTTTAATAAATATCTTATTGCATCAACTTTATAACCTTGCAATGCATAATCTTCATATTCTGTCACAAAAACAATAAATACTTCCTTACTTACTGCCCGTATCTTCTTTGCTGTCATAAAACCATCCATGTTTTCCAAATGAATATCTAAAAATATAATTGTATACTTTACGATTCCGATACCTAATGCAGTAAATTCTTCACCCGAAGCAAACGAATCTATTTGAAACACCAAGCCTCTGTCCATCATATCCTTTGCTAGCATCTGTTTTAACTCCTGTCTAAAATACTTCTCATTATCGCATATAGCAATTTCAAACATACGTTTGTTTCTCTCCCTTCCTCGCGATTTATCCTTGTTTTTAATCCGATTATTTTTGTTTTTCTTATCACGTTATATTTCGGTATACTTTTCTATAACTTTATACTATCTTATATCTATAGTACTTTTTGAAGTTTACTTTCATTGTACTATTGTGTTATATTTTACTACTCTTTACAAAGTTAATCTAATAAATTAAAGAAATCGTCCAGTTATTGCAGAAAATGGCAAAAAAAACAGCGCCTCATTCGGCACTGTTAAACTTTACCTTCTTTCATTCTCTTTCCTGCAGTATCATCTGCCGTTGTTGCATCTGTCATTCCAAACTTATCTCATCTGATACAATCCTGCATAAATGCCTTTCTTTGCCATTAATTCATCATGCGTCCCCTGCTCTTCTATCCCCTGCTCTGTCAGAACAAGTATTTGTTCTGCATTCCGTATCGTTGTCAGCCGATGCGCTATAACAAATGTCGTACGGTTTGCTGCCAGCTTCTCCAAAGACTCCTGCACTACTTTTTCACTTTCATTATCTAATGCGGAGGTCGCCTCATCAAAGATCAAAATTGGTGGATTTTTTAAAAATACCCTGGCGATAGACAACCTTTGTTTTTGTCCCCCGGACAGCTTGATCCCGCGTTGTCCGATATCTGTGTCGTAACCTTGCGGAAGCTCCATAATAAACGCATGTGCATTCGCATTTTGGGCCGCTTCTATGACTTCTTCCCTGCTTGCTCCCGGTTTGCCGTAAGCAATATTGTCATATACGGACCCCGCAAATAAATACACATCCTGCTGTACCATGCCGATATTGTCTCGTAAGCTTTTCAGCTGCAGCTTTCTGATATCTTTTCCGTCTATAGTTATTCGTCCGCCTGTCACCTCATAAAATCTTGGAATCAGGCTGCATAACGTGCTTTTTCCGATGCCTGACGGTCCAACAAGCGCTACATATTCTCCGGCAGGAACGTTCAGATTAATGCGCTGCAGCACTGCGTCATTTTCTTTTGAATATCGGAAACATACATCTTCAAAACAAATATTTCCCTTTACCTGTTCCAGCTTTTGAGCATCCTCAGCATCTTGAATATCCGGCATGATGTCCAGCATTTGAATAAACCGTTCATAGCCGGAATATCCGTTTTGAAACTGCTCTGTAAAGTCAATCAATGTTCTGACCGGATCCGTAAAAACATTAATGTAAAGTAAAAATGTTACCATATCAGTCACATTAACAATTCCTTTGGTCACCATAAAACCGCCAAAAAAAATAACCATTACATGAATCAACGTCGTAAATGCTGTCAGTCCCGAATGATAATGCCCCATATAGTGATAACTGTTTTTCTTTGCAGCCAGAAATCCATCATTTCCAGATTTAAACTTTTCATTTTCCAGCTCTTCATTTGCAAAAGATTTTACTACCCGGATTCCCGAAAGATTGTCTTCTATCTGGCTATTGATCTCTGCGATTTTTTCACGATTTTTTCGATAAGCCCGTTTCATCTTTTTATTGTATACATAAGCAAAGATAAGCATAAACGGGATCAGTGCAAATGCTGCAATCACAAGATAGCGATTGATAGACATCAGTATTAAAAATGCGCCAATAATCTTAATAAACGATATCGCAATATTTTCCGGTCCATGATGCAGCAGCTCCGTAATATCGAATAAATCACTCGTCACCCGCGACATCAGCTGTCCGACTTTTTGCTCGTCATAAAAAGAAAAGGACATTTTCTGATAATGATCGAAAATCTCCGCACGCATATCGTATTCAATTTTTGCACCCATAACATGTCCGTAGTAAGAAATGTAATAATTGCTGTACCACTGTACAAACACCAGGATAAGCATCAGAATTCCCAATTTTAAAATCATGCTCTGCGCTTCTGTGACTTCCATAACAGTAATCGCAGACGTCACATACCGTACAACCAGCGGTATCACGAGCGCTGCTGCCGCTGATACAAACGCAAAAAACATATCTGTCCAAAATACCCGCTGATATGGCTTATAATATGCTGCAAGTCTTCGTAAAACACCTGCTTTGGAATTCTTAACAGAATCCATAAATTCCTCTCCTCCTCTTTCAATGGCTGCGACACCAAAATGATTATGATACATCCTATCACATTCCGCTCATAATGTACAATATTTTATGAAATATTGTTTTCAAAAAACAAAAGCACGCTAAGTCTCCCATCCAGATAGTTCACTTCTATTTTTCCTCCCATTTTTTCTGTCAGCGTACGTGCAATGGACAACCCCAGCCCGGTAGAACTGCATCCGTCTTCTACCGTAAAAAAACGTTCCGTTAACCGGGCAGCGCTCACCGCATCCAGTTTTTGCGCGTGATTCGCAAAACAGATTTTACCTTTGGCATTCAGACTTACCTGAAAGTCTCCATCACTATATTTGATTGCATTGCTAATGACATTAGAAAAAATCCGCGCTAACGCCTGTCGGTTCAGTTTTCTTTTTACCGGCTGATCGCAAATATTAATTTGAGGCTGAATGCCTGCATTCACAATTGCCCCGTAATATCCTGCTATACTTTCTTCTAATACTGCGCGTAAAGACAACTCCTTTTTATCTGCATATTCCCCATACGAATCTACAGACAATATGACCGAATAACGAAACAATTCTTCTGCAAGAGCTCTCAGCGCATCCATTCGATTTGCAATCAATCCAAGATATTCTTCTGCTGCATCTGATTTCTCTTCATTTTCCAGCAAGTTCAGGCAACCATAGATTGCTGTCAGCGGAGTCCTGATATCGTGTGATATGTTCGTGACTGCTGCTTTCAATTCCTGATCTCCCCTTATATACCGGATTTGTTTTTCACGAAGCAGTTTTAGCTGCCGGTCTAAATCGGCAGCTAAATCACGAATTTTTGTATCAGAACTTGAAATATCTATTCCTACATTTGTATCTGTCTCCATGCGCTCTGCAAATTGTCTGCGTATCACATCTACAGACCGATATACGGCGATCAGCTTAAGCAGCAGAAAAACCGCCACCATAAAAAGCAAAATTGATAATATGAGAAGCATATTATTTGATATCCTTTCTGCGGAACAAAAAAATACCTGTTATATTTGCTGCGGCTGTAATGATGACAGAATAAAAACACGATAAAAACGGGTGCCGAAGTATCTGCTCCTGCATAGAACTATTTGCAATCTGATAACTTTGACCGCCTGGCAGAAAATCAGTCATAAACTGGTAAATATCACGCTGTAGCCCTGTAATATAAGCAGGATTTGGCATCTGATCCCCTTGCATTGGCATACCATCTGCTGTCATGCTAATCTGAGTCATCATCTCCGGCTGACTGAGCTGCATAATAAGATAAGACGCAAGTATCAAAAATGCAAATGACAGCAGAATATTTATTGTTGCTGCATGAGATTTACTGCTGATAAGCATGGAAACTAAATTATATATCGAGACATATGCCATACATAAAAACACCAGGGCAGCGCTCAATTGAAAAAAGTCTCCAGCTGTCATATCTGTTTTTCCACATACTATCATTCCAACGACATATACGCAAACGATAGATACTGCAGCCTGAAAAACAGCACCGCCCATACAGGAAATAAAATTCGACAAATAAATACTGACCCGTGACTGTCCGATCATCAGCTTATTTCGAATCGTCCCTTCATCATATTCCGTTCCAATAAACAAACTGCTAAATGCAGCTAATATAATGCCAATCATTATCATATTTTGAAAGATAGCCTCCCGCAAAACCTGTGACGAAGGCACATCATATTTTAATGAGCTGGCATAACAACTTAATAATAGCATAATGCCCATCCCAAGCAAAGTCGCCAGCCCAGCCCAATACATTTTAGATTTTTTCATACGGACAAAATCTGCACGTAATAATTTACTCATGATCGCCACCTCCAATCAGACGAATATAATAACTCTCAAGACTTTCGTCTCTCTCATGAATCCGTACTACCTCACACTCCTGTTCGGCCAGCAGCATGACTAATTGTGTTACATGAATCGTACCATAAATATCCGCCTGTGTATCTGAATGTACAGCATATTCGATTCCCATTCTATCCAGTACAAGCGCCAGCTTCTTTGTATCTGACACTTCAACACAGATACATTTTCTGCAGGCTGATTCTAATTCCTGTGCGCTGATTTCTTTTACAATATGTCCGTGATCGATAAATCCATAATGTGTCGCCAGACGTGAAAGCTCGTCTAAAATATGGCTGGAGATCAATACGGTAATCTGTCTTTCCCGGTTTAGCTTCAAAAGCAGTTCACGAACTTCCACGATACCTTGCGGATCCAGTCCGTTTACTGGTTCATCCAGCACAAGAAAATCCGGATCACCTGCCAACGCTACCGCGATGCCAAGCCTTTGACGCATGCCCAGTGAAAAATTCTTTACTTTTTTGGAACCGGTATCCGCTAATCCGACAAGTTCCAGCTGTTTATGAATCCCATCAAAAGAAGGCCTGCCTAAGATCCTATACTGCTGACGCAAGTTCTCTTCCGCAGTCAGATTCAAATAAATCGAAGGCGTTTCCACAACAGCCCCCATTCTTCTGCGAGAAGCCGCAATTTCTTTCTTTCGGCTGTCCACGCCATACAAAAAATAATCTCCCCCGGTCGGCCGCTGAAGCCCGCAGATCAATCGAATCAGCGTCGTCTTTCCCGCACCGTTTTTCCCTACAAATCCATAGATCGCGCCTTTTGGCACATGCATCGTTAATCCGTCTAACGCCTTAAAATGCCTGTAATGCTTGGATAGCGCATTTGTGATAAGTACATATTCCATTCTTAACCTCCCTCTTACTGCAGCTGAATATCCTGCAGTACATTCCTTTCACTGCTTTTTATTAATTCTGCAATCATTCTAAAATAGAAAGGTTAAGAAACCTGTTAAGAAACTCATAAAGAAATGATTAAGATTTCTTAGGAACTGTTATGCACCAACTTCCCTGCCGCTTTCACGCACAGCCAGCTTAAATCCAATCCCCCAGACTGCTTCGATAAAATCTTCACCGCTTGACTCCCGCAGCTTTTTTCTCAGATTGCTGATATGCACATTCAGGGAATTGTCTGTACAATCCGGCGTATCTATACTGATACGATCCAAAATAACAGAACGCGTTACCACCTGCTCCGGATTTTGTATGAGAAGTTTTATAATGGCAAATTCTGTCTTTGTAACTTTAACGAGCTGCCCGCAAACCTTTAACTCATGCGTCTGAATATCCAGTTCGATATCCTTCCAGCGAAAAACCTGTTTTGTTTCTTTGCGTTTTTGATTACGGAACTGAACCGTAATCCGCGCCAGAAGCTCCTCTATGTCAAACGGCTTGGTCAAATAATCACACGCTCCCTGCAAGAGTAAATTCACTTTATCAGAGACATCCACTTTTGCACTCACTACCATCACAGGTATATGGCTGATCTTTGCTAATACTTCTTCACCGGATAATCCCGGCAGCATCAGATCCAGCAGTATCAAATCCGGCCTGTTTTTCTCCAGAAGCAATAACGCCTCCGTTCCTGAATATGCACGTAGTATTCCATATCCTTCCTTTTTCAAAACTTTTTCCAGCATATCGCCGATATACATATCATCATCAATAATCGCAATTGTTTCCATATATATTCCTTTTTTAAGTTTAATCGCTATTTTATTATAACAGCCGAAACATATGTTTCTGTTTATTTTCGCTGCAATTGCTACCATCCTTATTCTATCGTTACAACACTGTTTATCCTGCCATCTTTCTCCCTTTGCTTTGTAATGACCAGCTTTTGATCGATTTGTTCTTTCAGTTCTGAAACATGAGAAATGACGCCGACAAGACGATTTCCTTCTGTCAGATGTATGAGCGCTTTCATAGCCTGACTCAGCGCTTCTTCATCCAGTGATCCAAATCCTTCATCTACAAACATGGAATCCATCTGAATTCCTCCCGCATAAGACTGAATTTCATCAGACAGCCCCAGTGCAAGTGACAGAGACGCCTCAAAGGTTTCTCCTCCGGACAAAGTCTTCACACTGCGCTCTGTTGCATTATAATGATCTATCACACAAAGCTCCAGCCCTGCCTTTCCTTTTAAGTTACTGCTGCCTTCTGCCCGCTTTAATTCATACTGTCCGCTGCTCATCGTAAGCAAGCGGCGGTTCGCACGTATCAAAATACGGTCAAAATATGCCATTTGTACATATGTCTCCAGCTCAATCTTTGGCTTTCCGCTTAACATACCATTGGCTGTATCGGATAATGCCCGCATCCAAATATACTTTTTTTCTACGGTAACAATATTCTCTTGCTTTTCCTTTACTTTATTATAGATATCATAATTTACAGAAAACGCATGTTTTTTCTGATCTCTCTTTTTTCTTAAATCTGCTTTTAACTGCAGAAGCTCCTCTTTTCTCTCTAACACAGTCTCCATGGATAACTTTCCTGCTTCTCCGGCATCATTCAGCTGGCTGTGCAGTACCTCGATAGCCGATAAAATCCGTTCTATTCTCGTTCTGTAGTCCGTGTAGTCTTTTTGCGCCTGATGTAAATGATCTTCCAGTCCTTTCTTTTGTTCGCAAAGTGTTCGGATTTTTTCTTCTGCCTGTTCTCTTTGTTCCGTTCCTAACTGCTGGCATAAATTTTCGATTTTTTCTGTTCTGGCCTGATTCTGTGTTTTTTGCCGCTCCAACATAATCTCCGCAGCCTGAATTTCTTTGATAAGTCGGCGCAGTCCCGTTTGTTTTTCTGAAATTTCTGTTTCCAGCTTTTGCTTCCTTATGAGCTTTTCCTGATTATGCCTGATCTCATCAGATATCAATTGCAGCTGATTTTCTAAATCCTGCTCAAGAAAAGCCGCTGCCTCAAGTAACTGATCTTCGGACGGCGTTTCCAACGTTATACCCTCAAGCATCTTCCGAAACGTCTCTTCTTTTGGCTCATACGCATACAGGCTTTCAAACAGCTGCTTGTTCTTTTCACTTCTTCTGTTTTTAACGACTTCCAGTTCTTTTTCCAGATCCAGCAGCAGCTCTTTGATAAACAAAAGCTCTTCTTCTTTTTTCTGCCGTTGCTCTTCCAGTAGCCGACATTTCTGAATTTCTTCCATTCTATTTTCTATATAAATCTTTAGCTTGTCTCTGCCTGCTTGTATACCGTCACGCCAGGCCTCTGGTTCTGTGGAAGGCAAACATAAGAATTTTTCCGCATCCGCTAAAATCTCCCCTGTTTTTTGAATTTCTCTGGAAACTTGTTTTTGCAAAGTTCTCTCCTGTCCGCTTAAGTCTGCCAGATATTCCTGCTTTTCGCTGATCTGCTGTTGCAATGTCTGCTGTTGCAACTCCTCTTTTTCGGCTTCCTGTTCCAGTTGTTTCAGTCTCTTTTTATCCGCCTGCGCTTGCTGCAGTTGTTGTTCACACTCATCTGCGATCTGCTGCAGAAAAGTCTCGGCTTTATTGATATCTTCAGCCAAATGCTGCGGCAAATGGAGCTGTTTCGTACTATCATCAAATTGTCTGCGCTTTTCTTCCAGCTGGCCATTTGCTGCTGCCAGTTCTTTGTTTTTTTGCTGTAACAGCTGATCTAATTCCGCTTGTTCTGCCTCACAGTCTTTTATGAGACTATCCAGTTCTTCTTTCCGTTTTTTCTCTTTTTGCGCTTTTTTCTCTTTCGTATTTAAATCTTTTTCTTTTAACTTTCGCTGCTGCTCATTTTGTGCAAGCATTTCATCCATATCTTTTTGTATAACATTGATACCAAACAAAAGCTTTGCCAAATCATCCGCAGCCTGTCTTTGTTCCGCCAATCGTTCTGCCAAATGTCCTGTCTGTACACTGAGACGTTCTGTTTTCGCAGCGGCGGCATCCAATTGCTGCTTTTCGCGCTCCAATTCCTCTTTTTCCGGTACCGTATCCGGTACTTCTGCCAGCTGCGGATGATGAACCGAACCACAGACCGGGCAAGTATCTCCTTCTTTTAATCCACGTGCCAGCAGTCCTGCCTGCGCATCAAGAAACCTCTGCTCCAACCGCTGATAATGATAAGACGCCTGCTCTTTTTCTTTTACAGCTGCAAGATATTCTTCCTGTGACAATTTCAGCTCTTCCTCGCGCACTCTGAGTCTGTCTATCTCCTGAGCCAGTTGTTTCTGCGTTTTTTTTCGTTCCGCCAATTCTTTTTTCTGCTGCTCCAGCTCTAATATCCGGGCATCTGTATCTTTGAGCATTTCCCATTCATTTTGCCATATACTGCGCTGCTTTTGACGCTCCTCAAACTGTTGCCGCACCTTTTCAAACGCGCTTTGACGCTGTTCCAGTTCTTGGTTTAACGCTGTCATCCGCTGCCTCTGCTCCAGAAACAAATGCAGATTATCGAACGCCTCTTTCGCTCTGTGCGAAGCCAATATTTCTAATTCATTTGCATTTTTTAACCGCTCCAGCTCTGCCCTTCGTTTTTCTCCTGCCGCAGCAATCCCTTCTTCCTGGGCTTTCCATTCTTTACATGCTGCTTTCGTCTGTCTGATTTCATCCGCAATATGTTTTTGCTCTTCGGTTTCCTGTTTTAAGAGACTCTTCTGTTCGTCCAGTTTTTGCAAAAGCTCTTTTGCCGAAACGCAAAGACGTTCACAGTCTGACCATTGGTCTATCTGCATCTTTATCTGTTTGATCTGATGCACTGTTTCTGCTTCCTTTTTACTCTCCTTAGATAACCGCTCCTGCGTGATGCATTCTTTTTCTATTTCCTGCTGCAGCTGCGCCTTTTGTCGGTAAATTTGATCTTTCCTGCGCTTTTTATCCTCTTTTTGATGTTCCAGACGTTCTTTTTCCTCTCCTGCCGATGCCAGATTTTTTAATTCTCCTTCTTCTGCATCGATCATCTGTTCCAGCTGTTGTCTGCGCACCCGCATCGTTTGGCATCGCTGATGTTCTGTTTCAAACTGCTGCAGTTGATCGTGCTGAATATCTTTTTCCTGCTGCAGTTGTTCAAATAAAATAAGATGATCTTGTTGTTCTTTGATTTGAAGCGCAAGCGTCCCACATTGCTGTGCTCCCTGCTCCGCTTTCTGCAAACGTTCTTTTGCCGCTTCAAGTTCTGGCTGTTCTTTCGCTAACAGCTGCTCATTTGCTGACAGCTTTTCCCGTTGTTCTTTAATTTTATGAATATTTCCAAGAAGCTGGTCTTCTTTTTGCATCTGAGTTTCCAGTTGTTCCGTCTGCGCATCCAGCTCTTTAAGCTCTGTCTCATCTTCCGTACAGATCTGTTTGAGCAATTCCAGCCCCTCTGCAACCCTGCCGTCAAATTTTCCTTTAAGAAGTTCCCTCATTTTTTCTGCTGCCAGAGATTCGCCCGTACAAAGAATACTATCCATATATTGATGCATACTACGTTTTAATTCTTCATATACCCGCCATTGGACTTTTTCCGCAGATTTTAACTGATCCTGCAGCCTTTGATAAATACCGGTCTTAAAAATCTGGCGGAAAACGCCAATCCGCTCTTCCGTTGCAGCAAGCAGCAGCTTTTGGAAATCCCCCTGCGCAATCATTGCAATCTGCGTAAACTGCCTGCGATCCAGCCCGATTAGCTCTGTTACTGCACGTGTAACTTCTTTCGCCTTTGTAACCGGCTCTCTCTCATCCGGGTATATCAGCTCCGCTTCTGCCCTTTGGAGCGTATAGCCTTTTCCCCGCCCTTTTGGCCGCATATACTCAGGATTCCGTTTTACTGTATACCGTTTTCCCCGATAATCAAATGAAAATATTACAAATGTTGGTACATCTTCTGCTGCATATTTGCTGCGGAACATATCTGCCCTGCGTACATCACCGCTGGCTTCTCCGTACAGTGCAAACGCAATAGCATCAAAAATTGTCGTCTTTCCCGCTCCGGTATCACCTGTAATCAAATACAGCCCCTGTCCGCCAAATCGTTCAAAATCAATCTCCGTCTCATTTGCATATGGGCCAAAAGCGCTCATTCTAAGTTTTACAGGTTTCATATTTTTCTCCTTTTCAATGCTCCCGTTCAGGAAGAACATTACCGATTCTCTTCGATAAGCTTTCTGATAAATGCTGCCTGTTCCTGACTCATTGGCTGATTATTCTGCAGTTCATAAAATTCCTCAAACAATTCCAGTTCCGTTTTCCGCTGCGTATGCTCAGATATCTCAATCATTTGGTTTTGTTTCGTACGGCTGTTATCATAAACAAGCTGCATTAAATTCGGATAGATCACGCGCAGCTTTTGCAGAGCATCCGGTACATCTTCCTCATCCGTCAGAGTAATCTGTACATAATCATGCGTGTCTGTCCCTTCATAAAAAGAACGGGCGGTAACTTCTAAATAAGTCCCCCGTATTTTCCGCATATCATGAAGCGGCTTTAACGGTATCACACGAAGCAATAACTGTCCCTTTTTGGCACACTCCACGAAAACGACAGACTTCTCCTGTGCCGCTTCCGAAAATGAATATTTTAACGGTGTTCCGCAATAGCGCACCGTTTCATGTTTTACAGACTGTGGACTATGAATATGGCCAAGGGCAACATAATCAAACGCATCAAAAACCTCTGCATCCACATTGTCAATCCCTCCGACTGAAATATCTTCTGAATCACATCGGCCTGCACCTGTCACAAACTGATGGGACACAAGAATATTTCGTTTTTCTTTATCAATATCCATCCGTTCAATGGCCATTCTGACCGCATCATGATAGGATTCCGGCATCTTCGTATCAGTTTCTTTTTCCAATTCTTTTCCCGATTCCGATTCTTTTTCCGATTCTTTTTCCAATATATGCCGCATCACTGCAGGCTTTAGAAACGGCAGCAAATAAATATACAATTCTCCGTATTCGTCAGTTACCGTTATTTTCGTGCTTGTTCCATCATAGACCGGAGATACATATACATCTCTGCTGCTCATCAGCTGTGCTCCGAACGCAATCCGCTCAGGTGAATCATGGTTGCCGCTTATGGCAAATACCTTTATCTTTTGATCCGCAAGCTTTGTTAAAAACAGATCAAATACTTTTACTGCTTCTGCGGATGGAATTGGCTTATCGTAAATATCTCCCGCTATCAAAATACCGTCTACTTGTTCTCTTTTGGCAATCTCCAATATTTCTTTTAATATATATCTCTGATCTTCGATCATCGAAAATTCATTCAGGCGCTTTCCAATATGAAGATCTGATATGTGAAGAAATTTCATGCATGTCCTCTCTTTTCTATTTTTGATCCCCTTTGCATCTTTAGAATGATTTTATCACAGAAGCAATTGGATGTCATTCCTTTATCCACAAAATATTATCAATTTGTTGCCATATTACATCTGTTTTATGATATAATAACGGATGCGTGTTTCAACATGCATACCAGAATAAGGAACTGCCAGCAAATGATCGTCACAACTTGCTGATAATTCCTCAATAAATATAAGAAAAGGAGACTCTACATGGAAAGAGAAAAATTAGGCTCGCGTATGGGATTTATTTTGTTGTCTGCAGGCTGTGCGATTGGCATCGGCAATGTATGGCGCTTTCCTTATATTGCAGGCGTATATGGCGGAGGCGCTTTCGTACTGTTTTACCTGTTTTTCCTCGTGATTATGGGCATTCCGGTTATGACGATGGAATTTGCCGTAGGACGCGCCAGCCGTAAAAGCATTATCCGCAGCTTTGAAAAACTGGAAAAACCGGGACAAAAATGGCACCTGCATGGATATCTTGGTATGGCAGGCAATTACCTGCTGATGATGTTTTATACTACCGTAACCGGATGGATGCTGTATTATTTTTACCAAATGCTGACCGGAAAATTTGAGGGAAAAGACACCGATCAGGTCGGCCAGATGTTTTCGGATATGCTCTCCAGCCCACAGATTTTAGCAGGAGCTATGATCCTCGTCGTCACTGCCGGAATATTTATCTGTTCGATCGGTCTGCAAAAAGGTGTGGAACGGATTACAAAGATTATGATGAGCCTGCTGCTCGGCATTATTATCATACTGGCGATACACAGCTGCCTGTTAGAAGGCGGTGCAGAAGGATTAAAATTTTACCTGCTTCCTGATTTTGGAAAGATGAAAGAAGCCGGAGTCTGGGAAACCATTACTGCAGCGATGAATCAGGCGTTTTTTACGCTTAGTCTCGGCATCGGCTCCATGGGCATCTTTGGAAGCTACATTGACAAAAAACGCAGCCTGTTAGGCGAATCCGTCAATATTGCGGTTTTAGATACGTTTGTTGCCTTCGTATCCGGCCTCATTATTTTTCCTGCCTGCTTTGCATTTGGCATCAGTCCGGATCAGGGACCAAAACTGATCTTTGTCACTCTGCCAAATATTTTTAACAGTATGGCAGGCGGACGGCTTTGGGGCACGCTCTTTTTTGTCTTTATGTCATTTGCCGCATTTTCAACAATATTAGCTGTTTTTGAAAATATTATTTCCTGTGGTATGGATTTATTTCATTGGACGAGAAAAAAATCATGTATGATAAACCTTGCAGCACTGATTGTACTGTCCCTGCCCTGTGCGCTGGGCTTTAATCTGCTCTCCTCGTTCCAGCCGCTTGGCGAAGGAAGCACTGTATTAGATCTGGAAGATTTTCTGGTGAGCAATGTCATACTGCCAATTGGAGCTTTGTGCTACCTATTGTTTTGCGTATCCCGATTTGGCTGGGGCTTTGATGCATATTTAAAAGAAACAAATACAGGTGAAGGTCTGAAACTGCCGCGCCAGATACGGGTTTATGTCACATATATTCTGCCTGTGCTGTTATTCTTTTTAATTGTAAAAGGACTGATTGACCGCTTTTAACATAAAATATTACATTTTAAAATAACATTTCCAAACTTCCTTTCAACGAAACTATTTTTTGCGTTAAACTACTTTTGCAATATACTAAAAATATATTTACAAATTGTCCATTATATGTTAGAATTATTGAACTGGAGGCGAACAAAATTGTAAAAGGAGGAGGCTCTATGGTGAATCAGTTTCAACCATATGGATTTGACGAAAATGCGCTTCGTGAAATGGAAAATTTTAAAAGAAATTTTTTGTCAAATCAATATAAAAAAGATAAGTCTGAAAATAAAGGACCTAATTATAAAGAAAAAGTTTTATTAGATGATCAGAAAATATTTGAAAAGTTTTTAAATGATACTGATTCACAAGACTTTTTAGACTTAGAATAATCATATGAGTCTGACAATCGTCAGACTCATTTTTGCCTGGCGCTCTCGAAGAAAAATCCAGCGTAACTTTATCAGATTATTTCTTTACAGTTCCTTACTTTACGATAATGTACATATTTACAATTATTATTGGGAGAATATCTAAATGAACACAAAGGAAAACCAACGTTACGAAATAGAATACGCTTACATTTTAGAACATTATACCATTGAAGCTTTGCAAGAACGCTTTGGAGTATGGTATTCAGAAGCCCAAAAATTTATCCAGAAAAAAGGATTAAACGAATACGCAACAATTAATTCCAGACGTTTAGGTTATGCCGTCTGCGACTATTTTGCAGATATGATAAGAATGAAAGAATTTCATGGAATAGACCATGCTAATTTGAACAAAGTCTATGCTTACAGCAGCTATTGGTTCTTACGGCGCCAGCCAATACAGTTAGTGTCAAATGTTGAAAAAGACACTGATCTTTATATCAATGAACTTTTTATCGTTAACAACTTAATCGCTAAACTAAAAGGACATTGTACGCATCAGGAAATTATTCAAAAGCAAGCTTTGTTAGAAATGGCTCATTTATGGTTTTATAATTTTAAATTCAGAATTTTTACTGCTCAATCATTAGAAGTTGCGATTTGCAGCTTTTTTGCTGCAAACGGTAACAGGAGTACGATGAAAATATGATTAATAAACATGATTTTTTAAAAAAATATAATAACGAAGAATTATTTCTACAATCAGGATTATCGTGGAAAACGTTGATGGAAATTGCAGCTGATTACCTTTCCAAAACTAAAATATTTAAAGAAACGGCTGCCGACTTCGTTCAGGAAATCAGTAATTTAGAGCCTGTTCATTCTGTCAGATTCAGAATAAAAAATCCTGAACATCTTATTGAAAAAATAATCAGAAAATCTGTAGAATACGAAAACACAGATATACAGTTTAATAAAGATACCTATTTGATTGAAATAACAGATATTATTGGCATAAGAGCATTATATGTTTTTAAAAGCGACTACCTCCCTTTACATAAAATATTAATCTCGAAATATAAAAAAAATTTTTGTGAAAAACCACAGGTAAAATTACGAAGAGGCGATGATCCGAGTATTTATTATGGACTAAAAAATGTTGAATTCCAAAATGGCGTCGATTATAGATCTATCCACTATACAATTCGGCACATTAACCATGAAGGTATTATAATCCCTATAGAAATACAAACCAGAAGTATTTTTGAAGAAGGCTGGAGTGAAATAAATCATAAACTACTGTATAAAAGAGAGTATTCTGATATTGCAGAGAAAGCATTATTAATAAAAACATCCTCTGTTTTAAGCTCATTGGCAGGAGATTGTGATACATTAGGCGATTTAATGAAATCCATAGCAAAACGTGAAGAGGATATAGATATATTAGATAACAGTGTTTTATTAGATGGCCGCTCTATCATTGATGAAATCATTAAGAATCATTAATCTATTTTCAAAAATAAAATCTTTTTAAAAATATTACACATACTCGGGCAGACCGTTACCATAATTTCTAACTGAAAATATGGATCAGCCTGCCCGCTTTATTCTATTTCACGCCACTATAATAATTACAACTTATGTTACCTCTCAATTATCCGACTTCTTAAATGGAAATCTTTTGAAGCGCTACCTCCCGATCCTGATATTTTACAATAAACGGCACATGATTCCTTACCGCAAGCAATACATATGTCCCTTTGGAACTTTTCATATCGACAATTTCTATCTCTGCCTTCTGTCCGCTAAACTTTGGCTCAAATGCATACTGACCGGGCAGCCCATAATAATAAATATACCGCATATCGTTATCTGCAATCTCATACCATCTATGATCTTTGCATTTGCGAACCGCTTCGAGCGCTTTAGACGAAAGCTGGCTTTTCTTTAGCCTGCTGATATTGAAACTCATCTGTCCGCCGTCATCCACATCGTCCGTATCGGTCATATCCTTCAATATTTCTTTTGCTTCTGATTCTGTCAAGTTTTCAATCGATGCTTCTGCGTAATCGTCTGAATGATCCAGCCTGATATCTACTTTACCATCTTTATCATAATGAAATAATTCAAACGACTGATCCTTTCGCATATCCATAAAAATTCGGATTCGTCTTCCCCTGAAATAATATGCCCCATTCTTTTTTGTTATTCCAAGCTGACGATATGCATCCTTACGCATCTCTTCCTGATTTGCTTTTTCTTTTTCAGCCTGCGCATAGACGTTTACCGCACAGGAATAAGTCTGTCCGTATACTTTCGCTTTGATAACTGCCTCTCCTGCTTTTTTTGCAGTCACTTTTCCGTCTTTATTTACTGTCGCAATTTTTTTATTGTCAGAAGACCATTTGACTTGCTTATCCGTCCCAAACAGTTTCAAAATAATGCTTGTGCCTGCCGAAAGAGATACTTTCGTTCTGTTAATGCCTATTTTTAGAATATCCTTTTGTATTTTTTCTGCTGCCTTTCCAAACAGCTGAGCTTCTTCTTTGGAGATTGATTTCTTCTCCAACAAATATTCTGTCTGAGTTTTTACATCACGAGCCAAATTAGGAACATCCTTAAAAGGCCCAATCGCTGTATATTCCTCTTTTTTTACAAGAGTAATGCCAATACAGCCATCCGTAACTCCGCCTGAAGGCATATCCTGTTCATTGGCCCCTTTATACAAAATATAGAAATTGCCGTTTTGTTCGATCATTTTATATTCTGATAATGAAGTTTCCTCTTTCTTTGATTCAGACTTTACTTTTGGCGCTGCCTGCGGCTGCACATATGCGCCTGCCACTACGGCGCTGCCTGCAAATAATAATGCAGCAACCGCTGAGAAAACTACTGTCCATCCCGTTTTCCTTTTCTCCTTCATAATTGCACCCAGCCTTTCTTTTAATAGTTCTTTTCCTTGAAGCAGCGTGATAGAGGCGAAAGCGTTTTTATAAAAGCCTCCCTCTCTCATTGCACGCAGCAATGTATCACCATATGCGCGTCTTCCATCTGCATCCAGTTTTTTTATAACAGCTTCATCACAGGAAAGCTCGCACAGCCGACTGACTTCACGTTCCAGCACATATACAAACGGATTAAACCAGTGCAGGCATATCGTAAACTGTACCAGCCATTTGTAAAACATGTCCCTGCGCCTGTAATGTGTCAGCTCATGCAGCGCTATATAGTAAAAATCTATGTCCGACAGTTCCGTCTTTGTCAAAACAACAGCCGGATGGAAAAATCCAATCAATAGCGGTGATGCTGTCAGACTGTTTTTGTAAAGCTCTGTCTTACAATGCAGACCATTTTGTTCCATTACCTTCCCTAAAATTTCCAAGCGGTTGATTTCATCAACTGTAACACATCCTGCTTTCAAAAACTTTACAAAACTTTGATATATCGTTATTTTTCGTATGAATAAAATAAGCGCTGTCACCAGCCAGAATATCCAGATATTGTTTGCAATATTTTTAAAAAATGCCAATTTCGTATTTTCTGATGGAATATCCTGTATCTTCATGGCATTTGTCTTTTCGCTATCCGTCTCCTTTTTATCCGGCAACGGCTGCTCCTGTGCTACCACTGCGATTTCGTTCTTTATTTCATCCTTTTCCTCTGTATGTTCCGTACTGCTATCAACTGCGCTGTTAACCCTTTCTGAAATCTGCCCGATCGCAGACTGTACCTTCCCCTGTATCTCATGACAATAATATCCAACCAACCCGTTACCCGGATTCCATGGAATAAGCAGACGGATTATCACAACAAGCCAGATATAATACTGCCAGCGTTTACTGAATCGGTTTTTATACAACGGACGCAGCAGCATAAGCACTGTCATCAGCAAAGCCGCAGAAAAAGAAACAGACACATATCTAATCAGCAGTTCATTCATAAGAATCACCGCCATTCTGCCAGTATTTTTTCAGCTCTTCATAATCCTTCGCAGACAGCAGTTCTTTTTGAATCAAAGTCGTAACAAGTCCCTTTGCGTTTCCTTCATAGATCTTATTTAAAAAACATTCTGTCTGTTCACTTTGATATTCTTCTTCCGATACCATCGCTGTATATTTATTGCGGTGTCCAATCTTATTCGCTTTGAGCAGTTTCTTATCCATTAATCGGGATAACAGCATGATAACCGTATTTTTGGTCCAAATAATTCCTTTTTTTTCCAAAGCTGCTGTTATTTCTGCATATAACGCGCTTCCTCCATTTTCCCAAATAACTCTCAATAATTCCAGTTCATAATCTGATGCCTGCTGCATATGCTTCTCCTTTCCTCCTTAATCCGAATATCCTAATAATCGCAACTATGTAAATTTTTTTATGTGAATTTTTTTATGTGAATTTTCTAAAAAATATTAATGTATCAAATGCAAAGACAACAATCTGTTATCTTCGCTTTTAAGATAACAAATTGTTGTCTTTATGTCAAGTATTTTTTGGTTTTTTTCCAATGTTAAAACAATATCAGTAAAACGATTGACACAGGTTTGCATTTAGAGTATTATACTAACTTATATGTGCCATATTTAACCATGTAATAAATGCAGTTGATAAGCTGAGTCAAATTATAGCGTTTCTATACATAGCTAATAATAATTATGAAACCCGTCATATAAATGTAACAGATTTTTTCCAACAATTTTTATTTGAAGTTTTTGAATGAAGGATTTACAAAAATGAAAGATTTAAAAATAAGAAAAGAAAATTTTATTGGATATATTCCTAAAAGTAATAAAGAATACCAAACGTTTATTCAAATTATTTTATATTATGCAGATTCAGTATGTTTTACGATTAAACCTTTTTTGGATAACATTGATGAATTTAATAAGAGTATTTGGTCTGAGTTGAACGATAGTGTTGTTGATTACGGATTTGTAAGAGCTGCTTCAAACCCCAAAAGTGACAAAAGTCATCTAGTTTTTTTGAAAAAGGATTACTATGTTTATCATTTTTTTAAAGGAAAAAAAGGTATTTTTGATTTTCAGGAAGAGGATTCTAATTTGGGAATAACTCTTGAAGACCCTGCTTTTATAAAAAATGAAGAAGTTTTTTGTTATACTGTAACTCATGAAAAAATATGTATTGTAATTGAGGATATTTATAAACTTTTAGGAACTGTGAAATAATAACTTTATTTTTTCACAGTTCCTTATTGGACAAATGAAAGAATCTGTTTTCTTACCTACTCTCCAGTATATCTAAAAATCCAGCGCCTAAATATGATAACAGAATGATTTTCAACTCTTGATCTCCAAGATGCCCCTTCTGTATTGTTAATAAAAAGTCAATAAATATTGTTTTCTTTAAATATTCAACTCTTTCAAGATTAGACGCATTTAAAATATGAAACAATACCTTTTCGCACATTTCCGGCATATATCCTTGCATTACAAGCTCTAAGGATTCTTTCTCAAACAAATCTGCATCAGTATCAATAAATTCATCAAATCCGTTTATCCCTTTCAGCTCAAACTCATTTTTTATAGTTAATAACCGTTTAATATATGGAATTAAACCTTTCCGTTCTTCAAACGTGCAGTCTTCTATTTTATTCCAGTTAATAAATCTCATATTTTAAAATGTCCCCGTATATAATGTCCCAGCATCACCATCAGACAAACGCAATGAATATGAGCCTGTTGCATATTTTCCACCCATAGGATAAATATCCAGCACTCTCGCTACCCCATAGACCAATTTATGTTCTCTAACCTTTTGATTAGCTACAACCCCCATGTTCATGTTATATAATGTAATTGTTCCGTCTACGTCACATCTGTCAAAAGGAAAACCATTATTCATGAAAACCACTTTACAGTGGCCGTCCGACTGTCTTTCTATAGTTACCAAAACAGAATCCGGAAACCAGTTATATGTGTCTATTCCAATCTCTCTACATGCAGTCAGTTGCTCCATTTCCTCCGGTGAAATAAAACATAGCTGCATACCGGACTCTTTGCTTTCAGCAGAATACATTTTTACATCAGTTTCCGCCGCCATAACTGTTGAAAGAAACATGCTACAAACCAATAAACACAAACTTAATACCTTTAAAAATTTACAGATTAGTTTTTTCATCAAAAGTTCCTCCTTATAAAATTATAATCAAAATTTAATACATAGTTCAAATGGATGCATACCATTTTTCACTCCTTCCATTTTATTTTAAACGAATAATACTTTGGAACTATCACAGGTTTTTTACATACAGTTCTTTATCAAGCATGAAATCACATTTCCTTAACTCATGATATTTTCTCAAAACATATGAATTCTTTCATTATTCCATTTGAACATGTTATTCTCTTATAATACTACAAATTAAAATTTTTTCAACCGTTTGCGCACGAAATACGAATTTCGTGCGCAAATTACAATTGCAAACTTTTTCTCAAGTTCCTGCCCGATTAGTATCCATTGTTCATCATCAATCCAAATACGGCCACTCCGCCAACCGCATACAGACTGTTTATTACCAGACAGACCTTCATCAAATGATTCTGTACCTTTACTTTCATATAAGAGATCATAGTAAGCGCTCCACCCAAAATCATAGCCGCTGCATAACAGGAAATCATAACTTCTGCAGCAGGCGACTTTAAAGCCCAGTCAAAAGACCTCAAAGGCAGAATCGTCCATGGAATAAACATCATAAGCGTACTAATTGCAGTTAAAATCTTATTTTTCATATCATAATCTCCTTTCAGACTGCCCGAATCGGATGCAGGAAATACTTAAACACACAATTGTGATGGTAACAGCAACAGGTATCCACGGTATGAATTCCACCTGTGCTGTAGTAAGATTAGAGGCGAGTTTTCCATATTCTGCAGTTATCACAAAAAACGGATAATCCATTGGATAAACAAACCACGCTTTTGTGTTAATCATTAATACAGACGGAACGATAGACGCAAGGCCGATGCTGACAGAAAAGATCGGTGTGTGGATGCATACAGAGAGCATCCAAAAAAATGCAATCATCGGTATCGCAGATAAAAACAAACAGCCGATTTCTTTTACAACATACAGCGGCGGCAGTAAAAATGTGTATTCCCGAACTGCAGTGCAGACGGCAGCGCTAATATAATACATGCCCGTCATCATTAAGATCAGCGCTGCCGCCAATACAAGTAATACAACAAACTTAGCCATACAAAGCTTCCACGTATTGACTGGCAGCGCAAGCATTTTCAAAATCCCCTTATTTGTCCGTTCTGTCTGTCCTAAAAGAACGGTTCCCACTACCATACTTGCAGGAAATAAAAACCACGACATTCCCATAAATCCCTGAATAAAAAAATTGTTTTCCGGAGAGATGCCTTCCGCCTGCATACCAAAATTCAAATCTGCATGAAGGATCGATGGTATCCAAAGAATTACTGTAGCAGCAAACAAAATCAAAAATATCTTTGTGCGTTTTATTTTCTTAAATTCAACACCAAGAAGCGATAAAAAATTCATACGAACTCCCTCCTTATCCTGATACTTAGAATCTCCGCCAGTGCAAGAACTGCCATCTCTGCCAGGACAGCACAGATATAGCGCATTATCAGTGTTATATCTGTACCTGCAAACATCTGAAAAGGCATCGCAAATGGAAAAAGCGAAAAAATAAAACGATTGGCAGGCAGCATTGTCGCTGTAAAGACACAAATTACACCGATGCCAAGCGATACCCACATATTCCTGCAAAACTCTGCTATCAAAAGAGATAACACGATACATGGCAGCATTAATAACAACGCATACCCAAAACTTTTCCATAGCTCGCCCCAATCACCGGTTCCGATTTGAAACCAATGATATGAACAGAATACAACTGCTGCCGCTTCCATCATCAATATGAAAATACTCATAAAAAAGATTAGCATTGCTTTACCGGCAAAAACAGCGCTTTCCCGCATCGGAAGCGATTTCATCTTTTGCATTGCGTGATCCGCAAATTCCGTATGATATAAAAGACAAGCGCCGACGACAACAAGCAATACATTTAACATCGCCATCAGCTGCCAGTTTGCAGAAAGCAAAATATACACAGGCGTCCCTTTCTGCGTCACATACATTTCTGAACGAAACGCCATATTCAAAGCAGGCACAGCCGCCGCCAAAATACCACCGCCGAAAAATACAGATAAGAAACCGGTTCGTTTTGCCTTTTTCCATTCCAGAAAAACACTCATCTTACAACACCTCTCTTTTGATTATCCGCATCGATCAAAGCAAGAAACATATCTTCCAGATGGTCCGTTGGATAACCTTTTGCAGAAGCGCCTGATGTCAGCTCGTCAAGCGTTCCTTCAAATAATAAACGTCCATGATTTAAGATACCGATCTTGTCAGCCATCAGCTCAATTTCAGACAACAGGTGCGATGATACCAAAACCGTACAGTCAAATTTCTTTGGAAGCGTTCTGATAAGCGTCCTGATTTCATGAATGCCTACAGGATCAAGTCCATTCGTCGGCTCATCTAAAATCAAAATGGGCGGTTTGCCTATCCAGGCGCCTGCAAGCCCTAATCTCTGTTTCATGCCAAGTGAATAGTTCTTCGCAAGCCGTTTCTTAAACTGCGTTAAGCCTGCCATTTCAAGCGCTTCTGATACGCAAGCTCTTGGGAGTCCTAATATTTTACGGATAATCTCCAGATTTTCTTCCCCGCTCAGATTCCCATAAAAAGCAGGCGCTTCAATAAATGATCCTGTCTCCCTTAATATTTCCATGCGGTGTTCAGGGTACCTCTTTCCATTCATCACAAAAGAACCGCTTGTCGGTTTTGTAAGACCTAAAAACATTTTCATTGTCGTAGATTTCCCTGCACCATTCGGACCCAGAAATCCGTAAACAGCCCCTTTGGGAATATGCAGATTAATACTTGAAACTGCAGTAAAATCTGCATACGTTTTTGTTAAATTTTTCGTTTCGATCATATTATTCATTTCATATGCTCCTTTCATCTGCTGTAACCTAATAGGTAATTGCGAAACTCTAAAACCTTTATAATAAAGGATTCTCTTTGCTAA